>JBDRBN010000032.1:0-27230 GCA_043822785.1 Pseudomonadota bacterium
GCACGATTTTCTTAAGGAATATCCAGAACATAGAGAAAAGAAGACCAAGCGCAAAAGCAGTGAAGGCAAAAAGGCGTTTGAGTCAGCTTATAAGGCATATATTAAGAAATACCTGGCTGAACAATCTGACAAGTACGATAAGCAGTCAGCTAAAGCTGCCGAACGTTCTAAGGCTCTAAATACAAAGGTATCAGGGCTTCGCAAGGCAAAGAAATTTGCGAAGGCAACGCTTGCACAGAAAAAGGCAGGTCAGGCTGATAGGGCAATTGCACAACTTACCAAACAGAAAGAGCACGTCCAGGCAGCGCACAAAAGCCTATAGGCTTCAAATTCCAAAATCCCACTGCTGTCGCGTTAGAAGCGAAGCAATCCCCTTATAACCTGTCTTTGCAGGAGATTGCTTCGTCGCTAAACGCTCCTCGCAATGACACCTCGACATGAGAAAAATGAATTCTTATATATCAATTAGTTAAGACCTCTAACGCGACAGCAGTGCAAAATCCAAATACCAAATAAGCTCCAATGACCGAATGACCAAAATTCCAAACAAAACCGTTTGGTTATTGGAATTTGGTTTATTGGAATTTATTTGGAATTTGGTGCTTGGTGCTTGGAATTTTAGATATCAAATATAATTTCCGCTTTCCACTTTCCATCCTTTGTCTTCTCAACTAGCAGCTTATGATATGTGACAGCTTTTATGTCTAACTTCTGGTCATGGCGCGTACTGTCGAATTTTAGACCCTTTGCCAAACCATCTAGATGAGTCTCGTCTATTTCATCTATATAGAATTTTGAAAGCACTAAGCGGCGGGTTTCAAATACAAAGAGCAACTCGGATAGCCATCTGACCATGAGTTGATCAACGGATGGAGCCTTAATAGAAATAGGAACATCTATTGAAGGTATGAAAGAGCGTTTGGACTCTACAATCAGATCAAAAAACGCTTCTGCTGCATGCACAAAGAGCTCCTCTAATGAGGAGCCCTTAACCCTAATGCCTATGTCTGCAGTATGGTCTATGATTTCGTACATCTAAAATCAGTGATCAGTAACCAGTAATCAGTGACCAGTAAAAAACAGGCTCTTCGCCGTCTACTGATCACTGGTTACTGGTCACTAGTCACTGCCTTTACACCCAATCATATTTCACTATTTCGCCCGGCTCAAAGAAATAGGCAACTTCGAACTTAGCCGTCTCTGGGGCGTCTGAGCCGTGAACAGCGTTGCGCTCTATGTTTGTGCCAAAATCGCGACGTATTGTGCCTTCGGCTGCTTCTTCAGGATTGGTCACGCCCATGGTATCGCGCCATGTAGTGATGGCGGCATTGCCTTCTAGCACCATGACGATACACGGATCAGATGTCATGAACTTAACGAGGCTATCGAAGAAGGGCTTGTCCTTGTGAACAGCGTAAAAGCCTTCGGTGCGGGGTTTGTCGAGGTGCAACATCTTCATGCCCACAATTTTCAAGTTGGCTTCATCGATGCGCTTGCATATTTCGCCGATGATTCCTTTTTCGACTGAATCGGGTTTAATGATAGCCAAAGTGTATTCAGCGTTCATATACGTCTCCTTTATGTCGCACTAAATTTTAGTGAAGCTAACGAAGCTCCTTTGGTTTGTAAATATCCTTTTTGGCTTCATCGTCGACAGACCCCTTACCGCGTTCCTTTAAACTCTTAAGACGGGCGTCCACGACCCCCCTGTTAGGGTAATCCTTTGCAGCGCTTTCAGTTATATATCCTGCAACGCCAAGATATCCCATCTCTTCGTAACAGGTGGCAAGATGAAGTTTTGCTTCTGAAGCAAGCTTAGACTCTGGGAATTCCTCCAATAGCCATCTGTAGTATCCTGAAGCTCTTTTATTTTTTCCTTCGAGAAAGTAACTTTCAGCTGCAAGAAAGATTGCCTGTTCTAGAATATCTTTTGGAACTTGCGGATCCTCCAATATGGGCTTTATCTCGACCTTGGCTTGCCTGTAATCCTTCATGGAGAGATACACACCAGCCACCAGAATGCGGTAATGCATGTTTCTAGAGTCGTTCCCAAAGTGTTTGAGTAAGGCGGAGTAGTCTTCGATAGCACCTTCGTAATCGTTCATCTGCTCTCTTATGACAGCTCTTCTTTCTCTAGCTTCCCTGGCAGCCTGGGACAAGGGATTTTCGTCTATCACCTCACCGTATTTTTTCAGAGCTGCTTCTGTGTTGCCAAGGTTTGTTGCATGAAGATCAGCAATGCGAAGAAGAATGCCGACATGCCTGGGATCGTCTTTAAAGTCTTTTGCGATGGCATTATATTCGTGTAAAGCAGCAACATAGTTTCCAAGGCCGATGTGGGCTTCGGCTTTTGATGCACGTTCATCAAATGAGAGATCGCCGCGGCTGCATGCCACTGCGAGAAGGCAAAACGAAAAAATGATTATAATTGCATATCTCATAATGATTGCCAGCAATGCATTGCTAGTTTTTTTTCGTTGCTGGCTTTGCTGGCGCCTTTATTCACCCGAATCCTCTAGCACCTTTGCAACCGTGACCACTTTTTCTTCTTTACTAAGGCTAATAAGGCGTACGCCTTGCGTGTTGCGTCCTATATTGCTTATCTCTTTAGCCTTGGAGCGAATGATCTTTCCGCTGTCGGTGACGAGCAGTATATCGTCGGTATCGGTCACCTGCATGGCACCGACCACAGGCCCGTTTTTATCGCTCACCTTAATGGTGATGATGCCAGCGCCGCTGCGCGATTGCACACGATACTCATCACAAGCAGTGCGCTTGCCATAGCCTCGCTCAGTGACCGTGAGGATGGGAGCATCGGTAGCTAGCACTTCCATACTCACTACCTCATCGTTCTTTCTTAAAGATATGCCTCGCACTCCTCTTGCTGTGCGGCCCATGGCACGCACATCGGTTTCGTCAAAGCGAATTGCTTGGCCATTGCGCGTTGTGAGAAATATTTGCTGCGATCCACTTGTAAGCCTTACTGAGATCAACTCATCGCCTTTGTCGATCGAGGTCGCAATTATACCTCCTGCACGAGGATTAGAATAGGACATGAGGTCAGTCTTCTTTATCACGCCTTTTCTAGTTGCCATCACCACGAACTGTCCTTCCGTAAACTCCTTGACAGGTAGAATGGCAGCTATGTGATCATCGCTTGCCATGTTCACCAGGCCTGTTATGGCCTGCCCGCGTGCGACTCTGCCCACCTGCGGAATTTCATGAACCTTAAGCCAATACGCTTTGCCGGAGTTGGTGAAGATGAGAATATAGTTGTGAGTGGAAGCTATGAAGAAGTCTTCTACAAAATCCTCAGCACGCGTGATCATGCCTTGCTTTCCGCGGCCGCCACGGCGCTGTGCTCTATATATGCTGATTGGATTTCGCTTGATGTAACCGCGGTGTGAGACGGTGACCACCATCTCCTCTTCCTGAATAAGATCCTCAACAGTAAGGTCCTCAGTCTTGGCTTTGATTATGGTGCGACGCTCGTCTGCATACTTTTGCTTTATTGCTGCAAGTTCATCGCGGATAATCTTATAGAGGAGCTTTTCGTCAGCCAATATCGTTTTGAGCTCTTCTATGAGCTTTTGTATGTCCTTATGTTCGGCTATGATCTTTTCGCGCTCAAGTCCGGTAAGGCGTTGCAACCTTAGGTCAAGGATGGCTTGAGCTTGAATTTCAGAAAGATTGAAGCGCTTCATGAGAGCAGACCTAGCAACAGCCGGCTCCTTTGATTTCTTGATCAGGGCGACTACTTCATCGATGTTTTCAACTGCTGTCTTCAAACCCTCTAATATATGAGCGCGCTCTTGAGCTTTTCTAAGATCGTATGCAGTACGGCGGGTCACGACCTCTTTGCGATGGTCGATAAAGCGGCAGAGCGCATCCTTCAGGTTTAGGAGTTTTGGTTGACCGTTTACGATAGCCAACATGATGATGCCAAAGCTGGACTGTAAGGCTGTATGTGTATACAGTTGGTTTAGCACCACGCCTGCGATTACGCCCCTTCTCAGCTCCACCACGATGCGCATGCCGTCGCGGTCGGATTCGTCGCGTATGTCAGAGATGCCATCTATCTTTGCGGTTCGCACGAGCTCTGCGATGCGCTCTATGAGCCGGGCCTTATTCACCTGATAGGGTATCTCGGTTATAACAATGCTTTCGCGATCGCCTTTTGCCATGGGTTCTATCATGGCGCGTGCGCGAAGCTTAATTGAGCCGCGTCCGGTTTCGTATGCGGATTTTATACCCTCCCTGCCGTGGATGAACGCACCGGTGGGGAAATCTGGCCCAGGCACAAGCTTCATCAGATCCTTGATAGTGAGATTTGGGTTGTCGATGAGGGCTACGAGCCCGTCCACAACTTCGCCAAGATTATGGGGAGGAATCTTGGTGGCCATGCCAACTGCAATGCCGTCTGAGCCATTGATCAGGAGATTGGGCACTTTTGCGGGTAGCACGCGAGGCTCGGTAGTGGTGTTGTCAAAGTTGGGTGCAAAATCTACAGTTTCTTTGTCTATATCAGCTAGCAGCTGCTCAGCCATGGATTTGAGCCTGGCCTCTGTATAACGGTAAGCTGCGGCGGAATCGCCGTCTATGCTGCCAAAATTGCCTTGTCCATCGATCAGCGGATAGCGCATGTTCCAATCCTGCGCCATTCTCACCAGGGTATCGTAAACCGCTGCATCGCCGTGGGGATGATATTTCTTAAGCACTTCACCCACGACGCCTGCGCACTTGGAAAAGCGCTTGTTGGAGAGCAAACCCTCTCTATACATCGCATAAAGAATGCGGCGATGTGCGGGCTTTAACCCGTCGCGGATATCTGGAATAGCCCTGCCTATGATCACGCTCATGGCGTAATCAAGGTAAGAACTTCTCATCTCGTCTTCTATATTGATGGGAATAACTTCAGCAGCGTTGTTCATGTGCACCTACCTCCTAAAAGCCAGTGATCAGTAACCAGTGACCAGTAACTAGGGCTGCTGGCCGTCCTCTTAAGAAATTAACCTTGCAGCTATAGCGTGAATTTGGGTGAAGGGTCAATGAGAACTTGAGCTCAAATTGAAGGTAATAAGGCTGCTCAAACGCATATAATAAGGGGGTTTCCGGCTACAGATGAAGCACAATCGGTCAATCTGCTCAAGGGATGGGCTGTCCACCCGCTCCCGCTAACGCAGAATTAATCGCGTCTGCCCAAAGCTTTTTGTTTGACATGCTCATGCCGGATGCGTAAATTCTGCTCCACGGACGACAGCTGATGCATGCACATCAACGGCTAGCAGCAGCCGATGTCTGAATCCAATCTATGAAAGGGGGTGAGCTCATGACAAAGGCCGAACTCATTAACTACATCGCTAAGGATTGCAAGTGTTCTAAGACAATGGCAGAGACAGTGCTCAATGCTGTAACGCACAATATTGCAAAGTGTCTGCGCAAGAAAGACAAGATCACGTTGACCGGTTTTGGCACATTCTACGTTTCAAAGCGTCGTGCTCGCACAGGTCGTAACCCGCAGACGGGCGCCGAGATTCAGATCAAGGCTCGTAACGTTCCGCGTTTCAAGCCAGGCAAGCAGCTTAAGGAGTGGGTGTAGAAGCTACTTTCGAAGAGTTTTCAAAAAAGGCGCCCAGAAGGAGCGCCTTTTTTGCATCTTGCCAAACTGTGTAAAGAATGAAATCTTTAGAAATTGGAAATTAGAAATTAGAGGAAAAATTTGCTGTCGCAAATTTTTTGCGCCCGTAGCTCAGTGGATAGAGCATCAGCCTTCCCCCGACGTGGCATCGTTTTTTGCATGAGCAAAAAACGATTACGGGTGTGATCGGCGGGCCCATAGCTCAGTGGATCGAGCATCGGCCTTCTAAGCAGAGGGTCGCAGGTTCGAGTCCTGCTGGGCCCGCCGATCACATAATGCATGCCATGTCGAGGGTCCTCGATCCGGCTGATGATTTTTACCACAGGAAAAATCATGCCGGATCGGGATAAGCCGAGGGTCCCAGGTTCGAATCCTGGTGGGCGCGCTACGTAAAAAAATGGGGCCGATGGCCCCATTTTCACGTGGCTTCGCCAATCACTTTATTACCCTCTCCCTTCTTGTGACGATCCATGCTAAACTGCAACCCATGCCGATAACGCCTAAAAAGGAAAACGCCCTTCGGCTGCGCATGAATGCCCTTGGAATCAAAGAGAGCGATTTGCAGGAAAAATTCGTGCGTTCTGCTGGCCCTGGTGGGCAGAGAAAAAATAAAGTGTCCACGTGCGTGATGCTCACGCATAGCCCTAGCGGCATTCAGGTAAAATGCCAGAAGACGCGCATACAGGCGCTCAATCGCTATTATGCGCGAACGATTTTGATAGAAAAGCTCGAACAGAAGATTCTTGGAAAAAAAAGTGCTCTTGAACAGAAACGCTGGAAGATAAGAAAGCAAAAGCAGCGCCGTTCGCGTAAAGCAAAGGTTAAAATGCTAGAAGAAAAGAGGCGCCAGTCAGAAAAGAAGCAATTGAGGAGAAAGGTGGGCTTTGAGTAAATCAGCTTGTTCTCATTTCTTTAGGAAGCATAAATGTGAATGTCGTTCCCCTGCCAAGCTCGCTTGTCAGCCAAATCCGTCCATGATGCAGTTCAACAAGTCCCTTGGCAATGGATAGGCCCAGTCCTGTGCCCTTTTGACGCCTATCATCTGGACGACCGAATTGCATGAACTTATCAAAAACATTGGGCAGGTCTTCGTCTGCTATCCCAATGCCAGAATCAGAGACCGAGCATTCAATTTTATTTTCCATATCAACCAACTTTATCTCTATATAGCCGGCATCCGTATATTTGATTGCATTCGTTAACAGGTTTGTAATGACTTGGGTGATCATATCTGGATCAATATCTATTCGAACAGGCATATCGGGCAAGCTCTCTCTAAGATCGAGCTTTCTTTCTTCGATGGCTTGCTTATTGCTCAAGATGATATGCCTTATGATCTCGTTCAAATCTACAGACTGCCAGTGCATTTCCATTTTGCCCATCTCCATCTTTGATAGATCCAGGAGGTTGTTGACGATCCTCACTAGCCTATCGATATTGGCTTTGGAGATGTCTAAGGCCTTGCGCTGTTTCTCGTTGATATCGCCGTGAATTCCTTCCAAAACAAGAGATATCCCACCGCGTATGGTAGCCAGAGGTCCACGCAGCTCGTGAGCAACTGCTGATACAAAATCTGATTTTTTCTGATCAAATACTTTGAGCTTTTCGTTTATTATCTCCAGCTTGTCCTTTGCTTGCCTGAGTTCCTCTTCCATTTTCTTTCTGGAAAAGAAATCAGGTATCTCAAAGCCAGTCATTTTTTTTGCCAAATGGGGCTCTTCTTCCATGTATCGATGTATATGCGTCTCGATTTTTTCAGGCGGTGCCATGATGAAGCGGCAGCAGTCGTCGCCCTTGGCCCGGCAGAGTATCTCGCAGGCGACTAGATTAAATCCGAAGCTCTCTTCACACCATCCTGACGAATAACCTGCGTTCATTATACAGACAGGAGTGTCGGACTTGTGGTCTTGTTTGAGCCACGCATCCGATTCAAAGGAATAGGGGTGATCATAAATGAGAAAATAGTTTTCATCTGGAGAAGGATGCGATTCAGGGAATATGTCGACACGAGCCCAGCCGGTATAGGCAAAGTTTACGGGACCTGCTGAGAGTTTTTCAATCGGATCCTTAAGCCCCATCTTGGTACAAAAATTCTTTGCGTCTGCTTTGCCTACTGCATGAGCTAAATCGAACAGAAGGTTTTTGGCAAAGCTCTCAGCTTCGTGCTCACGCCCTTTGCCAAAGATGTCGTTGACTAACTCAAAGAATTCAACTGATAACGCTGCCCCGCGCACCATCACGTACCTTGAATCAAGGATCTCTATGGTGCCTTCATGGGGGTTTTCCTTTTTATTGTCGAAATATGCTGAGACGACGTTTTCTGCCTTTTCGAATATGGGTTCCATTTCCTTTGGAACATTTACACTCTTTAAAGACATCGCGTGCTCCTATGTCAGATGGCCGATAATAGGCACAAACGATAGCAAATATCTTTATATTTTTCGACTCTTAATCCACTTGACTGAGGGGCCTCCTTTCCTGTACAGGTCGCGAAATTTTGATGAAAAAAAACAAACGCCCTAACACAAATAAGAATGTCCGCCAGGCTTGGCTAACCCTTGAGGATGGCACCGCCTTTGGCGGATTTTCTTTTGGGGCAGCCCCTGGCAATAAAGCAGGCGAGGTGGTCTTTAATACCGGCATGGTGGGCTATCCAGAGGCTTTTACCGACCCATCGTATCGGAACCAGATCCTGACCCTCACTTACCCGCTTATAGGCAATTACGGTGTTCCTGCTGATTTTGAGCACGAACTCTCCAATCATTACGAATCCACTCGTGTGCATCTAGCTGGGCTCGTTGTCTCAGATTATTCTGAATTCCACCATCACTGGACAGCGGTGCGGGGGCTATCAGATCTGCTCGAGGAGCAAGCCATACCTGGCATTGAGGGCGTGGATACGCGCGCGCTAACAAAGCGGCTTCGCCAGCATGGCACCATGGCTGGGTGCATCACAGATGATCCCAAACATGCCAAGTTCATGATACAGCCCAGGCATGTGGTGAAAGAGGTGTCCATTCCAGAGCTTAGGGAATATAAAGGCGGCAAAAAGCGCGTGGCCCTTGTGGACTGTGGGTGCAAAAATACAATTGTAAGAAGTCTTACTGCTCGTGGTCTTACGGTAATAAGGGTTCCTTGGGATTTTGATGTAACCACACTCGATATTCATGGTGTGCTCTTCTCTAACGGGCCAGGCGACCCACAAGCATGCATACCTACGATAGAGACAGCTCGTAAAGTGATCAAAGCGCAAATTCCGGCCTTTGGCATCTGCCTTGGCAATCAGATCTTGGCTTTGGCTGCAGGGGCAAAAACCTACAAGCTCAAATTCGGCCATCGCGGTCAAAATCAACCATGCAAGTTGGCTGGAAGTGAGCGCTGCTATATCACTTCTCAAAATCACGGCTATGCAGTGGATGAATCAACGCTTCCCGATGGGTGGGAGGTATGGTTCACGAACTTAAACGACGGCACAAACGAAGGCATAAGGCATGCTACGAAACCAGTGTTGAGCGTACAGTTTCATCCGGAAGCCATGCCAGGTCCTGTGGATACGGGATTTTTGTTCGATGAATTTGTGGATCTGATGAAATGAGTGAAAAACCAAAAAAGGTTCTCATACTCGGTTCTGGGGCGCTCAAGATCGGCGAAGCAGGCGAGTTTGACTATTCTGGCGGCCAGGCCATAAAGGCGCTAAAACAAGAGGGCGTCGAGACCATTTTGGTCAATCCAAACATCGCCACGATCCAAACCTCAGAGGGCTTTGCCCACCGAGTATATTTTCTTCCGGTCACGCCCGATTTTGTGACACAGGTTATTGATAAGGAGAGGCCGGATGGAATCCTGCTTTCTTTTGGCGGCCAGACCGCTCTTAACTGCGGAGTGAAATTAGCGCGCAAAGGCATTTTGGATAAATATGGCGTGCGCGTGTTGGGCACCCCCATATCCACGATAGAAGACACCGAAGATCGCGAGCGCTTTATTAAAAAGCTTGCCGAGATAGACGTGGCCGTTCCAAAAAGTTTTGCAGTTACATCAGTGAAAGACGCTAAAAAGGCTGCTTTAGAGATTGGCTATCCAGTGATGATTCGCATAGCATACGCGCTTGGCGGGTTGGGTTCAGGTCTTTGCGCAACTGAGGAGGATTTAGAACAGCGTGTTTTGGCAGCGCTTTCGCACACAGATCAGGTGTTGGTGGAGGAATTTCTCAAGGGTTGGAAGGAAGTGGAATACGAAGTGGTGAGGGATGCATCTGATAACTGCATAACAGTATGCAACATGGAAAATTTCGATCCTTTAGGAATCCATACCGGAGAGAGCATCGTTATTGCGCCGTCGCAAACCCTCACCAATTCAGACTACCACAGGCTGCGCGAGATCGCTATCCGCACGGTGCGCCATCTGGGAATCATAGGAGAGTGCAACATACAATATGCGCTCGATCCTAAATCCGATAAGTATCGTGTAATCGAGGTTAACGCTAGGCTCTCGCGAAGCTCTGCACTGGCTTCTAAGGCTACGGGCTATCCGCTTGCGTTTGTTGCAGCCAAGATCGCTTTGGGAAAAAGGCTCACCGAGATAGACAACTCTGTTACTGGCGCGACCAAAGCCTGCTTTGAGCCGGCGCTTGATTATGTGGTGGTAAAGATTCCGCGCTGGGATCTTAAGAAGTTTAGGCGCGTTTCAAAAAAGCTGGGCTCAGGCATGAAATCTGTTGGAGAGGTCATGGCCATTGGCCGCACCTTTGAAGAGGCCCTGCAAAAAGGGCTTCGCATGCTCGATATCGGGGCTGACGGTCTGGCAGGCGGCGCGGGCATACAGTTCGAAAGTCTTGAAGATGAAATACGTGAGCCCACTGATGAGCGCATCTTTGCAATATATCGCGCTATGAAAGATGGGATGACGGTGAACAAGGTGCATGAGCTCTCGCATATCGAGCCATGGTTTCTGGCAAAGATCTCGAACATCGTCTCTATTGAGAATGAGCTTGCAAGGTTTGGCAAGAGCGAAGTTCCCCCACATCTTTTACGCAGGGCGAAGCGCCTTGGATTTTCTGACGCACAGATCGCGCATATTTTAGAAAGTGATGCCAAGGCTGTGAGTGAAACGAGAAAGCGCTTAGGCATTAAGCCTGCGATCAAACAGATCGATACCCTTGCTGCAGAATACCCAGCCAGAACCAATTATCTTTATTCAACGTACAGCGGTGAAGAGGACGATGTGGATCGCATGGAAGGTAACGCAATCATGGTAATAGGCTCGGGCGCATACAGGATCGGAAGCTCTGTGGAGTTTGACTGGTGCTGCGTGAGTACGGTGAAGTCTTTGAGGAAGTTAGGGTTTGGCACCATAATGGTAAACTGCAATCCAGAGACTGTATCCACAGACTTTGACGAGTGCGATAGACTTTATTTTGAAGAACTCACGTTTGAAACTATATTGGATATCTATGAGCGCGAACAACCTGCTGGCGTGATATTGGCAGTAGGAGG
Source organism: Pseudomonadota bacterium (assembly GCA_043822785.1). GTDB lineage: Bacteria > UBA10199 > UBA10199 > 2-02-FULL-44-16 > JAAZCA01 > JBDRBN01. The sequence continues at coordinate 11,131 of JBDRBN010000032.1, forward strand.
TCAAGCGCCAAACAACCTTGCGCTCAAACTCGCTCAAGCAGGAGTGAGAATACTCGGCACGCAAGCCACATCGATCGATCGTGCAGAAAACAGGCATAAGTTCTCAAGTCTTTTGGATGAGCTTGGTGTAGATCAGCCGCGTTGGCGCGAATTATCAAGTATTGAGGATGCGCTTAAGTTTGCAAGCCAGGTGGGCTATCCAGTTTTAGTTCGCCCATCTTATGTGCTCTCTGGCGCTGCCATGGCCGTGGCCATGAACGATGACGAGCTGACAAGGTTTTTGGGTAAAGCTGCAGCGGTTTCTCGCGAATACCCGGTGGTGATCAGCAAGTTTATACTCGGCGCTAAAGAGGTGGAGCTGGATGGCGTGGCAAAAAAAGGCGATCTCATAGCATACGTCATATCAGAGCACGTGGAAAACGCTGGCGTGCACTCAGGCGATGCCACCATGGTGGTGCCGCCACAGCGCACGTACCTTGAGACTATTCGCCAGATAAAGGGCATTGCAGCAAAGGTTGCAAAGGCGCTCTCAATTAACGGTCCGTTCAACATCCAGTTTCTGGCAAAGGACAATGAGGTGAGCGTCATAGAATGTAATTTGCGTGCATCCCGCAGCTTTCCGTTTGTATCCAAGGTGTGTGGAGAAAACTTAATCGAGATCGCTACAAAAGTGATGGTGGATTGGCCAGTGTCTGAGATTAAACTCAAGCCGTTTAACATGGAATACGTTGGTGTTAAGGCCCCGCAGTTTTCGTTCACAAGACTTGGCGGCGCTGATCCAACCCTTTCTGTGGAGATGGCTTCCACCGGCGAGGTAGGTTGTCTTGGCGATGATTTTGAAGAAGCATTTCTTAAGGCCATGCTATCGGTGGGCTTTCGTTTTCCTATTAAATCAGTTCTTCTTTCAACAGGTCCTACTGAGAGCAAGGTGGAGTTTTTACGCTCTGCAAAGGATCTAAAGGATATGGGCATAAAGATCCTGGCTACAGATGGCACAGCGAGATTCTTAAAGGAACACGGCATTGATGCAGAGATGGTGGCATGGCCTCTTTATGGAGGCAGCAATACTGCGGATGCAAGGATACGAGAAGGTAATATTGATCTTGTAATCAACATACCCAAGAACTATCAAAAAGAAGAGCTCACCAACGGCTACCTTATTCGGCGCGCTGCAGCTGACTTTGGCGTGCCGCTCATCACCAACATAAAACTCGCCCGAAGGCTCGTGGAATCGTTTAAGAGAAAAAAGCCGGAGGACCTGGCGTGTAAGGCGTGGCAGGAATACGTTTAGGCGAGAAAAGCGAGACATGCGAGAAACGTGTGCGAGGAGCCAGCTACTAAAGGATTGAATGACATAAGCAACAAGATGAAAATAAATGATAAAATTAAATTATTATTCATTAATGAATAATATATTCATATATGAATAAAATTATCCAAATAAGCTTTATATTCAACATGATACATTTATCTGTATACATTAATTAAGTATTATGTCATGCTGTTTAATATGGAACCAATTGAGATAAGAGAGTTTAGAGGTCGTATTGGTAGGGCCATTCGCAAGCTTCGCGAGGAGGAAGGGATCAGTGCAAGTTTTTTGGCCAAAGTGCTGGGTGTGACGCAACCAACAATTTCACGCATTGAGCACGGTACAACATCAATCTCTGCTGAGAAGCTTTGTTTCTTGGCAAAGAGTTTCAACAAGCCTCTCTCATACTTTGTGGGAGAGCAGAGCCCAATCTTGCATGATGAAGAAGATATTTTAAGAGCAGGCGCGGTTTTTTATGGAGCCAGGCATCTTAAAAGCAAGATCGGAATTCCTGGTCGAGTTAAAAGTTATGCTGAGTATCTTGAGGGTGCATTAAAAGAGGTGAGTGACCCCAGGTTTGCTGCTGCGCTTGCAACTACGCTTTATAATCAAGCTGCCCAAGATAATGCAGGGGCAACTCAGATCCTATCAAGAGTTCAAAACGAGTGGCTCCTTGCAAATCTAGAGGTGCTTATTCGAACAACTCTTGATGCTATTCCTTTAATTAAACGGCCATCTCGTGAAAAGAAACGCGCTGAGAAGAACATCCAGAAGCTCCTGGATGAATTCCAAGGCAGATATAAAGATAAAATTTCTGCAAGTGCTTCTTTTGCAAAGGTGGATCCATCGTATGCAGCAGAATTTATAAATGCGAGTATTGGCTATGAAGAATGAATATATTAGTCTTATAGAAGATATCGACGAGGCCGTCGCTAAGCAGTTCGGTATAATTAAACTGCATTTCAAGATCATTGGCTATGCTGCACTAGCTCTTGCTGGTCTTCCGGAACGTGGAACAAAAGATATCGATACTCTGAAGCATGAGATTAAAACAGAAGCGGTTGTGGGTCCTGGAGAGCAAGAGATTATAGATTTTTTAGTTGCGGAATTTGGTAAGAAAAGCCCTGGTGAAGCAAGGCATGACCTCTACCTAGATCTTGTGGATGAGAACATCGCATGGTTTCCTCCTCATCCTCGATTCATTTCAGAAAAGAACTTTTCATGCATTAAATTATCGAGATTGCATCCCACTGATACTTGCGTTTCCAAAACCTTCTCAATGTATAAGGAATCGTACGATCGTCCGAACGACAGAAAGGATGTGATAGATGCTTTGAGCACTCGTATTATCGATTTCACTGAATATGTTAGACGCGTGGATGAAACATTTTTAATCTATGAAATGGATGCACGGGCACCTCGTGCCTATCCTCGTGTTTATAAATTTATTACAGAAGAGCTGATTCCTGAGTATGGCTCTAGTGACATTGCGCTGACATACTCTTTACCGAGCTGGATGGAGAATATGTGAAAAATTTATTTCCTTCGTCCGAAGATCTTCTTATGTGATGTATATCTTAATGAGATATTTTGTTTCGCGTATAAACCCAATAAAAACGAGATGTTAGGATATGAAATTTTTCACGCAACTTTTCTGTAGTATTTCCGATAAGGAGCTAACGTATTTAAAATATAGGAGGTAGTTATGTCTGCAGTAGGATGTACCACAAGCATTAATCCTTTTCTGACCACAGCTGCGACTACAGCATCCCTGGCAAGTGTCGCAAACAGTGTAGCAGTAAGCAGCTACATAAGAGATTGGACCAATCCTGGTCAGCTTGATCTTGCATCAACAAGCCGTTTCTTTAGCCTAAATCATCGTTCATCAGCAAAACATGCCTTGAATTCAAATTTATTTGCCTCGGTACCTGGTGACCATGTGATGGGTCCATTTGCCAACAATAGTGGTACTATAACAGAGTACCCAGAAATTGCCATTGCCCTTGGCGCTGTGCTGCTTCTTGGGACTGCTGGTGCGATTCGGCTGGTTTTAAAACGCCGTGCAACGAAGGCGACTGCGAGTGCACCGACTGTAGAGCAAGCACCAGTTAGTTTGCAAAGTGGTGTTCGGGCACTTGACCCAATTGTGAGAGAGACGCACCGCTTAGAGGTATTGCGAGAGATAAGGAGGCAGCTGAACGATGTTCTTAATGTAAATGGTTTTAGGCACATGGCAGTTAAAGATCAGGGCAGCACTGTGCTCAAAATTGCGCAGGGCAAGGATGCTTGCATAAAGGATCTTGAAGTTTCATTGCGTCTGCCGCGCGAATATCAAAATGCTGCACAACCTGATTTCTATCTGACCCATCCTGAAGCGTATTTTGTGCTCGAGGGACGCACCGATCGTAATCTGTTTAGCGATGAAGTGAGCCATCCGACACTTACCTTAAATTATAAAGGCAAAACCGCTGAAGTTAGGCTGGATAAAAGTCCAGATCAAAGTGCTGTCAAAGGTTATGAGGGACTGCTCGGGGCTCTTAACATATTGTCCAGGGCTGATATAAATGTGGTGCCATCTTTTGCAAGAAAGGTTTATTTTGCGCTGGGACCTAATGATCAGATCCCGGATCATCCAGATAAAACTCGTCCGTGGCTCGCTAAGTTAAGCGCGTTGCCTGATCCTGCAATGTCAGAAGTGTCACGCGAATTTTTGATGCGGCTAGTAGGTTTAGATGCCTATCAAGCACTTTCTAATTTGAATATGATAAGGATACAACAGGATGTGGATGCCATGCATCTGCTGGCAGTAATTGCAAACCAAGCCCGTCAAGAAGGTGGCGAAGAAGCAATCAATGAGGCATTATCAGCGGCTCTTCCAGAAGTTGTAAGGCTTATATAAACCCAAACGGTCACGGAGCAATTTGTAACAGAGCAATATTGCTCCGTGACCGAAATTTTCAATCACTGTACTTTTACAATTTTCCTCAGAGACTTGATCGCATCAAAGAGCAGGGTGATTGCTAGTACAAAGAGCGCCGTTGCTATTGTAGCCAGCACATAATCCCCTTCCATAATGTTCTTTTGCACAAGAACGCCAAGTGCTGAAAGCGTTATCACAAACATGATGCACATGGGTATGAGCAAGAATTTCACCTTCTTGCCCTTGTGTTTAAGCCAAAGCGCAACAGCCAAGAATGCAAGCGCAGCGAGCAGCTGGTTTGCCGATCCAAAGATGGGCCATATGGCTTTCCAATGCCCTGAGAATGCAAGAGCAGCCGCAGCTGCAACAGTTACAAACGTTCCTATGAAGCGGCTGCGGTTTAGTATGTTTGGTTTTTCTCCCTTGTTTGGCGCAAAGAACTCCTGAAATGCATAGCGACACAGCCTTGTTGCCGTATCCAAAGTCGTAAGAACAAACGCCGATACAGCCAGAGCTGCAAAGTTTGTTCCGTGCATTTGATTAATGCCAAGTGAGCTTATAAGCGTGCCCATTCCATTTGAGAAAAGTGCAACAGGCGCTTCTTTAGCCAGAGCAACAGAATACTGGGACTTAGTGATAATTATTACCGAGATGAGAGCAAGAGTGGCCAGAACGCATTCCACGAGCATTGCACCATAGCCTATAGGCCTGGCGTGAGCTTCTTTATCGAGCTGTTTTGCAGTGGTGCCAGATGCAACAACTGAGTGATAGCCGGATATGGCGCCGCACGCGACGGTAACGAACAGTATGGGAAAGAGCGATCCTAACTTAGGATCGTACCAGGTGATGAACATGGGAAAGTTGGCCTCTGGCCGGGCAACGAACACGCCTACGATTGCTATGATGAGCAGCGAGTAGAGCAAAAAAGAATTTAGATAATCGCGCGGCTGCAGCAAAATCCATACTGGTGTTACAGATGCAGTGATGATGTAGGCGATAAGAATGATGAGCCAGGTATCGGCTGAAAGTTCAATAGGCCAAAGCCAGCCTATAAACATACACGCTGCGAGTATTATTACTGCAATAAGCGATGCCCATCCCAGAGGAAGGCAAAGCCGATACACAGAGAGGCCAAAGAACACAGCTAGAAATACAAACAGGGAAGAGGCAGTTGCTGCGGACGGAACAGTCTCGAATGTCTTTGCAACTATGACGAGATATACTGCGATGAGCAGCACGAGCGTTGCCCAAAGAAAAAATAGAAACAGCCTACCGCCAAGCCGCCCCACCTGTTCGCTTATCACCTCGCCTATGGATCTGCCCCTATGATGTAAGGATGCGATAAGGGCTGCAAAATCGTGCACTGACCCCAAAAAGATGCCACCAAGTATGATCCAAAGAATTACAGGGCCCCACCCATATGCTGCTGCTATGACCGGACCAACTATGGGAGCAGCGCCTGCTATTGAGGCAAAGTGGTGGCCAAAGAGGATAGGGAGTTTAGCCGGGCAGTAGTCCACCCCATCCTTCATCACATGCGCTGGCGTGGGACGGTTAGGCTCCATGCCCAGCCATGTGGCGATCTTTGGGCTATAGAAGCGGTAAGCGAGCGCAAACAATATGATGCTTACTACAAGCAGTGCAATGATAAGCATATTCTTCTAATAAACTCGAGCAAGACTACTCTTTTACGTTTATGATATCCTTACCCTCTGATATCGCGCGTACGGTATCATATGGGAAGGCTTCGAAGATGATCTTGCCACTCTGTGAAGAGAGCTTGTAGAACGCAACGCCTGTTGCAAACTGATATCTCAGGTTAAGCGCCTCATTGAGCGCAGACGTATTCACAGCGACCCAGTGAAAGTTGGCTTCGTTGCTCTTTGTGTTATATACCTTACACCACACATAGGCATAATCGCCTGCAACGATGTATTTGCCGCCATCAGGATGCCAGTATGCCACATCGTTTTTGCCAAGCCTTTTTAGCTTTATGGCCTTGCTGTATGGGCTTATCACCTGAACCGAGCCCGGATCATCGCTTACGATTTGATGCAGCTTTGCATCCTTGCCTTGTAGTTCAGCATGTTTTGCGACAGCAGCTGATGCAAAAAATACCGTGGCCATGATTGCTACCAATAATGCAACTATCGTTTTCATGATTCCCCCTTTGTTGATTGGCAACGTATACGCCATCCTTTAAATAATGCCAAGCCCAAGCGCAAAGGCTAATACAAAGAGCATAACACCAATGATTATCTGCATCGAGTGCATGGTGACTTTTTTAAGAAGCCTGGATCCTATAAATGAGCCTATGAAGGCAGCGATCGTTCCTGCGACAATAAGACCAACTGAGTTTTTCATAGCCAACAGAGTCAAATCCTTGGATACGAATGTTACGCCATACACAGCGATGCGAAAGATATCTACAATTACGGCTGATAGCACCACAGTGCCTATGAACGCCTCCTTGGTAAGCCCCAAGCGTATAAGGAACATGGTTCGCAAAGCACCTTGATGGCCAGAGAGCCCTCCAAAGAACCCTGAAAGAATTCCTCCAATCGGTATGTATTTTGGATTTAGTGAAAAGTCCTTAAGCTTGGGCGTAAGTTCAAATAACGCGAATATAAAGATGAGCAAGGAGATAACGAGCTTAACCACGGTTATGCTACATGTCCTTATGCCAAGTTGATATTCATAAATGGGTTTAATGCCAGACATATAGCCAAGAAGAAGCGCTCCAAGGACTGCAAACGCTGCAGCAGGCAGAGCAAACTTGGCAACGACCCCTAAGTTAGCTTTTTTACCGATGAGCGCTGTCTTGAAGATGTTGTTTGCCAGGTGAACCGCGGCAGTTGCTGCTACAGCCAGCTCTACAGGGAAGAAGATGGCAAACACAGGCATGAGAAGCGTTCCCAGGCCAAAGCCGGAAAAGAACGTGAGAGCTGCGACCAGAAGCGCTGTTGCACATATAATGATGTAATGCATGATCTCTATGTTGGCCAAAATAGTTTTTTGGCATCGATAATTCAAGTAGTTGCATGAGGCCCTCTAACTGGTTGTCTTTTGGCAAAAAGATGATAAAATTCTTTTAGATAGAAATAGGGGGACACCATGAAGCCTTTTAACAGATATCTCAAATACATAGTTTTCACCATGGCTGGTATCGTAGCCATCTCTATTGCGATTTTTGCTTATGCCCAGCAATCAGATCTGCCAGAAGGCTGGGAAGAACCAGCAGCGCCTCTGCCGCCAGGTGCGGTAAAGCTTGAGGAAGTGGGTAAGCCTTCAACTACAACTCCTGCAGCTTCTGTACCTGCGGAGGCAGCACCTGCTGAAGCTCTTCCTGATGAGATGGGTCCTTCTGAGCCTACACCTTCGGATACCGGTGTATATGATAAACCGCAAAAATACCCTGGTTCACAAATTTCTACAATTCCTCCTGTTACAGGCCCGCATGCGGGTACGCCAGCAGCCGGCACGTATGGCAGTGCGCCAGCTGCTGCACCTAGTGGCGTAAGTTCAGATCTGCCAGCAGGTTGGGAAGAGCCAGCAGCGCCTCTGCCGCCGGGTGCGGTAAAGCTTGAGGAAGTGGGTTCAAGACCAGCTGCTCCTGCTGCTGTGCCTGAATCTGCTGCAGAACCTTCGGCTCCTGCAAAGACAAAGGTTAAGGTTGATGAACGAGAAGAGGTTGGAGCCGATAACGGAGAAGGGGAAGAATCATTCCAAAAACCATCCAGGTGGGATAATTATTAAGCCAATGCAAAGAGATAAAGGCCTGCTCTTGTGAGCGGGCCTTTTTTATGGTGCAAACGGTTGATTTTGACTAGCTTGTAGCGTAGACACAGCCACTACTGTTTTTCTTTGATAATTAATTTCGCAGTAGGCCTGGCGGAGGGGTGGCAGAGTGGTCGATTGCGGCAGTCTTGAAAACTGTTGACCTTTCACGAGGTCCGGGAGTTCGAATCTCCCCCCCTCCGCCAGACCAATTACGAATTACGAACTACCTGCCTGCCGGCAGGCAGGCGAATAACGGATTTTATTATGCCCCCATATCGAAGAGACAGAAGTCAGCTGGCCAATAGAAAAAATAAGTCTGCAAAGAAAAAGAACACAAAGGACTTAAAGGCACTGGTGCGCACTGCGTGGCGCATTACCAAGGTTCTCATAGTCCTTATCATCATAGGGTCAGTCGCTTTGGCCTATCACATGCGCAAGATCGATCGTTTAATTGAAACCAAGTTTGATAAACCCAGAAAATGGGATCTGCCTTCGCGCGTGTATTCTGATGCAGAATATCTCTACCCAGGCCTTAACATCAAAGTGCGCAAGATCATCGCAAAGCTCGATCGCCTAGGTTATCGCAATACAGGGGAAAAGATAGTTGGCCCTGGCGATTATTCGATAAACGAAAACAGGTTGGAATTATATTTGCACAACTTCGCATACCCTAACGAAGACTTTCGAGGATTTCCGGTTAAGCTTGAGCTCGACTCTGGCCTCATAAAAAACATAACCCGCACGGACGAGGATAAGCCCATTGAGCTCATCAGGTTGGAGCCTGAGGAAGTGGCATCCATCTACACCGATAAGATGGAGAGCCGCACGCTTGTAACTTTGAAGGAAGTGCCAGAGCATCTTGTTCAGTCAATCATCCTCATTGAGGATGAGCGCTTCTTTGAGCATGGCGGCGTGGATCCTATGGGAATCTTGCGCGCTATGCTCGTAAACCTAAAATCCATGCGCATAGTGCAGGGCGGTTCAACACTTACGCAACAGCTGGTGAAAAACTTTTTTCTCTATCCTAAGCGGTCGTTCATCCGAAAGCTAAATGAAGCGCTCATTGCATCCAGAATAGAAAAACATCACACAAAATCAGAGATACTCGAGGCATATCTCAATGAGATATACTTAGGGCAGAGGGGCACAACATCGGTTTCAGGCGTAGAAGAGGCCAGTCGCCTATATTTTGGAAAAAGCGCTTCCCAGCTTACAACAGGCGAATGTGCGCTTTTGGCAGGCATGATCAAATCCCCAAACCTTTACAATCCCATCACCCATCCTAAAAAGGCAAAGGAGCGCAGGGATTTTGTGCTGAAGAGGATGCTCGAGCAAGGATTCTTTACAAAGGAGCAATACGAGAAGGCGCTTGCTGAGAAAATAGTTACGCCAAAGGTGAAGACGCGCATATTCATCGCGCCCTATTTTATCGACTTTGTCAAACGGCAGCTCGCTGATCTATATCCACCAGAAGTGCTTCAGACTGAGGGGCTAAGGATTTTTACCACGCTGGATATGTTCATGCAGCTTGCCGCAGAGCGAGCTCTTGAGGAAGAGCTAATAAACATCGAAAAGGATAACGCGCACGTACTTCCCAAAGATCATGAGGAGCCGCTGGAAGCTTGCCTTGTAGCTGTTCAACCATCAACGGGCTATGTAAGGGCCTTGGTGGGCGGCCGCGATTATTCGAGAAGTCAGTTTGATCGCTGCACTCAGGCGCTAAGACAGCCTGGCTCTACATTCAAACCGTTTGTATATCTGACCGCGCTCGATCCAAGAAGAAGCAAAAAAATGTTCACGCCAGCAACGCTTTTAGAAGATACATCTTTTGAGGTGAAATCAGGCGGCAAGATGTGGAGGCCGCGTAACTATGACAAAAAAGAACATGGTTATGTAACGCTGCGCGAGGCGCTGGAGAAGAGCTATAACATCGCAACAGCAAAGGTTGCCATAGAGGCCGGTCTAGACAACGTGGTGGAAACAGCTCGCGAGGCAGGAATTTCGAGCGAGCTAATTGCAGTGCCTTCCGTAGCGCTTGGCGCGTTTGAGGTTAATCCCATGGAGATGGCCAGCGCATACACCATCTTTCCAAACGCCGGCATCAGGGCAGAGCCCATATCCATCATCAACGTGATGACAAAAGATGGGCAGGTGCTTGAGAAGAAGTCCATTCGCATGAAACGTGAGTTTGACGCCGCGCCAGTGTTTCTCACCACGAATATAATGAAGGGCGTAATGGACAATGGCACAGGCGCTGGTGCACGAGCAAGAGGCTTTACTGCCATAGCTGCTGGCAAAACAGGCACAACCTCTGACTACAAGGATGCGTGGTTTGTGGGGTTTACGCCTGAGCTTCTTGCGCTCTCATGGGTAGGCTATGATGACAATGCCACAATGAACATGAGCGGCAGCAGGGCAGCGCTTCCTATCTGGACAACTTTCATGAAAGACGTTGCTCCAAACGGCCACGGAGATTTCGCTGGCCCGCCCGGTATTATTTTGATAAGGGTTGATCCAATAACCGGAGGGCTGGTCAATACCACTTGCCCTAGCGGAAGATACGAAGCCTTCATAGAGGGCAACGAACCACAAAGAACATGCGACGAAATTCGATCAGACATGCCCACGCAAGACCTTACTTCCTATACATTCTAGCAATTTTTATTGCTGTGCTCTGCATAAATTTCTTTGCAGGATGCGCAAAGGAAAAGAAACCTGTGCACAAGAAGCTTCCTACGCGCGAGCGCAAAGAGCCAGATGCAATACGCCCATATGAAACATCTAAGGAGGAAGCTTTAACGCCAGCCAGGCAGGCATCTGACCGCCTTGTGGAACAGGGCAAACTTTTTTTAGAGAAAAACGAGATCGAGCGCGCAGCATCCACTTTTCGCGATGCCATAAACGTAGACACAAAAAATGGCGAGGCTTACTATTTTCTCGCTCTTACACACGTGAAGCTTAGTGAGCCTGATGTGGCAGAAGGCCTTTTGGATAAGGCCGAGGCACTTCTTAGCCACGATCCAGAGTGGAGTGAGCGCATAGATCAAACCAGGCGCGATATGGGTATGGGGCCAAAAAAGGAAGTAACGCCGTCGCCGATAGACGAAGCGTTTTAAAAGACGAAATTAGAAATTGGAAATTAGAAATTGGATTTTAACCCCTATACTTCCTAAACTGGGGAAACCACCTAGGTACAGCTTTCTTGTACTTCAGGTAATCGTTGCCAAGGCTTTGGATGAGCGCAGGTTCTTCAAAGAAAATCACCCAAAAGTAGATCACCCATGTGAATATAAACGCATATGCTAACATGACTATGCGCATGAGTACGAATGCCTCGCCCCATAGCGTTAGCAAAGCTCCTAACATAAACGGATTTCGCACATAGAGGTAGGGGCCGGCAATGGTGAAAGAGCCACCAGCATCATAAGGAGCAGGCCGAGAAGTGCCGGGCGTGAGTACTATCAGGGCGCAATAGAGAGCTAGCGGAACGCCTATTACACAAATAGCGATCCCCACATATCGCAACCATTCAATGTTAAGAGGTGGAAAGCTGGCATCAAACTGCAGAGCAAGCCATGGTCCAAATATGAGCGTTGCAATTAAAAAGACGGTGCCCCAAAGAACTGTGCGAAATACAAACATTTGACCTCCCCCAATTTCATCGATGATATTTGTGTGCCTTGGGTCTGTCAATGCTACAAAAATGCGAGAAACGCTAGAAACGCGAGAAAGGCGAGAAAGGCGAGAAAGGCGAGAAACGTTGCTGGCGTTTCTCGCGTGTCTCGCATTTCTCGCCTTGTTTAATACTCCATCAACTTTGAGCTATTTACAAACTTTAAAACATTACATAAATTGCGGTTCATGACCATAGTCACCAAAAAAGGCGATAAGAAAAAAACGCAACTGGTGACCGGCGAGGAGGTGAGCAAGGCCTCCATCCAGATCGAGGCGTTTGGCGCGCTGGACGTGCTGAACTCGTTTCTGGGCCTTGCAAGATCCACGCTCACCCTCATGAAGGGTGAGGGCATGTCTAATCTTGCTAAAGACATAAAAGAGCTGCAGATGGATCTGTTTAGGTTCGGCACCGAGCTTGGCAGCACCAATCCTGCATCGCGCGAGTGGGTTGAGCTTACCTCAGAGTCGCACGTAAAGTGGATCGAGGGGAGGATCACTGCGCTTGAGGAAATGGTAAAGCTGCCTTCTGCCTTTGTGATCCCAGGTGCATGCCAGGCCTCGGCCATGGTGGATATGGCCCGCTCTATTGCACGAAAGGTAGAGCGCTATGTGGTGGCTTTGGCAGAAGAGGGTGCATACGATAATCCCCAGGGGCTCATATATGTAAACCGCCTGTCCGATTATCTGTTCCTGCTTGCGCGCGCCATAGAGCACTTTGCCGGCATTTCACCTGATATAAAGGAGTAAGCAGTGGATGATGCAGTTGTGGCTATGACCACCACCAACTCCAGCCGCGAGGCCAGGTCTCTTGCAGAGCTTTTGGTTAAAGAAAAGCTTGCGGCTTGTGTTCAGATCATTCCCAAGATCGAATCCATCTATGAATGGGAAGGAAGCGTTCACGACGATCAGGAATATCTTCTATTAATTAAAACCCTTGAGCATCGCGTTGGCGACATAAAGAAGATGTTGGAAAAACACCACTCCTACGAAGTGCCTGAGTTTTTGGTTTTGCCGGTGATCGATGGGATGGATGAATATATGAAGTGGATGAAGGCAAATACAAAATAGCGAGACCGGCGAGAAAGGCGAGACAAGCGAGAAAAGTTAAAGCGTTGCTTGCTGATTTGTTACCCTGCTCCTAGAATTTTTCCTACCTTTGGTCCTTCTCTATTTCCAGATGAAAAAAATAAACGCCGGGCTGTTTCCATAGCGCGCTTTTCTGCATCATATGATTCGCGCAAAATTGCAGCGCGTGTGGCAAGGTTGTGATACTTGTGACAAGGAAGCTTCTTTTCCTTTTTCATTTTGCCTATGTGCTCAAGAAATTCGACCATGGGCTCAACAGAATAGCCCAGAAGAAACATAGCTCTTCCTGCAAACCCATCTGCATCGCCTTCTTCATCGCGCCTAAGCTCATGCAGTTCATTCCAATTGAGGTGCGACCAGTTGATGTTCTTTGGCAGGTCACTCATCATATGACCCCACTCGTGCGAGATGATTCCTGCTACTAGCTCCTCGTCATTGCCAAACTGTTCTAAAAAATCCACACCTACATAGAGGTTATCGTCTTCATCAACAGATGCGATGGTTCCGCGCGCCGGAAAGAACTTGCCGCCTTTTTTGCGCGAAAAGATAGAAAGCCTCTTGCGCAAACGCTCGAGCAAACCACCTGGTGCAAAAAACTTTGCAATCTCAGGAGCAAGCGTGTCAGCATCCACAAGCTGGGGGATGGGCTCGCCCAAGAGCTTTTTGATCTCGTCGGCATTGCCCATGGCCCCGCCGCGCGATACAGCGCGGCTGATCCATGCTGGCGGCAGCTGGGCGAGCTGGGTATTTATTTTCTCGATAACCATATGTTTTTATTTGATCTTACGTTGCTTGCGTTTCTCGCTTTTCTCGCGTTGCTGGCCTATATATATTATCGGCAGATCATAAGCAAAAGTTTCTTAAAAAATTAGCTAACTAGCTATATTTATAGCGAAAATCGTAAAAAACGTGAAAAATGCGTATTATCGTTCCAATAAAACAGGTGCCTGAGACAAAATCCGTGAGGATGGATGAGGCCACGGGCACCGTGATCCGCGAGGGGATTGAATCCATCATCAATCCACTCGATCTGTATGCCATAGAGACCGCAATCCAATTAAAAGAAAAATGTGGGGGAGAGACTATTGCTCTTACTATGGGCCCGCCAAGTGCGATAGATGCTCTTAGAGAAGCCATTGCTATGGGGCTAGACTCTGCGCTCTTCATCACTGACAAAGCCATCAAGGGTTCAGATACCTGGGCAACTGCATACGTGTTGGCAGAGGCAATAAAGCAAATCAAAGATTATGATCTTATCATCTGCGGAGAGCGGGCTACGGACGGCGAGACGGGCCAGGTCGGCCCCGGCATTGCATCACATCTTGATCTTCCAGCCATCACATATGTGAGAAAGGTCGAGCAGATCTCTGAAGATGGGTGCAAGGTCTTGCGCATGGTTGAGGATGGCTCAGAAAAGCTCACATTCTCTTTTCCTGGTTTGATGACAGTAGTCAAAGAAGTGTGCGTGCCCCGCCTTCCAACCCTGCGTGGCAAAAAGAGGGCAAAACAAATAGAAATTCCTGTGATGGGAACAGTCGAACTTAATCTCGATATATCCAAAATAGGACTTACTGGTTCACCTACTCATGTAGAGAAGATATTCAAACCCAAAGTAGCTAGGGAATGCGAAAAGGTGTTTGCAAAGGATGAAGAAGGGGTGGCAGGAGCGGTTGATAGGTTGAGTGCTTTTTTAAAACAAAAGGAAATCATCTGATGTAGGTCGTTTTTGTCATTGCGAGGAGGCGTAGCCGAGGAAGCAATCTCCTGGAGATCGCCACGCTCATTATCATTCGCTCGCGATGACATAATAAGAGGATTTGATGGACTATTCTGATGTATGGATTTTAGCAGAGCAAAAACAGGGCAGGGTGCAGCGCATCTCGCACGAGTTGCTAGCTCGCGGCATTGATTTGGCAAAAAAGAGCGGATGTGAACTTTGTGCCATGGTGTTTGGAAACAACATCCACGATGGCGATCTTGATGAACTCATACAGAGAGGTGCGAATAAGGTGGTTGCTATGCAGGCACCTCAGCTTACGCATTTTCTCATAGAGCCATATGCGAGATGCATGCTCCATGTCATAGATGAATATCGCCCAGAGATTATCTTGGCAGGGGCCACGTCATTTGGTCGCACCTTGATGCCTTATGTATCCATGGCATGCCATGCAGGCCTTACTGCTGATTGCACTGGTTTGGATATCGAAGAGGGCACCGGCCTTTTAGTTCAAACCAGGCCTGCGATCGGTGGCAATGTTATGGCCATGATCAAAACTCCAAAACATCGTCCCCAGATGGCAACCGTTAGGCCAAGATCCATGAAGCCTGCTCCAAGACAACAAGGCCGCGCAGGCAAGATCATAAAAATGGATGCTCCCTCTCAATTGTTAGCAAGTAAAATAACAAGAGATGCTTTTGTTCCAAACAAAAAGGCACAGGTTTTAAAGGAGGCAGACATAGTTGTGGTGGTGGGCAGGGGCATCAAAAAGCCGGAGAACATTCCTTTGGTTAAGAAGTTTGCCGATGCATTGGGTGCAGCATTGGGTGCGAGCAGGGATGTGGTCGATCGTGGTTGGTTAAGCTATTCGCATCAAGTGGGTTTGAGCGGTAAGACCATAAATCCAAAAATGTATATTGGCGTGGGTGTATCCGGTGCAATTCAACATCTGGCAGGCATGCAAACTTCTGAGACCATCGTGGCTATTAATATCGATCCGGATGCTCCCATCTTTAAGGTAGCAAACTTTGGCATCGTGGGAGATCTGTTTGAAGTGCTGCCTCTCTTAACAGAAAGCTTTAAAAAGGTGTCGGACACTTAAATTTTTACAACCAGCTGATAAACAAGAACAAATAAGTGTCCGACACCTTTTTGGAGTTAGCATTAACAGAAAGGATAATACGAAGGTAACCGAATTTCCCTCTCCCCTTGGAGACTGTGTCGCAATTGGGGAGGGTGACTTGATATAAACGTTCTTTGACAAAAAAATATGAGAATTTTGTTACAAAATACTACCGGCCAAATATTCGAGTGATGTCAGTCCATATTCTCTTCTGTTTTATCCTTGTGACATCTATGGGCGCTGTATTCCGTACTATCGCATCTAAACGGAACTCGCACTCAGGGCTGCCAGCCTGGCCAAAAGCGTACCAACACCAAAGAGCGTCATCATGCGGGTAACATTGAAACATGTCGCCAAAAGCGAAGTCTCGGCCTGGACACCTTCTTGCCCTCGCAACAGAAAGGCATCTGTTTTGAGGTTTCGCTTGATATGCCCAAAAGGAAGCTCTGCCCTGGTTTTTCTCCGGGCGTACACCTCTTGCGATGAT
>JBDRBN010000033.1:0-5304 GCA_043822785.1 Pseudomonadota bacterium
ACGAGGCTGCATCATGCATCGGGCCTCCTTGCCGTTGAGCCTTGGGCGGTTCACGGTTCGGAGGCTGTTTTTTACTCCCGCAAATGTCAAACCCTGTGAGTCCCCCAGCAGAGCTGGGGGTTTACCTTGAAGCAATTATAAATAGCATAACTAGTAGATGCATTGCCTCCGTTTATTGTATTGTCAGATATTACAGCCCCCATGCTATTAGAATTATACATGCCATAGGCATACTTCATCTTACTGCTTGTACTGTTCCCTCGTATCATGTTTTTATGTACGCTCGGTGAGCCTTTATTATGGATGCCATAAGCCCATTTTCCACTACCTCCATCTATTGTGCAGTTTGAGATAGTTGGTGCTGCGCCAGCACCAACGACTATGCCGGACGAATAGTCACCACCGCCTCCCTCAATTTTAAATCCATCTATTATTGTGGCGGATGTTATTTTGCCGGTAGCTTCTATAACTCGATTTGGACTGGGAGAGTCTCCACCTGACGAGCTCGTATCTTTAATAGTGGTGACATATGTAGAAGGATCCCTCTTGGTCCAATCATCTGCTGAAAAGCCGCCAAGCATGGACACTCCTTCAACCATTTTAATTTGAGTATCCTTTGACGAGTCCACTTCATAAGTTCCCTCTGCAACATGCACCTCTGAAGGCGTGGACCATGTTGACTCTGCATGTTCTATAGCTTGGTTGATATCTCCCATGGGGTTTTCTTTTGTTCCATCTCCGGTTCCACCTTCTGTCACATATACGATCTGTTCTGTGACTTCTGCTTCGGTTTTACCCTCGGTTTGGACTTCAGTCGCTTCACCCTGTTCAGTCACTTCACCTTGTTCAGGCACTTGACCCTCTTCTATAATGAGATCAGGAGGCGCGCCTACCTCTTCTCCGCCTTTTTCACACCCTAGGATACCAAACAAAACCCCTGCCACAGAGATGGACAGGATTACTACGAATAACTTTCTAAGTTGAATTGCATTCTTCATATTGGCCTCCATTAAAAAGCGCTTCGCGCTTTTTCTAAATATGCAATTTTTATTCCAGCTCGGATTAGGCATTATAGGGCAATTTTAGGCCATTTAGAAGTGTAAATTTGGCAAATTTTCTCAGCGTGATAATGAGTTGTCAAATAGTTGACAGAGACCGCGGCCCTATTGCATAACCTGCCGCCATGCCCATGAGATATGAGCGAGCTGTATTTCATTATCCTGCCCAAATAAAGCCCATTGAAGAGCAGAGGCTTATCCTGGAGGTGGGCCCTGGACGGGGCGACTTCCTGTTCCACTTAGCAGAAACCAACCCTCAAGCGTCCATAGTTGGTATTGAGATCAAGGGAAAGCGCATAGATAAGCTCATAAGAAGCATTGAACGCCGCAAACTTACAAACGTGTGCCTTATCCAGGATGATGTGAGATGTGCCCTTCCCCGCAATTTCACAGCTGAATCAGTTGATGAGATCCACATTCTCTTTCCAGACCCGTGGCCAAAGAAAAGGCATGCAAAACATAGGTCCACGAATCTAAACTTTTTGCATGAATGTTTGCGTGTTTTAAAAAAAGGCAGCACCATAACCTTTGTCACAGATCACTTGCCTTATGCTGAGGATGTCGTGGAACTATTTTCGCAGATCCCGAGTTTTGAAACCTGTTATAAAGAGAGGATTGTGACACAAACCCCAGACGCGTTCCCCACTTTTTTTGCCCAAAAATGGTTGGCCCAAGGCCGCGAGATCACCTATCAAAAATACCGCCGAATTCGCTAAAAACCGCGCAACTTTAAGAAAAAAACGACGAAAGAAAATATCATAATGAACGCTATAACCCAAATACAACCCAGCAGTTTCTTTGCAAGCTACCAAGCTTTTGTTGCGAGCACTGCTGGGCTTTATCCTACTGGATTTGACACCAAGGCAACTCCGACTGCGCTCTCATTCTCCTCCCCACCAGAGAGACCTCCCACGCATACATGCCTCTACGTCCCACACCTGACAAATAACGTATCTCCTGTGAATAAACTCTTTGCGTCTAAACCTAAGTATCCATCAAATGTACGCAAAACTTTCGTCACTATTTATCAAAAGCTACAGAGCATTGTAGATATTGCTGCCGACCATCGCGCAAATATGCAAGATCCTCTTGAACAAGTTCCGTACGATGTTGAAAAGCGCCTACAAGATGAAAGGACTACGGAAAGCCTGCTTCACTCAGCAATCCTACTCTCAAGTATTCGCCAAAGACCAGATCGCATCGAAGTGCCTTCTAGGTTATTTATGGAAGCGGCCCGGTTAACAGCAAACAAAGATGCTAAGGCGATGTTAACAGAGCTTGCCTATGCCACGCATAAGAATAACATGAAAGTTCATAGCAGTGCAGTAAGTCATGAAGATCAAATACGGCAGCTGAAATATGAAAGCAGGATGATAGCGACCTGGTCTTTTTCACTGTTTTCATCGCAGGATCCCATGCATGATACCATGCATGATAATATACGAATATTTGCGGGCATACGCGCATGCTTTGCATCCCCTGTTTACTACCACCGCATGATTGCGTTTTTAGAACGATATGGCACGCTTCCTACTGCTGAAAACGGCTTACGCATTGCATGGGCGAAACTAGCTGGCACCTATGCCTCTGATGAGTTAAGAGACACAGCCATAGGGTCTGCTATCGATCAGATGCGCCTGGCCATGACATCATGGGATAGCAGGCACTTTCGTTCAGAGCACGCTGTAAAACTGAGCTCCTTTATATCTCAACTTGAGCAAAGTGCTTTATAGCAGACACTGCTCAATAGAAGTCTCAAAGGAAACACGATGGTTGTTGTATCTCAAACACTGCTCAGCAGCTTTCTCACCGACTTCCAAGCATTTCTGCTGGGAGCAGGCGTGGGGCTTTATCCCTCTAGGTTTGACACAACTACCACGCCATACAGAATTATATATTCTACCGATGAAGCGCTAGTCGATGGCCCTCTACTGCATACGTCCCTCCATGTTCGACATTTTACGCATCATCTATCCCCTCTAAAGCGGCTCTTCTATACCAACAAAGCAGCCGGGCAAAGTGATGCAGCACGAGCGCAATCCATACGGAGCGGCAGAAAGCCATTTGCCACAGTGTATCTTAGATTACAGCGAATGATGGATACTGCTAATGCACACCTTCTGAAGATGGGCAATCCAAATGAGCAAGTTCCAAGAGAAGTCGAAGAGCGTCTCAATAAAGACAAGACTGCAGCTAATCTCATTCACTCTGCTGTTTTGCTATCTGGTCTTTCCCAGGATAAGGATAGCCTCGAAATGGCTGCCAAGCTGTTCAAGGCTTCTGCTCTTCTAACAATCAACAAAGATGCTAAGGCGCTATTATGGGAATTGGCTTATACTGCGCACTGCAATACTTTTGCGCATATCAAACCTAAAGATAATGCCGGCAAATGTCTATATTGGGGGAGGCAGCTAGACTATGCGAACGCAACGATCGATGCCTGGTCAGATGCTCTCCTGCCATATAAAATGGATGCTATAGGCGATCCTCTGCGCATATGTGCAGGCGTGCTTGCAAGCTTCTCATCTTATGACAACTATGAACGCATGATTGAATTCTTTCAAATATCCCAGGTTCTGTATCGAAAACACAACATGCCGGAGATCGCAGCTGCTGATAGCCTTCGCATGGCCTGGGCAAAATTGGCATACGCAGAGGCTCAAGATAAAGAGGTGAAAGTCGATTGGGAATTTGTTATCCAATGCATACGCAGTGCAACCCCGACATTGCAGAATGGTTCCTTTCATTCAGTGGATGTTGAGGAGTTGGAAAGCTTTGCTAAAAGTGCGGAAATGATCACGCAGAAAATGCACGCAGAACACTAAAGGACGAATTTAGAGGGCAGATATGTGGCATTCAAACAAAACCCTTGAAGGCTTCAGTATTGCATGATAGGAGCGAATCTTCCTTATGAAAATTAGCCATGCCATATTAACATTCTTTGTCTGCGCAATGATTATTTCAGCAGGATGCGCAGGCAGCAATTCCAAATCCACATCATATGCAAACGGAGCTACCTGGAGCACAAGCCAGCTTGTAGCAAAAGCCCAGGATGCAGCGTACGACTCGATGAAATCCGAGAATAGGCGTATATCAAAAGAACTTGCTGAAAAAGGCATGGAGTATGCTGAAACATGCCTTATGAAGGCACCTGAAGAGGCTGGTTGCTATTATTGGCGCGCTGTGAATACGGGGCTCTATTATAAAATTCATGTGATAGGATACCAAGATGGTATTAAAAAGATGCTTGCAGACTGCAATAAAGTGATTTCGCTTTCACCTAAATACGATCACGCAGGTGCGTATCGCATGATGGGCGAGATCTACACGCAGCTTCCGCAAACCGCCGGCAGGCCGGATAGCATCACGCGCAATGTTGAACTTGCAGAAGAATATCTTCGCAAGGCAGTAAGGCTTGCGCCCGACTATCCTGAAAACCACTTAGCTCTGGCAGAGGCGCTTTTGGCACAGGGTAAAATAGCTGATGCGCTAGAGGCTTTGAGCTCTGCCAAAGATCTTACGCCTCAGTGGCGCACTGATGTATCATATAACGATTGGCGTGATACTACGTTTGCTCTTGAGAAAAAATTAGCAAAAGCGAAGTGAGCTATCGGCTGTCAGCTATCAGCTTTCAGCTTAATACAAAAAAACAACTGATAAGGAGTGAACAATGGCAAGCGTGAACAAAGTCATACTCGTAGGTAACCTTGGCGCAGATCCTGAGAAGAGGGTTACTGGATCAGGTCAAGTAGTAACTAACTTCAACATCGCCACTACCGATCGTTGGAACGACAAAAACGGCCAACGCCAAGAGCGCACAGAATGGCATCGCATCGTCGTATGGGGAACACAGGCTGAGAACTGCGCCCAGTATCTTAGCAAAGGGCGTCCGGTTTATGTAGAAGGCAGCCTTCGCACTCGCCAGTGGGATGACAAGGATGGAAACAAGCGCTACACAACCGAGGTTGTAGCACAGCGCGTTCAGTTTTTGGGATTTGGCAATAGCGACCGCAAAGAAATTCAAACGCAAACATTTGATGCAAACGCTGCAGCACAGACACCGTTTGATGCAGGCAGCGGACCCGACGATGTACCATTCTAAAATTCCCACTGCTGTCGCGTTAGAACTGCTTGTTTTTCATGGATGTCATTGCGAGCAAAGCGAAGCAATCCCCTTATAACCTGTGTTTGCGGGAGATTGCTTCGTCGCTAAACGCTCCTCGCAATGACACCTAGACATGAGAAA
>JBDRBN010000034.1:0-28122 GCA_043822785.1 Pseudomonadota bacterium
TTTCTCATGTCTAGGTGTCATTGCGAGGAGCGTTTAGCGACGAAGCAATCTCCCGCAAACACAGGTTATAAGGGGATTGCTTCGCTTTGCTCGCAATGACATCCATGAAAAACAAGCAGTTCTAACGCGACAGCAGTGAAATATCTAATATCAAAGAGGCTCTGTTTGGGTGTTTGAGATTAACGATTAGAAATTCCTTCGGATTTCGATATTCGATATTTGGATTTGCCTTTTAAGTGTTCCACTCTGCAGGATCTAGCTTGTAATACTCCTTAAGTTCCTCATACAGCTCTGGATGTTTGTCCTTAAGTTGCTTTCCCTTTTCAAAAAATGTCTCTGTTGCCACTGCAAAAAACTCGGCTGCATTAGTGGCGCCATAAAGATCCATCACATCCCTTATATGATTTTGTGCCTTGTGCTTAAGCTCATCGTACTGGCTGCCTAGCACCCGCGCCCAAGCAGCATAACTTGAACGATGGTCCAAAATGGGCGCTCCATCGCTTCTGCCATCCTCCTGATCCAGCTGATGGGCAAATTCATGCAACACCACGTTATGCCCTCCTTCCATATCAAGGGTTTTCTGCTTAACATGATCCCAGGCCAAAACCACTACGCCCTGGGTCCACGATTCTCCAAGCCGGGCAGAATCTTCCTCAATGTGGTGAGTGCCCATATCCACAACGCGCTTTGCAAGATATGCGCTCGGATACACCAAAATCACATCGCATTTGGGAAAGTATGTAGCCTTGCGGTTAAGAAGCAGCATGCAGGCCTGGGCTGCAATGGTTACCTTTATCTCATCAGACATCTCTAGCCCGCCGCATCCCTCAAAGCGCTTCTCTTTTAGAAAGTTATGCATATGGCCATAGAGATCTTGCCTGAGCGAATCAGGAAGAACGCGAAATAGAGCCACGTTTCGCATAAGCATATCGTGCCAACCTGCAGTCGCAGGCTCTTTCATAAGCCTTTTACGGCGCACGTTGCGGGTAATCCGGCTCACTCCGATCGCTATGGGCACAATCACCAGGGCAGCTCCTATTAACGGAATGCTTAACATGTTCCTTTATCCTTTCGAAGCATGTGTACCTTATCTCAACAAGTATAAAGTTTCAATTTGCATCCTTAATCGATTTGTATATAGAAACCGCAATCAAACAACACAGGAGGTCTTAATATGGCATACACTATTAATGAAGAATGTATCAACTGCGGCGCTTGCGAGCCTGTTTGTCCGACAGAAGCAATAACCGAAAAAGATGAGAAGAGAGTCATCGATGCTGAAAAATGCACATCCTGCGGCGTGTGTGTAGATGAATGCCCGGTCGAAGCTATATCTGAAGGATGAATCCAAAGCGCATCATAATATCCGCTGTTGTAATCGCCGTTGTTTTTTTCGCCGTATCCTTTCTCAAGGGCGATCTGGCCTATCTGCATGAGCTCACCGCAACCACTTTGGTGCGAAGCCAAATAGAAGGTGTGCTTGGTGCTTTGCCCAAAGGCGAAAAGCCCATTATCGCGTTCAAATTCAACGGCGATCCCGCATACAAAGAAGCTGTGCAAAAGGAGATTGCTGGCTACGACGGCGTTAAGATCGATGCTAGCTCAAAGCAAATATTAACTGCCCTTGTCGACGACGATGGAAAGGTCGTCTCCTCAACGCTATCCCTTGATGCAGATGGCAAAGAACTTTCAAAAGAGACGAGTTCCATGCGCCTTGGCAGTTGGTTGTCGCTTCTGCCGCCTCTTCTGGCCATCATACTCGCAATTGTTTTAAGAAAAGTTCTGCTTTCGCTAGGCTTGGCCATATGGCTTGGCGCATTTTTGCACTACAGCCTAAATCCCTTAAAATCTGCGTGGTATGCAGTCAGCCACTACATCTGGGGCAACTTCATAGGCGAGTTCAGTCTAATGATTCTATGTTTTGTGTTCGTGCTTGTCGGCATGGTCAATGTGATTAACCGTGGCGGAGGCATGGCAGGCGTGGTCAATCTGATCACAAAAATCGCCAGATGCGCCAGGACTGCATGCTTATCAGCCACATGCATGGGCGTTCTCATCTTCTTTGACGATTATACAAACACCATCGTAGTAGGCACCACCATGCGCAGCTTTACGGATAAGATGCGCGTGAGCCGCGAAAAGCTGGCATACATCGTAGATTCCACCGCAGCCCCTGTGGCAGGCATTGCTATCCTATCCACATGGATAGGCTTTGAGGTGTTGCAACTGCATAAGGTTGCTGAGTTCATAGGCATTGGCGAGAGCGGATATTCGCTGTTTTTACACGCGCTGCCATTTCGCTTTTACTGCATATTTGCAATCTTTTTTGTGTTTTTGGTTTCAATAATGAGGCGCGATTTTGGACCCATGCTCCATGCCGAGCAGCGCGCAGCACAAAGCGGCGAAGTGGTTGATCCTGACCCAGACGCAGATCATTCTGCAGAGCCCATGCTAAAGGCAGCAGATCCAAAAGAAGGCGTGCCGGAGCGCTGGTGCAATGCCATAATTCCCGTATTCTCAGTGATTTTATTTTTGGTAATCGGAATTATCTGGCGTGGATCATCTCTCATAGAAAAGGCAGGCGGGCAGTTTAGCCTTTTTAGCCTTACTAGCTTGCGCGAGTGCTTCATAAATATTGGCGGCGATGGTAACACACTCTTCTTCATCATGCTGTTCGCAGCGATAACTGGCTCGGCAATAGCTGCCCTGCTTTTCATGGCTCAAGGAATATTAAACTTTAAAGAAATAGCTAGCGCATGGCTTTCTGGATGGAGGATCATCCCGGCTGCGGCAATTCTGATTTTGGCCTGGGCCATACGCGAGGTGTGCGATGATCTGGGCACAGCGCTCTTTTTGTCATCGATGGTTAAAGGAGTGTTCAATCCTTTAGTGCTTCCTGTAATTATCTTTTTGCTTTCATCTGCGGTCTCCTTTGCCACTGGAACATCGTTTGGCACCATGGGGCTATTGCTTCCAACAGTTGCACCTCTGGCGTTTACGCTGGGCTCGCCTGCAATATTCTTTATGTCATTGGGTGCGGTTCTTGATGGTGCCATCTTTGGCGATCACTGCTCTCCCATATCAGACACCACCGTGCTCTCATCCTTATCATCATCATGCGATCTTTCCGACCATGTGCGAACACAGATGCCATATGCGATTTTGTGTATGTTCGTGGCAATGATATGCGGATATCTACCTGCTGCCTTTGGACTTAGCCCGTTTTATCTCTATGGGCTTGGCGCGCTGGTACTCATAAGCGTACTTCTCGTGATAGGCAAAAATCCAGAGAAGCAAGCTTTGGCAACTAGCCTTGCTACCGACGCCTCCTCAAAAGCATCCTGCAAAGAAAAAGCGCAAGAGGAACATACCCTAAAAACATGCCCTGCGAACCCCCAGACATGAGCTGACAGCCTCCGCTCGAATGGATGCCTATTCCGGTTAACGATATGGTCTGCGGGCTCGTGCCGGTATTGTCGGTTATTGAGATTACTGCGTTTAGAATATCCTTCTCAGCCGGCGTAAAAGTAACTTCTATCCGGCATGTGCTGCCGCCGGCTATTGTGGATCCGTGGCAAGTATCCTCCTCGCTGTAACTGTGTGAGTCATCACCACTCGTCTCAACATCTTGTATTACCAGAGCTTCGTCTCCACCATTAGTGAGCGTAACTGTCTGAGGATCGCTGGGCTGATGCACTGTTTGCTGTCCAAAATCAAGGGTAGTTGCTGAGAGATTGGCTTGCGGACCTGTGTTCTCTATGCCTTGTCCGGCTAGATTAACGCTTTGCGGGCTGTCTGTTGCGTTATCGTCGACGAGCAGCGTGCCTGTTGCCGACCCAGCAGCCAGAGGCGTAAACGTAACATTGATCGTACACTGTGCATCTGCTGCCAGCGCAGCACCACAATCATCCGTCTGGGCAAAGTTCGCGCTTGGAGTGATTGCATTGATGGTGAGATTAACTGTTCCTGTGTTTGTGAGCGTTATGCTCTTGGCTTGGCTTGTGGTGCCCACCTGTTGGTTTCCAAAATTAAGCGAGTGTGTTGATAGGCTGGCATCAGCTTGCCCTGGATTTATGCCCGTGCCTATGAGCGAAATCGTCTGGGGGCTGTCGGCTGCGTCATCGGTTATCGTAACCGTGCCCGTATATGCAATGGCTGCAGTGGGATCAAATGTTATGCCCAGCATGCAACTGGCCTGTGCATCGACTGACGTGCCGCAGTTATCTGTTACGGTGAAGTTATCGCTCGCTTGTATGCTTGTGACTGCAAGCGCCTCATTGCCGGAGTTTGTGAGCAGCACCTCATATGCTGAGCTGGATTTATTGATCGTTTGGTGACCGAAATCTATGCTTGTAGTGGAAAGCGTTACCTCAGGAGCCACTCCCCTGCCCTTGATGAGCGCTGTGTCCACTATATGTGACCCCGTATCAATTATCGTGAAATTCGTAGAATAGTGGCCCAACTGATCCGGCGAAAAGCTTATGCCCACAGTGCAGGATTCTTGATCATAAAGCACAACGCCAGAGCATGCATCATTGACGATGCTGAAGTTCTGTGTATTGCCGATCTTTGCGCTGAAGATATAAAGAGGCAATACAGACTGAGTTTTTGTGACAGTGAAGTTTTGTGTGTCGGCTGTAGTGCCAATGCGCGTGTTGGGAAATTCCATCAGATCTGGCGTGATCACAGCTGTTGGAAAGACCTGGGCCGCGGCGCGCTGTGAGATAAAACCGCTCATAATTATTGCAAGAGCTATGAGACAAAATCTCATGAATCGCATGTTATCCCCCTTTTTGCTCACAATAAAGTATTTGAATTTTAATATCATTTCATCAATATGCAATAGGTTTTAACGCGTCCGCGCCCGAAACAATAGAGGAGGTAATTATGAAAGTCGTTGCGTTTAACGGTAGCCCAAGAAAAGAGGGCAACACCGAACTCTTGATAAAGCATGTATTCGCAGAGCTAGATAATGAAGGCATTGAAACCGAACTTGTGCAAATAGGCGGAAAAGCGATTCGTGGCTGCAATGCCTGCTACAAATGCTATGAGAACAAGAACAATCGCTGCGTCATTGATAGCGATGTGATCAACGAGTGCATTGAAAAGATGCATCATGCAGATGGCATCATTCTAGGCTCGCCCACATATGTGTGCGACATGACGCCCGAGTTAAAAGCGCTCATCGATCGCGCATGTCTTGTATCAAGGGCAAACAATACTTTTTTAAAGAGAAAGGTGGGCGCTGCTGTAGTAGCAGTGCGCAGGGCAGGCGCCATCCACACCCTGGATTCAATCAATCACTTCTTCACCATATCGCAGATGATCGTTGTCGGTTCCAGCTACTGGAATTTGGGCATCGGCAAAGATGCGGGTGATGTTGAAAACGACGAAGAGGGCATGAGAACCATGAAGACCCTCGGCCGCAATATGGCGTGGCTGCTTAAGAAACTCAGCACTTCTTAAAATCTTCAGCACGCAGGGGCATGTGCAAATTATTCTGCGGGCAGGCTTGCCAGAGTTTTTCTGCGTCGGCTTCGGGTCCTCCTCTGGAAGACCCCAATTTCGGCATCGGCTGAGTAGGCATCGTGCCCTTGCCAAGCTCTATCACAGCCTGTCCCGATGACCGCACGATTTTTCCAAAGGAAAAATCGTTTGCGGCATCGAGGATCCTCGATTCGGCCTGTATTTTTCTTGCGAAAAATGACGCCGAATCGGGACTGGCGAAATCGGGGGCCCTACCCAGCGCCACCCCAAGCCGACCAACGAAAACTACTCATGCAAGCAAGCCTGCTCTTTATGTTCGCCTCTGCACAGGATCGGGTGGATCGATTTGCGATATCGCGGAGAGAGCCGATTTTGTTCGGCGAATGTTTGCCGGTCGTGCCTGGCAAGAACCCCTTATTGCACGACGCCGACGGATGTTTGAGCCCCGACGGAGCCAAACACTGTAAAAGATATGAAAGCGCAGTCGAGGCGAGTTCCGTCGGCGAGGCAAACTGAGTCCGTTACAAAATCGTGCGAGCGCAGTGTCTAGCAAATCGATCCACCCGGTCCTGCGCAGAAGCGCTAGAAGCGAAACCAACGTTTCCAGCTAATCTACTAATTTGCATATGTATTCAGAGTCAGCCGCAACAGGTGTCGCCTTTGGTGCAGTCGCAGGTGGGTTCTGTGCCCCTGATGGCGCCGATGATGATGCCGGTTGCGCAGCCAACGCCTGATCTTACGCTTAGCGCGTAGGAAGCACAGTTGCGCGCACACGCTCCACACTCAATGCATGCATCGCGATTTATGATACCCGCTTTTTTATCAGCGATCTCAAACACCGCATGCGGACACACTACCGTGCACATCTTGCAGCCAGTGCACTTATCTATATAGAGCTTAAGCGTTGTGACGTTTTTAAGATATTCAAGTGCCATTAGAATAACCTCATACAAAAAGCCCCGCAACCCACAGTCCCAATCCAATAACAGCGCTCACAATCTGAATCGGCACAGCAAAGCGCATCTCGCGACGAACACCCGATAACGATGTAAACGTAGATGATCCAGTAAAATTCATAGCCATAAAGCTTGTCACAACAGGGATGAGAAATGCCCAAGCCAAAACAGAAGGCCAAGCGCCCAGAAATCCTGCATGAAAGTACGTATATGTAAGAAGTGCAGCTGCACAAATGATTCCTATCCACAAGCCCTTTAGGGCAAAAGCCCTGCCCGGAAGGAATGGCAGAAGTATTGGAGTGAGTATGCCACCAGCTAAATATGCGGCCAGAAAGATCGCTGCGCTCTTTATCCCTAGATCAACTATCCTATCTGGCGAAAAGCCGCCTGCGCCGAGACCAGCTAAGAGTAGTAAACATGCGGCTACTATAAGCGCGACTTTGGCCCACGCCAAAATCTCCAGAGGAATGAGAGTTGCTCTTTTACGAATAGGAAACTCGATCCTTCGCATCCTAGGCAATGCCTTCATTCCGCCGTTCATAAACGTCAAGATGTCAGAAGCAAGGATAGGGCCATATATGATCTTAAAACCACACTTCCTTTGCACCTCATGAGCGCTAACACCTGGTGCGCCTAGCTGTGGGACGATAAGTCTTTTGTGCGATACAATCTCGTGTAATTTAGTTTCAGTAACCTGCCTCACTATCTCATCAGTACCAAAGGTACCTTTACCTGCTGCACACCACACGTTTATGCCGTGCGTATCCAGCACAAGTATCCACGCGCTCATGTTTCTGAGGTTCGCGCGCAGCTTATCAAAACTCATTTTGTAATTAGCTGATACAAAGACTGGCGACTGATCAGTTGGATTTCCTAGCTCATAAAGGCCAGGCTTAACCCTATAGCGCATGCGGCCTATGCCTAGCCTTGCCTTAAATGCACCGAACTTATCGCGAAATGCGAGTTCAGTAGATACCTGTTGTGCGTTTGCTTTCATTTCAGTCGTAACCATCTATGGCAGTGAGCATTCTTTGACAAATTTATGAAACGGCAGCACCCTGCACGGTAACGTAGCGTGCTCATAATCTTTTTTGCCCATATGAACTACATAAAATTTTGGTATGTTTTTAAGCCTCTTGAGCATTTTTAACTCCTATCTAAATTACTCATGAGTATTTTATACAGGTGTCAAAACATTGCATGAATGTTCCTTTCTATGAATCATTAATAATTACAAAGCTCGAACAAAGATCTTTCAAATCGGTGCCAGGCACATTTGCATTATATCCTCGATTTCATGAATTCTTCATATATACCTTGAATCGCACTTGAGTCGGGTTGCCATCCTTCGAACAGGATGAGCAATTCTTTCGAAGCCGATAACACATTATCAAGCAATTTATTCTTTAGACCTCTAAACGTTATCTCAGTTGACCATGATACGCTCTTTTCCTCACACCAACGTTCGCGAAGCGAGAAATCCCGCATGGGATTTGATGCCGCTAATTTTCGCCCATTCAAGCCGGCGTGTGTAATTTGAATCGCAATTATATCGTTATCACTCAAGCCGAGTTCCCTATATAATTTTTCACAGTGCAGCAATATCTCTGAAATCCGCCAAATACGTGTATCGAAATAGATAAAATTATTTTTTTTGAACTTATCTAAGCTATCTTCTTCGAACACTCTAAAGAAATAATATGAACCATCCCTCCTCAAAGCCCACTCGTCATATGAACCTTCAGGGACCTCAATTTCTGCCTCTATACCGTCGTTCTTGAAAATCGGTCTGTACTTTTCTCTATCCATCACGACACCGATTGGCCAACCTGTATTTCGGCACATCGATTTTCTTGCAGCCTCTAAAAGCCGATTCTGATCCCATGTCCTTGATGAATTCTTGATCGAATGAAATACTTCTAAATAACCCAGCTCTCGATACTTTTCACGTCTTTGCAGAAAAAGCTCTCCCCTGCTCTTTTCGGATTCCCTTATAAATTTTCTAACGCCTTCCAGTTGGGTAGGGCTAAGATATATACCTCTCCTCTCAACTATCTTCCAAAGCGCCGATGGATTCTCGACAAATATACTCACTAAATTTCGCGCAACGTTTACTTCCGCGGTATCCTTCTCCATCGCCTGCAGAGTGGCGATGGGTATATCGAGAAAACATGCAAGTTGCCTCTGCGAAAGACCCAAAGAATTGCGGAATTTTACCACTTGGCTACCTGTAGGCAGCGTATCATCAGGTGCCATTTCAAATGCGAACCTTGACGGCCCTCCGCCGAAATGAGTTATCAAAACCATAGGATCCTGTTCATCGGAAGTTATTCCAACAGAGCGACAATATTCCTCGTACGCGGGATTATTTCTGTCCGGTAACAGATCAAAAAGTGATTCAAAGAATTTTTTCGACTTAATGGGTTTTAGAGAGAGTGGCAGATCGGGGCCGAGTGGCGTTGCGGTTGAACGAGCTAAATAGCCATTATCGTAGACGAACGAATATCCTCCTTTTGTTCTGTCAAGTTCGCCAACAAAGACGCGGCCACGAGGTTCATCGCTGAAAACTAGGATCTTAGAAGTATTCACAAAACTCTCCATGTCGTTTTGTTATTAATCTCATCATCGCCTCTTTAACCTTTTTATCCAGAAAGCTCTTTTTTATGAGGTTTTTTATCTCTTCGATATTACATTTTTTCTTGAATGTGTTTAATGCAGACATTGCCTCATCATCATGTTGTTTCAGCTCAATTACATAATCCTTCATCGTTGGTTCATCAGTAGAGCTTGTCCGAATCGCGCCGCGCGGGCTCAGATCCGCTCCTAGCATATCTTCGATTCCTATGTTGCTTGAATTATCATAGATCGGCGCAAGACGGTTCTTCTTTCCAACTGATAGTATTCCGAAGTTACGCCCATGCCTGTCGTTGTTTCCGATAAGCGCGTCAAAGAGCAGCATTTGATAAAACATCTTCACATCCTGAGGTTTTTTTGTAATCTCGAATATTACTTTGCTCAGCTTATCTACATTAAACTCGTCTTCCCCTGATATATAGTGATAGATGTGCGTTAACTTTTGCCAACGGGTTTCATCCAGGAAGTTTTTTGTAACGAAGCAGTCCTTTCCTTCAACATCGAGAAAGAAAAAAACAGGAATATTAAGGCCTAATAATGACGCGATTTGGTTCGAAACGAATTCTACGCGGGGTAAATTAGGGTAAACATCTTCAACAACCTTCCATATATATTTTTTTCCGTCGAGAACAGCGGTATACTTTCTGAATTTACCTGCCAGGAAACTGTCTGTCAGCACGCTCTTTTGTGCTGTGGTGACTTTGATTCGCGAAACTTCAGAAAAGGTTGCATCTGGTGGACACTGAAACCATTCGCCAAAACAGTTTGGATGGAGGCCATAATGGTTTTCGCCACTGATTTTTTTCCTGCATTTGTAACAAAATGACATATATATGTTCTCCAGTAATATAACATAATATTATGTCATTTGATGATTTTAGTCAATCTTCTTGATTAATATTCATACAATAAAAATTAATTGTATATTACATTCAATAAGTTATCGCATTATGACATATATATAGTCTAGGTAGTAATGACATAATATTAGTTTCAGGCAAGCTTGTGTTTTTCAACCTTTCGCTTACTCGATCAAATCTGAATTGGGCGAAGATATCAATGGATTACAAGGCCGTTATAGGGGCGTTTGGGGCGGGGTTGATGTTATAAAAGCTTCGACATCACGATGAGGTTGCGAAGTCTCCTCTCCATGCCTAGTTAGCAGCGCGAGTATTGCTGGTACACCTATAAGGTCAAATACGAGCGCGAGAATGAGAAGAAGTGGCATGAAAAAGGCCAGCTCTACATTGGATAAAAAAGGCGATGTAGCGAGAGATGCAAACCCTGCTGAAAGTATTAGAGTTGAGAGAACGAGCGCCCTTCCTGTGCTGGACATCACATGTGATACCGCTTCTTGCGCACTTAGTCCCCCTCGCATATGCCTGCGCACACCCCAAATCACATGGATTGTATCATCCACCACAAGTCCAATGCCAACTGCCGGCAGGATGATGAGCCCTAGCGAAAACCCCACACCAAACCAGCCCATAATACCCACAGTTACGATGAGCGGAAGCACATTCGGAATCATAGCGATCAGCCCCCACTTAACAGAGCGAAAGAGGATCATGAGAAAGGCGAGCACGCTTAAAAAAGCGATGGCAAAGCTGGCCGTCATCTCAGACACCATGCGTTTTTCCATCTCCTTATATAGAAGTGAAAAGCCGCTCCAGCTCATATCCACGCCCTGTTTCTTAAGCCCATCGCGAAGATAAGCCAGGGTATTCATGAGCGCATCGTAACTCTCTGCTTGGCTTGAACGCACGCGCACGTGTACGCGTGCTTTTTTTAAGTCGGGCGTAACCCATCCGTTTAGGATAGGCCCATTTTCTTCGCGTATATCGTTTATGAGTTTTGCCGATCGCTTCATGAGCTCTGCAGCATTTTTAGGCACGCCGTGTTTGATAATATATGCGCTGAGCCCTACATCGATGGGCGAGATCGTTGTGGCAACCAGGCCGGTCAAAGAAAGTGCGGTCTGAAGATTTCGCATGAGGTGAAGTTTTTCCGGAGGCGAAAAATCGCTGCCGTTTGTGGTCTGCATCATGATCTCAAAGGATGCTGCACCAGCTAGATTCTCATCAACCTCTGCAAACTGCTTTTGAAAAGGCACATCCTTACGAAAGATGTTTGGAAAATCAAAATCAACGCTCACATAGCGCAGCCCCAGGCCTGCCACCAAAGTTATGCCTATTAGCGCTAAAGCCCAAAGCGGCGCATGTCTGAACACCGATATCGCGTAAGCAGCGCACCACTTGTCTGAACGGCCGCCCCTTTGCGGCGCATTCATAGGCGCTGCTATGAGAAGAGCGGGCAACACCACAAGCGATGAGGCCAACGCAAGTGGCGCGCCGACCATAACCAGAAGGCCGATGGATCTTATCTGCTCGATGTCGGATATGAGAAGCGATGCAAATGCCACGGCAGTGGTCAACGTCGTCCACACACATGGAAAGACTGCGCTGGCGAACATATGCCTGAGCGAAGATATCGTATCCGCACCGTGCCTGCGCGCCTTTGCATAGTGCTCTAGAAGATGAATAGCATCCTGAAGGCTTATGGCCGCAAGTATGGGAATGGCGATGAGCGCAAACTGCGAGAGCTTGACCTTTAAGAGCGCCATGATTCCGCAAGTGCCGCAAATGGCTACTCCGACTACAAGCAGCGCTGCTGCTATGGCCTGCCAGCTGCGATAGAGGAACAAGAAAAGAAATAAAGCCGTGATTGATACGATGATGAGTGCGTGAAAAAGATCTTGGCGTGAAAATTCGATAGCCTTTGTTTGCATGGCCAATGGGCCGGTCACAAATGCACGCTCTCCATCGCGCACAAAATTACCAAGAAGATCTTCTACGCTCTTCACCAGCGCAAAGCCCTTGCTCGGTTGTGTGGTTTGCTGCTCGGGCATGACGACAAACACGCTTTGCTTGCCATTTCTGCCCGCAAGCAACTTTTTAGCCAGAGGAATCGACTTTTGAGGAAATGCCGCCAGACTTATTACCGACTCCACTCCTTCAAGCTCTTCAATTTTTTGTGCAAGAAACATCGTGCGCTTAAGCGCTTCAGCAGAGAACACATCGCTGCCTTTATCCCACACGACAAGAAGCAACGGTTCGGAACCAAACTGCTTGCCGAATTCGCGATACAATTTGAGCTTTGGATTGTCTTTGATAAAGCGGGATTCGAGCGAGGGATCAAGATTAAGCCCTGTAGAAAACCAAAGCCCTGCCGTCACAAAGACGACGGTCAGCAAGAGGACGACTGTTCTATATCGCTTTAGCCAGTTGAGATATGCCATTGTGTTTTCATTTGTCATCTATCTTTGCCTCATATAAAGGAAATACAATCAATTCAATCTTTAAAGAGGGGGTAAATTATGAAGAGACGCTTAACCGGATTTATATGCTTGGTGGTAGCTGCAGCAGCGCTTCTAGTGGCGGGTTGCAGCCTAATTGGCAGCAAAGAAGCCAAACAATGGCAAGGCATGAACGGGGAGGTGTCCAATGAAAAATAAGAAGAGCATATTCAGCATCGTAGCAATCACTTCTGCAGCTCTTCTGGCTGCATTTGCGTTTTCCTTTTGCGGCGGCGGAACAACTGGCCAAAACGGAGGGCAGCCTGGCCTCACTGCAGAGGATTTTCCAAATGTCGGCGTATGCAGCACAGGAACCGTTGATGTTACGAGTGACACGTTCAAAAACGCCTTGGCAACGGCAACGTCATTTACTTTTATACACAAGCCATATGCGACAGACGCCGACATACCTTTTATATGCGGAAAAGAAGGAACCTGGGATCCATCTGAAGCAGATGCATTTGACACGACGAACACGCTCAACATGACCGATGCGCTATCCGATGTAGCCACCGGCGCCTTTGGAAACGTGTTCATCTGCTATGACGGTTTCAGCTTTGCCGGCGGCTCCCCTGACGGCTTTAACGATGCCGGAACCTATAGAGGCGAACTAAGGTTCACTGCAGGTGGTACCACATACCGCGCCAGGTTCCGCTTTACAGTAGCGGGCAACGACGCGGGAAAGACATTTACCGCACTTGGCATCACCTCAGACAACGTCGGCGTGACTGACGGCACAGGAACTGCTCTGGCTACGGTATCGGATGTGCGGGATCTGTTTGCAGCGAGCCCCACGAACATAACGACAAACGCTGTAACTAATTCCACTACGCATATCACGACGACTGGTGGCTTTATTTGTGCAGGAACGGAGTAAACGGTTGATGTCATTGCGAGCATAACGAAGCAATCTCCTAGCCATCAGGGGATTGCTTCGTCCCCTTCGACTTCGCTCAGGGTCCTCGCAATGACACTCTTTGTTTAACCCACTTTTGAAATCTGCCTTCTTACCAGCTGGGATATGTGGATGCTCACCAGGCTCGCCACAACTATGACAAGATACATAGATCCTATTACAGTTTCCATATACGCCAACAAACGCGCAACAGGTCTCACGGGCACTATGTCTCCAAAGCCCGTTGTGGTTAGAGTGGTATAACTGAAATACAGATAATCACTAAAATCTCCCAGATCTTGCACATTGGCACCGCTGAAATTGATGGCGTCCGGTCTCATCACATCCAGACCGGCATAGAAAAAAGCGAAAAACATGCCTATCAGCATATAGATGCATAGGCTGCCCATGATGCTGTTTTTGGTGTCATGCTCGGCTGTAAAAACGCTGCGTCCAATCGAAATGATCGCTATCAGCACAAAGGCGGCGTACGCAAAGGCGCATATGGCAATGGATATCATCACTACGGGTCGGCTGACGTTAGGAACAGCCCAGACGAACCCGCTTATAAACGCTATTGCCCCTGTTATAATAGCAAGGGCCCTTGGTATAAGGCTCTCCCAGATGCTGGCTATGACGGAACCGAATATCCCCAACATCGCCAAGGCAAAGAAGAGATAGAGGATGAGAAAATCCTGCATAAATGCAGCAAACAGTAGCAGGATGAGCTGCGCAATGAGCACAAAGACGTAATTTTTGGCCTTGATCCTCAAACCCATTCTTATTCTCTTTCCCCCTTTGCCAAACATTGAAATGTGAGTTCTCTGTATTGTGTATACGGCGGGTCCTGGTTTTGGCCAATTTGCCATTCAGGCGATTTTTGAGACGATCTCACGTGCACCGTGCCCGAGGCTTTAACGCCTACCTTACATAGTTCTTGCATCTTATCGTAATAGGGTTTGTAAATTGTTGTCTTAAGTTTAGCATCTACTATTCCACTGCTGATGGCTCTCTTATATTGCCCTTCATCAACATATTTCCATCCTGACTGTGGAAGAATCTCTGCCTCATCCCATTTACCTGCAAGGTTGATCTCACGCATCACATAGATGCAAGACATGTAGCCCGTTGGTATATTTTTGAATGCTTCAAGTTCTCTCTCGCCCTCGGTTTCTTCTGCAGGCCTTTTAACCTCAGTGCCTTCGTATTCACTCGCACCTCCTTGCTCAGCCTCTTCCATTTGTTCCTCTTCCAGTCTTTGTGGCTCTTCATCAGTATCCCACTGAGCATTCACAGAAATGGCATATGCTATTACGAGCAAAACTGCAGCGAGAAGCAAAAATATAAGTGGTCTTTTCTTCATGAAATTCCTCCAATGATTGACGTGTCATTGCGAGCCCTGCACCGTACGGTGCAGAGCGAAGCAATCCCCTGAAGTAATGGAGATCGCCACGCTCCCCTTCGACTTCGCTCAGGGTCGCTCGCGATGACATCAGAAAAAACTCTCTGCAAATCCAGATATTATGCCAACGCCCTTTTCCGACTTCTTAAAGGAGTCGTCTGTCATCTTATAACTCGAAATGACCTTTTTTACCACCGCTTCGCCAACCAGGCCCAGCTCATGGGCCTTTGCAAAGCTCTTGGTTGCATCCTCATAATCGCCTGATTTCTCGTCCAACAAACCCTGCATGAAATAATTAAAGGCATATATCAAGCCTTGTTTTTCTGTAAGCACAACTGCGTCTGACGATGGAGGCAGCGGCCCTTTATCCATCAGATATTTCAGTGCATCGGCATAATATATAAAACGTGCGCCCTGATTTGCCCATTTAAGTGCATCTGCGTACTGCCCTTTGACCGTATAAGCTATAACCAAATCCTGCACGGCATCTTGCCTGTCTGCGCCCAGACTCATGCCTGTGATCAAAAGACCTTCTACATCATAATCTCCTCTTTGCATCCTTGCCTCGGCAAGCTCTATCTTAAGTCGGCCATCCTTTGGATGCGCGCCCACCTTTTGACTGAGCGCCTTTTCTTTGTTTTGAGCGTGGGCCACATATGCAGGCTTTGGAGCATCAAGATTTTGGGCAAAGAGTGCAGTCTGGGGAAAATCGACGAGAAGCACCTTTGGCCTGTGCTCGCTTATCTCAACTCTTCGCTCAATCGCGGCAAAGGCACCATCGGGCTTTATCTCTAATTTATATTTACCTGGTTTGAGATAAAACCTGCCGATCTGAAATGATGCAGGCAGGGTCCGCCAGGAACGCTCATCCGCCTTATCCGAAGCCGACATGGACATGGCCAAAAAGCTCAGCGCGATCCCTGCTATTTGGCTCTCTATCTCATCTTCTTCCATCAGCTCCAGGCCTGCTGCATAAAGCCCAGTCTGCACGGACATCTTCACAACTTTTCTGATTAAGCTGCGCTTTTGACGCTCCTTTAAAGCAATCAGAATGTCGTCGGCTATGTTGTAAAAAGAATGCGTTCTGCCCACATCTTTGCCATCGATAAATACTTGAGCATGAGAGACCAATGGTTCGTACATCACGGCGCGCGGCACAGAAACAGTGAAGTAGCCGGTGGACATGTAGTCTGAAACAAAGCCGGGCGCCCTACCTACCTGTGCGATGATGATGAGCTGGCCGCGATCATTTCTGTAGCCTTTGGATTTTTGCCACGCCATGCTCTCTTTTGGTGGAAGCTTTACGGGCAAACCTAGCTTTGAACTCGCAGTCTTTAAATCATAGCCATAGTATGGAACTGCTTTGTCCTTCTTTGCCAAGCTTTTGTAATCGATCAAGGCATCGTTTATGTTGCCAAGAACCTCCCAGGCTATTGCAGAAAGATAGACGGCAAACGCGTTGTCGAACTCATGCTCCGCGCCATAGGCCTTCTCCACGACATAACCCAACCTCCTCACCTCGACCTGCGCCCCTTCCCAATCATCGAGCATGATGTAGTTCAGCATGCGCATGACTATTATCATAGCGCGCTCGTGCCTCTCGCCTGCGTATTCCGTTGCCTCTTCACTCCAAAGCGTTGCAGCAACCTCGCGTGTAACGCTTTTTGCTGCAAGCGCACTTGAAAGCTCCTCTGCCTCTGTCAAAGCGACATTGCTCTCTTTATACTTGCCCACAGCATGCAGGATCATTCCTTTATCCAGAAGATACAGAAGTTTATCCCGTTCGGCAGGCTTAACCTTGTCTATGAGTTTAAGTGCGCGATCATAATCCCCGCGATAGTAGGCGTTGTGTGCCGAGACCGCATTTTTCTGATAGGTGGAAACGCAGGCGCTAAGGGATAGGACTGCGATCAATGCAGTCAATATTCGCATAAGTTAAAACCTTACGCGCTTTAGTTTAAATGCCTTCTTTACTTCTATCTCTTCGGTCCAGAGGATTTCTGAAGTCTCGATATCTGTTATTTCAAGCGTGGTCTTGTAATAGACGATCTCTTTTTTCCCTACAGGCTGTTTTATAGAGGAGATGTGTCCTGATATCATCCAGTCGGCTCCGATCTGCTTGCCCTTCATCTTTGCGGTCTCAGGGTTCACATAACCTGAAGACTGGTATTCATACTCCTTTGCCAAAGCTTTTCTTAAACGCTCGTTTAAAAACTTAAACCTGTTTGATTTGTTGAGCTTCGTGCGCAAGTTGTTTGTAAGAGAAAGTATGTCTATGTGCTCGTCCGTGCCGTTTGTGAAAAGGCTGATGATGACAGCGGGCTTCCCCTCTTGCTCTGCCATGAGCGCAGATGCGAGCAGGTTTTCAGACAGCCTGTCGGCTATGAGCTGAAGATCCGCCTCTACGAACTTATCGCTCAGAAGATATACTTCGTCGGGATCGACGTATTTGCCCTTGGTGTACACGCGCTTTTGCGCACAACCGAACTGCAAAAACGCAAGCATGGAGATAGCTACTACTATTATAATTAAGCGATTCATATTTAAGCCTCCCGTTAATAAATCCCAAATCCAAAATCCCAATATCAAAGCAAATCCCAATTTCAAAATCCCAGATTGAACCCTCTGCAAAAGTTGTAGTTGTCATTGCGAGCGAAGCGAAGCAATCTCCACGTCTTCAGGGGATTGCTTCGTCATCTTCGATTCCTCGCAATGACAAACCGGTCTCGCATGGTTTTACAATATATTCGCCAACCGTTCAGCGATATTATCCTGCACATATCTTCCTAAAGCGCGCACGGCGGATTTTTCTGCCATGGCCTCGGTCTTTTCATTGGCGCTTGTAGACCATGTTAGCGTGCCCAACGTCTCGTCGTTTGCAGGATCCATCACTTCAAGATCCAGATCCGCCTGAAAGATCTGCATATCCAACCCTTCGCCCATGTTGATCGTGCCGCGATAGGTGAGATCGGTTGTTCCCTTAAGATCATAGGTATGGGCGGAAGCACCTGCCGCCTTTCCGCTTATCATATATCCGGCTTTAGCAAGGCCCTGAATAAGATACCCCTGAACCTTTGCTGCCGGACCTTCAATGCTCACTGCAAAGCGAATCTTCCTGCGCAGCTCGTATATGATCTTCTTTATGCTCGCGGCACGGCTTGGCATCTCAGGGTCTGATGTAAACGCCACCGGCTTAAGTATTGCTATCAAGTCCTCAAGCTGGCGCACCTCATCGATAAGCGCAACAGCTCTCTGGTAATGGCTTATCGACGGAAGCAAACGATTATCGTTTTGCAACCTCCCTGCTTCATCCAGCTCTTCAATCATTTCGGCCTTAATCTTGGTCGTTTTGTCTTCAAGCCTCTTGGCCGATTTTACGCGATCGAGCACTGCGAGCGCATAGAGCATGCGCTCTTTTTTATCCCTGTAATACTCCTTTATCTCAACACCCTCCAAAACCTCGTTTGCTGATGCTGTAACCACATCCTGCTGCTTTGATACGCCCTTTTTGCCTTCTACATTGCGCTCTGCCCTTGTCGTGACTTGAACGTTGGTCCTCAAAGACTTTGCTATCTCCGCGCGCGCCCTATCGCCCGCCCACCCCATCTGCTGCTTTTTGCCGCCTTTATCAAAGGGCACTGCGCCCACGCCGATAAAGTAGCGCGGGGACGGATATTTTTTGGACTCGCCATCCACCCAATCAGGCTTACTTTTTGCAAAGCTCGATGAAGGAAGGATCAGAAGGACGGCAATTGTTGCCAGCAATGTATTTCTTAAAATATTGTTCTTCATATTATGCTCCCTGATTACTTTTTGTCATTGCGAGGAGTCTAACGACGAAGCAATCTCCTGAAGTTGCGGAGATCGCCACGCCCCTTCGGGGCTCGCGATGACAACTACTGATTTTCAAGCGTCTTCTCAACAGCAGGTTCTTCCGATTTATTAAGCGCTTCGAGAGCTGCATCCATCTTTTCTTTTATGAGCTCATCCAGCTTTTGTTGGTTTAGACTGCGATTTTTCTTTCTGATGTTTTCTGCCATCTTATCGCCATATTCTTTGTCTATCTGTCTGAAGAAGTTCGTAAGATCCACCTTTATGAGCGACTGATACCCCTTATGCTTTCCGCTCTTTCCATAATGCCGCGCTACAATCACTGAACCCGTAATCGTTTCATCTGCCGAGGATTCTATAATGCTTTCTGAAATTGCATAATTTCGGCTGCGCACCTCTTCCATATAATTTTTCACAAGGCTTTGCATAAACGTAGCCACCTGTGATCTGGCATCAAGGTCTGCGCTCTTTCTCATGTCGTATTTATCTTTCCAGTCTGGGTTGGAATAACCTATGGTCATGAAGATGTTTGACATGCGCTCCCAGGATTGGCCTTCTTTCTTCCACCACTTCTTATCAGGATCTAACTTTTGACCCCAACGGGTCTCATCCTTTGCGCAGTTTGTAATCATGGGCAAAACGAAGATGACAGCCAGAAAAAAAGCGAGAATCCTTGAGCTGCTCATAAACACCTCCAAAGGCAGATTTATAGCGGTCACAATAATAAATACACCCAATACTGTAAATATATTCTTCCTTTTAAAACTTTCCTAAATTGTCCTCTGATCCTATTAAGGTTACCGCCTCAAATGATCAGCTGGGAACATCGGTTTTGGTTCTAGCGCCTCTGCCGATTAGCTGGGATAGGGATTTTCAGTTCTAGCGCCTCCACCGTCCCGCCAGCGCTCATGCCGGCGCCTTTTCGACAAACTTGGAAGCTACCCATCCGGAAGAGTGTGCATCTCCGTTCTTGGCTATGGGAAGCCGGCGCTAAGTTATCAGCCAGCATGGCGACTGGCGGGCCGTTTCCCGGCGATGAACTGAAAATCCCTATCCCAGCTAATCGTCTGAAGTAGATAGGTGAACTGTATGCATGTGCAAATTGAATATTCGGAGGGGAGGGTCAATTCCCGCGCATCGACGTTTTGACCGAAGGCGTATGAGTTGCGAAAATGACGGCTGATTTCACGATTTGGCGGCCGACAGGGGAGGACGCCAAATCGTTCATACAGAGATATATAATAGTAATGAAACCAGCGGCATTTTCGCGATGAATAGCCTGAGGGAAGGCGCTAGCGCGGGAATTGACCCTCTCCGCAGAATAATTTGCACATGATTCTCCTTGCCTTTTGAGTCTGCTAGGGACTAAAAACCGCATCTACACGACAGGTCCTTTAAAACATAGATAGGGGCGGCCGGGTCCCATGCGATTTGGCGGCGGCGAACCCCGCCAGGCCCGGAAGGGAGCAACGGTACCCGATCGCTTTATGCGCCGTGGAAATACCTGGCTGCCTCTTTCTATATAACACTATGAGCTATCAAGTCCTCGCACGAAAATATCGCCCCCAGAGATTTTGCGAAGTGGTAGGCCAAGAGCACATCACCACAACTCTCAAAAACGCTCTGGCAACTAAGCGGCTGCACCACGCCTATCTGTTCACCGGCGTGCGCGGAGTGGGCAAGACAACCGTTGCCAGAATTTTGGCAAAAGCGCTTAACTGCACAAACCCTAAAGATTCAGAGCCATGCGGCAAGTGCACCGCGTGCATCGAGATTACCGAAGGCCGGTCTATGGACGTGCAAGA
The DNA here is from genome assembly GCA_043822785.1 of Pseudomonadota bacterium. Classification (GTDB taxonomy): domain Bacteria; phylum UBA10199; class UBA10199; order 2-02-FULL-44-16; family JAAZCA01; genus JBDRBN01. Next base: position 20,366 of record JBDRBN010000034.1, read on the forward strand.
GATCGACGGCGCATCCAACACCGGCGTCGATGATGTAAGAGAAATTCGCGAACGCGCAAAATACATGCCCTCATCAGGCCGCTATAAGATATACATCATCGACGAGGTGCACATGCTCTCTACTCCGGCATTCAATGCCTTGCTAAAGACATTGGAAGAGCCGCCGCCTCATGTGGTATTTATCTTCGCCACCACAGAATCGCACAAGATACCAGCCACCATACTCTCGCGCTGCCAGAGATATGATTTCAGGCGCATACCTGCCAAGCTCACTGCTGGCGTGCTTGCGCGCATTGCAAAATCCGAAAACGTGGAGATAAGCAACGAGGCCGTAGATATGATTGCGCGCGAGTCCACAGGCAGCTTAAGGGATGCGCAGTCTCTGTTTGACCAAGCCATAGCCTTTGCGGGCAATGATGTTGAAGCTGATTCCATCAAATCCATGCTGGGCTGTCTTGATCGCACGCTTCTTTTTGACCTTGTGGCAGCAGCATTAGAACAAAATGCTGATAAGGCCCTTAGCATTTTGGACCAGATATTTCAGACTGGCGCGGATCTTGTGCGCTTTGCAAGCGATGTGCTCGAAGTGATAAGGCACATGTTGGTGCTGGCAGAATGCGGGGAAGATCATCTTTCCTTAGACCTTCCAACTGATGAGATCGAAGCGCTTAGGACATTGACTAAAAAGAGCTCTGCTCCACAGCTTCATCAGATATTTTCTCTATGGTATTCAGTTGCCGAATCTGTGTCGCGTTCTCCCTTTCCCAAGATGCTTCTCGAAATCGGGCTCATTCGCCTGTGCAAAGTTGAGCCAGTAAAGCCCATAGAAGAGATCGTAGCCAAACTCGATTCCATACTGGAAGACGGCATGCCTCTTGCCACACCCGCTAGTGTAACCACCTCTGCGCCTGCGCCTATGCCTGCTGATGCAGAAGCGCATCTTACGTTTGAGCCCGCCCAGCGCTCTGCCGGTGATATTGCAAATGAACGCAGGTGGCAGGAGTTTATGAGATGGGTTGCTGGGGAAAGGCCGCAGGCTGCGGCAATTCTTCAGCAGGCTTCGCTGGAAAAAATAGATGCAAACACCGTAAACCTGCGCTTTGCAAACGCGCACTACGCAGAGATGCTTATTGAAGAGGAGAGGATGCAAAAGGCATGTGAGCTGCTCAGCACTTTTTTCAAGCGCCCCATGGAGCTTGTGGTAAATACAGATGACAATGGTGCAGCGCAACAGAACTCGTCAAAGCAGGCATACAAGAAGAAAAAGGAGCTTATGCGAGAGACCCTGAAGGACGAGATCATCTCTCAAGCAGCAGATATACTCGGCGCAAAGCTGCATGATGTGAAGGTGGAGACCGGTGAATAGCGCGGACGCGGATGCGGGCGCGGGTACGGAAGGAGTTATATAATGAAGATGGATATGAAATCGATAATGAAGCAGGCGCAAAACTTTCAGGCAGAGATGCAAAAGAAGCAGGCGGAGCTTGCAAAGCTGACGTTTGAAGCAAGCTCTGGCGGAGGAATGGTCACTGCTAAAGTCAACGGCAAGCACGAGCTCATAAAGCTCACCATAGATCCTAGCATAGTGGATAAAGAGGATGTGGAGATGCTTGAGGATCTGGTGACCGCAGCTGTGAACGAAGGTTTTAAGAGGGCAACCGATGCCATACAGGAGTCGCTTTCTGGAATGATGGGTGGGCTCGGCGGCTTATCAGGGATGCTTGGATGACGCCTATAGACCGATTGGTACATGAGCTGGCAAAGCTGCCTGGAATTGGCGAGCGCACAGCACAGCGCTTGGCTTTTTTCATACTCAGGCAGCCAGGCGAGTATGCACAAGCACTCTCTAGCGCACTCATGGACGTAAAGGAAAAGGTGCGCCTTTGTTCTGAGTGCATGAACCTTACTGAGAATGATCCGTGCGATATATGCTCTGATACGCGCCGCATCCCAACAGTTATATGTGTAGTTGAAGATCCGTCAGATGTTATGGCAGTGGAAAGAACCCATTCGTTTCGTGGTCATTATCATATATTACATGGCGCGCTCTCACCATTGGATGGAGTTGGGCCTGATGACATAAAGATAGTAGAGCTAGTTCGCCGCCTTGAAGGCAGAGAAACAGAAGAAGTGATTGTTGCCACAAACGCAAATGTTGAAGGAGAAGCAACAGCGCTATACCTCTCGAAGATCCTAAAAACCTCTGGAATAAAGATCACAAGATTGGCTTCTGGAATTCCTGTTGGAGGAGACCTCGAATACATCGATGCCTCTACCCTCTCCCGCGCCCTTGAAGAGCGGAGAGAAATCTGACTGCTTGTCATTGCGGGGTCCAAAGGACCGAAGCAATCTCAAGCTAATCGGGGATTGCTTCGTCGCGGAGCCTGTCCTGAGCAACGTCGAAGGGCTCCTCGCAATGACAGCCCCACAACTCCTTGTAATTTAAGCATATTTATTAATCGAATGAACGCAACTTTGGGGTACCTGCCTGCCGATAATATATATGACACGAAATATTAGTCTATTTAGGGAGGATATATGACCGCATCAGTTGATGGAAACAAAGGATTCACAGGCCTAGCATCAGTACCTGATCCAAACGCTCCTATTAATTCAAATGACAGCGACAAGAATAAACGGCCTGTCTCTTCTAGGATGACTGGTTTGACTATGCTTCCAATTGACCCTCGTCTAGCAGGTAACATTGGAGCAGGACTTCTACCGCCAAACTATGGAACCCCTGCAGTACCCCAAAATCCTGCATCAGCACCAGCACAGCAACAGGCTGCCGACAAAAAAGATGAGAAGAATAACGGTGGAACTACAATCACTGCAGGAAAACCAAAAGAAGCCAAAGAAGAAGCCAAGAAGGAAACCAATAAGGAAGCAAAGAATGAGCTACCAGCCCAGCCAGCAAAACCAAAGCCAACTCCAGCACCTGTAGCACAACCTGCTCCTCAACCCGAACAGCCTGGCCCTTTCAGTGTGGGTGTGGAGGGCGTAACAGCAGAAAGCATTGGTTTGAGTAGCGATCAAATGGGACCCGTCAAGGGAGGCTATTATTATCTCTAGTCAATAACTTGCTAAACAATAAAAAAAACCCCGATGCCCCATGCATCGGGGTTTTTTTACCTGATCTCCCCCACCCCAACCCTCCCCTTACAAAGGGGAAGGAGCATTGCTCGCGCTTGCATTTACCGTAATCTCTACACATAATCCGCGCCATGAACGTCAAGAGCCGCACAGTGCTTATTGCGCTTCTTTCCTCTCTTGGGCTTGCGATTGTAAAGCTGGTGGTTGGACTCATCTCATCATCCATAAGCGTTTTGGCCAGCGCTCTGGACTCCTTTGCTGATGTCTGCTCCATGGGCATAAGCCTTGTAGCCGTGAGGTCAGCAGAAAAACCAGCTGATGCTAAGCACCAGTTCGGCCATGGAAAGGCAGAGGCAATCGCCGGCCTCTTTCAAGCAGCGTTTATCGCAGTATCAGCAGGATACCTCATCATTCAGGCGTTTCACCGCATGATCGACGGATATATGCTTGTGGATGAAGGAGTAGCCATCGCCATAATTTTACTCGCACTAGCGGTAAGTATTTTTTTAGCGCATCTGATGAAAAGAGTTGGCAGGGCTACTGAATCAGCATCTATTGCCGCCGGCGCCCTAAACTTTGGCGCAGATGTGTGGACCAATGCCGGCGTGCTCTTGGCGCTGGGCCTTGAGCTTTGGGCAAAGATCAAAAACGCCGACCCCATAATCTCCGTAATCATCTCGTTGTATATAATAATTTCTGCGTTGCGGATTGGACACGATGCGATTTCACAACTCATGGATCGCTCCTTGCCCGGCGATATGATCGCCATAATCGACAAATGCATTTGCTCGCAAGGGCCCATGGTACGCGGCTATCACAGGCTGCGCACGCGAAAGGTCGGCGCTGAAAAGGAAATTGAGTTTCATTTAGAGATCGATCGCACAGCTAGCTTTAATGAAGCTCACAATTTAACCGAAACAATAATCGTTGATATCAAACGCGCCATACCCGGCGCTATTGTAACAGTACATACGGATCCAAAGTGATATAGGAGGCTTATGACAAATTTTTCTGATGAATTCTTAAAAGATATTCCCAAGACTGATTTGCACACGCACTTAGATGGCGGCATCCGTTTGAGCACGCTCATAGATATTGCGAAGGAACAGAAGATCACCCTGCCCTCTTATACTGAAGAAGGATTGCGCGAAAAGGTTTACAAAAAGCGTTACGCTGATCTGCCGGATTATCTTCAAGGTTTTCAATATACGATCGCAGTTTCTCAAACGCCTGAAGCGCTTGAGCGCATAGCCTATGAAATGGCATTTGATAACTTTGACGAGGGTGTGTGCTACTTTGAGCCGCGCTTTGCTCCACAGCTTCATGCCAACCCATCGATGAACGTGGACGAAGTGCTGATAAGCGTAAACAAAGGCCTTGCTCGTGCCAAAAAAGAAATCAACTCACGCAAAGAAATTAAGGATGGCGAGCTTCCCCGTTTTGAGTATGGCATCATCGGCTGTGCCATGCGCATGTTCAAAGCCCAGGGCACTGGCTATTATCACAGGCTCATGGAGATGCACCCTTATATGCCTGAAGAGGAGATGCAGGGTTTGGCTTCCATCGATCTGGTTCGGGCGCTCGTACACGCAAGGGATGTAAACGCAATACCCATTGCAGGTTTTGATCTGGCTGGCGCTGAGCGGGGCTATCCTGCAGAGACTCACAGAAAGTCATATGAGTTGGCGCTCAAACACTTTCTTAAAAAGACAGTGCACGCGGGCGAGGACTATGGCCCTGCATCCATATTTCAAGCCATAACCGATTGCCATGCAGATCGCATCGGCCACGGCACCCATATCTTTGATGCCGATCTGGTTGAACTTCCTACAAAGGAAGAAAGAGAAAAATACGCGCGTGATCTTTGGGAGTATATAGCCGATCGCCGCATCACTATCGAGGTGTGCCTCACCTCAAATCTTCAGACCATGCCGAATCTTAAGAGCATAAAGGATCATCCTTTGGCAAAGATGTTGGATAAGCGCATTTCCGTGACCTTTTGCACTGATAACCGCCTCATCTCAAACACCAATGTCACAAATGAGGTCAAGCTTGCGGTATCGAATTTTGAAATTCACTCCAGAAAACTAAAGGACCTCATCATCTATGGTTTCAAGCGCAGCTTCTTCCCCGGCGACTATATGGAAAAGCGCAAATATGTGCGAAAGGTGATCGACCACTACGAAAAGATGGAAGCCAAACACGGCGTGAAGAGTTCAAAGAAGCAGTAGAGGCCCTTTTGTTTCCGTTATTTCACTTCTTTGTATCTGGCCATTTCTTTATCAACTTTTTAACATCCTCTGCAAAACTCTTTATGTCACCGCCTAAATTGCCCGAATCGATTCCCCCGCAGTGGTAAACCGTGCCCGAAAATATTTCCTTTTGTTCATCAGAATACGAAATGCTTTCACCGGTTCCGCCTGTGCATCCTTCATTGTCTTTCAGCTTCACATTTTTTATGCCGTTTTTACGAAGCGATTTGACAATACCTTCGAACTGCTTTTCCGTTATTTTATTTTGCTTACCTGCAAGAATGTCTCCATAGCTGTCTATCACGATCTTTGCCATGCCAGGGGTCACAGTAATCACATAACTCCTGTGATATTGGGGAGGGACGGATGCATCATGAAATTGGTAAATTATTTTTTTAATCTGAACAGGGTTATCTGATCGGTTACTTTCACTCATGGCAAAGCCCTCTCCAAGACAGCCTGAAAATAAAATTAACGCCAATATCAATGCTTTTCTCATAAGCAGCCCGTTTCATAAATTCTATTTCTTCACCCTCTTATCTCTTCCTTTACCACCCTTTGCAAAAACTTGGGGTCGCGCCAGTAGCGGAGCTTTCGCCCGTTGAGCAGTATGGTGGGAGTGCTGGTTACATAGATGCTGCGGGCTGCTTCGATCTCGCGCTTCACCCTGGCAAGGGCCTTGGGCGACTCAATACAAGCCTCGAACTCTTTGACGTCCCACGCGTGCTTCTTTACAAGATCCAGAATCTTCTTTTTGCTAAGAGATTTTTGGTTTCTGAAAAGATCGTCGTGAAAGCACCAAAAATCGCCACGCTCCTGAGCACAGATGCCAGCCTTTGCTGCATAGCAGGCCAGAGGATGCATGGGTTGTTTCATCTCATCGTTGCAGGCATTATCCAGAGGGAAGTTCACGAAGTAATAGCGAACATCGTCTTTAAACTCCTGCAGATATGGCTTCACGTTTAAAGCTGCTATGCGGCAGAACGGGCACTGATATTCGCTGAACTCGATGATCGTAACCTTTGCATCTGGATTTCCCCACACTGCCCATTCAGGATTAGCCTCTATGTCGTGCAGCGATCGCATGTAAAAAGCACTCAGTTTTTCATCTGGGCTCACGTTGTCATATGCCTTGGTCTCTTTTGCTGACACAGTAGCTATGATGCCCCATCCCACCAGAAACACAGCGCCGATCCCTATAGCATGCCCAATGATCCTGGGTTTAAAGCCTAGATTTGAGGCTTTGCCAAAGACCGCTCTTACATAATCGCGAATGAATCTCACCAAACCTCCGATCGGAATGTTAAGCGCAATAAAGAGGAAGATGAACAGGATTATGTTGGCCACATACATGCCCATGCACTCTATACAAACGACCTCAAGAATAACGAGCGCAACGTATGCCAGAAAGATACTATAGAGTATGCTTCCACAAGACATGAACCAAGCTACAGAGATATTGGCACGCCTTTCCTTTTTGGAAAAGAACGCAAACAGGGCCAAAAAACCAAGCACCGCATAATAGCACAGCCCCCACCATGCAATGGGCACCCCTAAAAATGTGGAATAGCTGCTGGCGTTTACGATATCGCAGTTTATGGTATCGCTGATCGCGCAGAAGCTAGCACGCTCGAGCCCCTCGCTCATGATTCTAAAATGTTGAAGTGTTGAGAGTATTGAAAGGACAACGCCAAGGAGCGCGCTAAAAAAAGCAACTATCAGAGCCCATCTTCTCATATCCCCCCTGCGATTGTCATTGCGAGACCCAAAGGGTCGAAGCAATCTCCGATTATCCTGAGATTGCTTCGCTGCGGCCCGTAGTACGGGCCTGCGCTCGCAATGACATCTTAAGCCTTGTACTGCTTTGCAAGGCTATCAAACGTAACCTGTTTTAAAAGGCTTATGCATTCCTGCTGAAGTTTTTGCCAAACGCTGCTCACTGGGCATTTCTTGCTCATCTCACATCCTTTTTTAGGATCCAGGCAGTGACTGAGCTTAAACTCCTCATCCACAGCACATGCTACATCATACAAAGAAATCTTGGCAGAGGGCTTTGCCAGCCTATATCCCCCTTTTGGACCTGGCAATGATTCTATAAACCCTTCATGAACGAGCTTAGGAAGAATTAAGGCAAGAAAGTTGACTGGAATGCAATATTCCGTAGCGATCGTGCGCTTGGATACAACATCTCCTTCATGTGCAGCAAGAACCAACATCGCCCTTACGCCATAATCCATCTCACGCGAAACGTGCATTGATACCCCCACCCAATAAGTCATGTACCCCCGGCAGAGCCGGGGGCTTGAAAAACCGTGAACCGCTCAAAGCGGTTAAAACCTACCGAAACATATTCAGCTGATCGAGCCGTTGGTCTTCCTTTTCCTGATTCCTTATGTATTCGCGTACTGCGTT
>JBDRBN010000035.1:0-8315 GCA_043822785.1 Pseudomonadota bacterium
TTTCTCATGTCTAGGTGTCATTGCGAGGAGCGTTTAGCGACGAAGCAATCTCCCGCAAACACAGGTTATAAGGGGATTGCTTCGCTTTGCTCGCAATGACATCCATGAAAAACAAGCAGTTCTAACGCGACAGCAGTGGGAGTTTGGGATTTGGAATTTGTAGTAATGAGGAGCTTTTATGGCGAAAAAGCGGGTGCTCATTATGGGGGCGGCCGGTCGCGACTTTCATAATTTCAACACATATTTCCGCGACAATCCCGAATACGACGTAATAGCGTTTACGGCAACACAGATCCCCAACATCGAGGATCGCAAATATCCCTCTGCCCTCTCAGGCAATAACTATCCGAATGGCATTCCCATCTATTCAGAGGAAGAGTTAACAGAGATCATCAAGAATGAACGAATAGATCTAGTAGTGTTCTCCTACAGCGACGTGTCGCACGAATACGTCATGCAAAAGGGCTCGCAGGTGCTTGCAGCAGGCGCTGACTATATGCTTTTGTCACCCCACAGCACGCAGATCAAAGCCTCTGTTCCTGTCATATCAGTGTGCGCCGTGCGCACAGGCAGCGGCAAAAGCCAATCATCAAGAAAGCTGGTATCCCTTCTTATTGAGCGTGGCAAAAGGGTTGTGGCAATACGCCATCCCATGCCATACGGCGATCTGACAGAACAGGCTGTTCAGCGTTTTTCTTCTTACGAGGATTTAGATCGCCACGACTGCACGATAGAGGAACGAGAAGAATACGAGCCTTACATTGACGAGGGGCTCGTCGTATATGCCGGCATAGACTACGAAGCTATAGTTCGGCAGGCTGAAAAAGAAGCTGACATCATAGTGTGGGACGGCGGAAACAACGACATGCCGTTTATCAAGACTGATTTGGAGATCACGGTCATAGATCCTCTTCGCGCAGGACATGAAATTACATACTATCCAGGAGAGATAAACTTCATAAGCAGCGATGTGCTCATCATAAATAAATACAAAGAGGCTAGCGCCGAGCAGATCGACATAGTGATGGAGAATATAAGAAAATTTAATCCTTGCGCAAAAGTCATCAAGGGCGCGTCAAAGATCACGGCTGATAAGCCAGAGGATATTAAAGACAAGCGCGTGTTGGTAATTGAAGATGGACCTACAGTAACCCATGGCGGTATGAGCTTTGGAGCAGCAATGGTTGCAGCTCGCGAGCATGGCGCAGCTGAAATAGTAGATCCAAGGCCATATGCAGTTGGCTCTATAAAAGAGGCTTACAATTTATATCCTCACTTGGGAAAAGTGCTGCCTGCTTTGGGATATTATGAAGACCAGCTACACGACCTTGAAGAAACGATCAAGGCTACGCCATGCGATCTGGTACTCATAGGCAGCCCCATAGATATAAGAAGGGTAATAAATATTTCTCAACCTTCCATGCGAGTCTATTATGATCTTGAAGAGATCGGCCAGCCAGATTTAAAATCGGTGTTGGATGAAATGTTTAACAGTGACCAGTATCGTCTCTTGCATGTTACATAAGATATTACTGTGCAGTACTAAAGATAACTATCTTGCCGTTTGTCTGAAGTACGCCGCTCAACCTGGTTTCATAACTGGTATCAACATCAAGGTCGTCGTGATGACACGTGGCTATCTTGGACTCGGTGCTATAGGTGATATCTGTGCACAGATTATCGCCTGCCCCTCCTTTTTTTAGCGAAAAAACATCATACCAGCTTATTGGCTGCTCAATTGTATCGCCAAACTCTGCAGTCACATCAACATCCACGGGCTGCTCGGTTGTTCCGTCGGCTGGTGAAAGCGTAACTGTAATACCTTCGCCTTCACCATCTCTGCCTACGCTATATCCGCATGCACCTGTGCATAGCGCAAGCATGATAACTAGAGCACACTTTATGATAAAGGAAGATCTCATTTCTCCTCCTTGATGTCTTTAAGCTCTTTCTCCGCTTCTTCCAAGTTTTGTCTAGTCTTCTCAATCTTGTCCTCCAAATTCTTTATGCGCTTATCCTCGGCCTCAACCTTAGCCTTAGGTATAGCCTCTTCAATATATAACGGTTTATCTCCAATAACGGTTGCGTATGCCATAGCCTGTTGCAAGTCTGGAAAAGGCTTTATCCATTCTTCCATCTTTGCAATCACGGCGTCGGCATCATCATTCTTAAAGACATCTTTTGGAAACTTAAAGCCCAACATCACGCTTACCCTTGCGTGCCTTTTATCGTTCTTTCTGTTTTCGGGCACATATACATCAGCGGATAAAAGCTTTAAATAGATCGTGTTGTTAAAGCGCTTATAATCAACTACTGCCATGACATCTCCGCGCTTAAGATAAGCATAGGGCTTGCCCCTTCGTGTAGTTATTTTATCTTCCTTGTCCAAATGGATGACCACGCCACGATAGTCATAATCAGACCATGTGATAAAAAAACGCGCCCTCTCTGCAGGAATGCCTCCATTCTCTAGCACCACAAAGTTGCGCAGCTTTGAAGGATCTGGGTTTTCGTAAGCCGATATCAGGCCATAATGCATTATGGCAGGCGTGTAGGCATTAAATACAGTGTCATCGATTGCCGTCTCTTTCGCATGTGCGCAAATCGCATGCGAGCAAAGATAAACGACGGCAATAGCAAATATCGAAAAAACCTTTTTCATTTTACCTACCTCTTATCAGTTGCGCTGAAAAATAAGGGGAACGCCGGTAAATCCGCGCCATGAAAGCATGGCCTCATCCATAGTGGTATCGATTGTTTGCGCATCAGCAAAAGCTTTAATCGCTTCTTTAAGCTCAGGATGATCTTTTGCAAAATCCGCAATGTCGATGCGACGAACCACGGCTTCCCAAGCTTGTCTTAAGCTCGCTGCACCTGCCTTGGGGCCTAAGGGATGTCCGAAAACGCCGCGGCCAGGCACCAGACCAAAATCAATGGTCCTTAGCTTCTCATGCATCATGGGCAAGGTGCCGGCCCAATCGCTGCCCCCTGGCACTGGCAGTGATGAAGCGATCCTACCCAAGCTTGATGTGCAAACATCTGCATTTGCTATGACCTCATCGTCAGGCGTCATCATCCTGCTTCCAAAACCAGGCATTATTATGGCATCGCATCCGCACAAGCGCTCTAGCTTTGTGAGCACCGTGGTTGAAACTCCAAAATAAGGATGACGCGACATGGGAGCTATGCAATCAAAGTGCGCTATGATGGGCACTGACGAGTTCTTTCTCAAAGCCCTCACCGCAGAAAGGCCAGTGGCCATAACATTGACCATCACAGCATTTATGCCCTCGCCCACTGCTATGTCGTGAAGCTCCATCAATCTGTCCACCTCGTCGGTGATGTTGGCGATGAACATCTTAGACTCACCTGTCTTATCTTCTGCCACGCGACGCGCCTTGCCTACAAAGCGCATTCTTTCTGCAAATGGGCAGTAGCAGGGATCGGCCAGCATCTCGTCGTCCTTGGCAACATCTAAACCTCCGAGCCACGCCTCATGAGCGATCTTGGCAAAATCAGCAGGCTCAAGACCTATGTTTGGCTTAACAACGCCGAAGAAGAGCGGACGATCCCAAATGCAAAGCAGCTCTCTAAGACCCTTTGTGCCGAACTGAGGACCTTGAAATGAGTCGAGGTACACATCAGGAAACTCGATATCGATGAGTTTGATTGTGCTTATTCCGTGGCAGAAGAATGCGCCTTCACCCATGGCAGCGGTGAGCAGGTTGGGAATACGCGCTCCAAAGTTGCGATGAGGATGTGCTATGCGCACGCGGGCTCGAATAAACTTGGTCCCAGCGTCTGCGGGGGCACCAAAGGCGGATATCTTTGATTCTTCCAGCACATCCAGCGCTACAACCTTTGCACCAAAGCGCGTGCGAAAATCTTCGTCCTTGCCAGGTCTTGCCCACTGGGCAGTAGATTGCTCCTGTGCCAAGGCTGCAGCTGCTGCGCGAGGATCTTTTTGCGTTTCAAAAATATAGGTGAAGAAGAGATACTCATCCCTGTCTAGCGTTTCCTCTTCTGCAAAGAAGCCCTGCGTATCTGTTGTGTTCATGAATCCTCCAAAGTTGCATTATAATCATGAGCATCAGAATGTCATTGCGAGCGTAGCGAAGCAATCTCCTAAAATCCGATGACACAATGGGGATTGCTTCGTCGTCTTCGACTCCTCGCAATGACAATTCCAGCATCTCATTCACTCTCCAATTAATCTAACAACTATACTACGCTCAGTTCGTGGGCCATCGAGTTCGATAAAAAACACTGATTGCCAATTGCCCAGCGAAAGCTTTCCGTCAACTACCGGAATGGTCTCAGATGCATTCAGCATGAGCGACATCAAATGACCACGGCCATTGGCCCGGCCATCCACCGTGCCCTTGTCATGCTTGTACTCGGCATTGGGAATGGTTTTCTCGAGAAGCTCTTTCATGTCCTCTTGAAGGCGCGTGCATCTTTCATTGATTTTGACCGCACATGTTGTGTGGCGGCTAAACACATTGAGAAGGCCCTGCCTTATATTGCTTTTGGATAGCGCCTTATTCACGCGATCGGTTATATCCACAAACTCGATCGGCTGCTGCGTTTCGAGTTTTATTTCATCGCATATTTGTTTCATTTGTTACGCTCTATGGTGTATCGCGCTATGCGCTTTAATGGTTCGGCTTTATCGCCGAAGATCCTAATCGCAGATACAGCCTGATTCACAAGCGCCTCTGCCTGACTTCGAGAAGCGTCAAGACCTATGACCTGCGGGTATGTGGATTTGCCCTTGTGCTTATCGCTGCCCACATCCTTACCTATTAGATCCTCTTTGCCTTCTACATCCAGAATGTCATCGGCAATCTGGAATGCAAGCCCCACTGATTCGCCGTAGCGACTAAGGGCATCTAAGTGTTCTTTAGACGCGCCGCACAGCCTGGCGCCCGATGTTACGGATGTTTTTATGAGCGCGCCGGTTTTATAACGATGCAGTCTCATAAGAGCTGCCTCGCTTATGCTCTTTCCTGTGGACTGCATATCTATGACCTGACCTCCGGTCATGCCCCGACCACCTGTAGCTAATGCTATATCATGAATCGTATCGATTAGAAGATATGGATCTAAGCTTGTGCGCGCTTCGGAAAGCACATAAAACGCTTCGGCCAAGAGGCCGTCGCCGGCAAGGATCGCGGTGGCCTCGCCATATACTTTGTGATTTGTGGGCTTGCCGCGCCTTAATGAATCGTCATCCATACAAGGGAGATCATCGTGGATTAGAGAAAACGTATGGATCATCTCGATTGCAACGGCAACCGGCATCACTGCATCTGCGCTGCTGCCCACAGCCTCGGCGCCAGCAAACGTTAAAATCGGACGAAGGCGTTTGCCGCCAGCTTCTAGGCTATACTTCATGGCCTCACGAAGTCGTTCTGGGATAGCTTCATCGTCTATTGAACGGGTTAGCGCAGCTTCTAACCATTGCTGTCTTTCTTGGATGTATCGATTGAAGTCCATATTTCTTATTTCACCTCAAATGTTTCAGTTTTAATATTGCCCTGTGAATCAGTGATCAGCTTTTCGATCTTTCCCTTTGCCTCGGTAAGTTTTATCTCGCATTCGCGGGCAAGATTTATGCCCTTTTCAAATGCAGCCAAGGAATCATCAAGGGTGAGGCTTCCGCCCTCTAATTGGCGAACCACGCCCTCTAAATCCTCCATGGCTGTCTCAAATGTTCTCTTTTGCGCCATAACTTCCTCCAAATTCGAATATCGAATTTCGAAACAAACCCACCTTACTGTCATTGCGAGCGTGAGCTACGCAATCTGCTGCAAACCACTGAATTATGCGACTTTTAACCTGGAAAACGTCGCCCAGTCAATGTTTTAGGCCTTTTATTCGGATTGTTGGGAGCGGTCAAGGTCTATAAAACCAGCAGGAAGCTGATTCTTACTGGTATGCTGCCCTACCAGTAACAACCGACTTGTTATTGGTTCTTGAATGCGCGCACTTTATTGAAATGCCTTCATGTATAAGGCGCCGTTAAAAAGATAAATGTGCAGATTTGATCTGGCTTTCGGGCTGAGCCCCAGTTCTTCCAGCGGCATTAATAATTTTCTTCTGATGCTTTCTCCCCTTCCGGTTACAATAGCTACTTTTTTGCCGCTCTGAAGAAAATAATTTATCTTTAGAAGAACCCTCGGATCGCTTTCAATTGTTCCATCTATGTCAAGTGCTATGGCATCAAAACCTTCCTGAGCTGCTTCCTGCATCACCTCCAAAACTCCATCGGGCCCCTTTTGCACAGTATTTTTAATGTTGTCTGAACGAACGTCTTTTCCGACGTTATATGATCTTCTGCCGCGTAATAGCGAGGCGTCATTTCCGCGCGGTTGATCTCCAACCCTTACTATTTCTCCTTCAGAAATTCCGGTTGCTCTTGAAAAATGCCTTACAGCCGCTCCTTTGTCCACTGATCCGTGAACAATATCGATGGATATGCCGGCGTTGACAGCGCGCAGTTTTAATTTTTTTTCTATAAAAGCCTGGAGTAATTTAGATCGCAGCATCATTTTCTCTCGAGGATCATCGATGCCGGTAATTAAATATCCAAAACAATCAGACCCGTAAAATCTCTTTCTTATATTTTTTGCCTCGATGCCGAGTCCTTTTAAAATGGCGTCCACCCTTGCCGTTAAATAAGGCGGAAAGCGGTGATATGGCACAGCTTCATCAATCTGCCCGTTTACCAGATGAGGAACGACCCTGCCCGTGATTTTTGCCAGAAACTCATGGATTGGAACTATTCCCATTTCAAGGTCGGGAATGAACCATGCGGGTTTTGTTTTTCGATAGCGAGCGGCAACGCCTCTGGCAGGGCTGCCTATATCATGGCTGTGCATAGAGTAAAATGCATGCTCCCTGTCATCAGCAAAAGGTTTATTCGCGCCCAGATAATCGGAAAGATGCCTGCTCAACTTTTGATACTGTGCCTCAGCGGTTTGAGGATCGGCTTTCAAGTACATAACAGTCTGTTTGAATTCTTCCGGATCAATCTTGCAGGGATCCAAAAGATGCCATGTCACCGGTTTATCGATGTCCCTTGGCATAAGGCCGAATCTTCCCCTTCGGCCGTCAAATTGATTGTTATTCCTTTCCTGTAATTTGCCGTGGGGCCGGATACTGGCCAGATTTTTAGCCTCGAGATATTCATAGAGGTACGACGTCGATCCTCCCACCCGCCGCCGACTCATATCAACAAAAACCACGTCTCCGCCCATGAGAAGCATCATTCTTGTGATGTTTCTTATGTAGACCCCAAGGGTATGATCTTCAATATCATTACGGGTCGAGGCAATTTTAAAGCCGCCAAGAGGGAAAATTAATCCCCTGCTGAAAATCTGTTGACCCAGAGCAAACAAATCTTCATGGGAATCAAATTCACGCCCCAGATCATTTAAAATTTCTTCATCATCGACATCTTGCACTATGCCGAATCTTTGCGCATAGCTTCGGGGAAGATGGTCGCGACCAAAATAGGTCGGTGCAGTGCGTTCATTGAGCACTACCAACAGCGGCCTTTGAGTATCATTCTGAATGGATATTATCTGCGAGTGAAGCGTTACAGCCATGGCCATTTCAGCGAGCCAGGCTTCGTAAAATGAAGGGGCTTCGGTTTGATAATCGCCCACATCGCATTTGAGTTCGCTTATGGCGTGGTTGAAGATATCTTCGACCTTAAACATCGGAAAGTAGGTGAAGATCATTGCTCTTATATATTCGAGTCTGTAAAGAAAATCAGATACGCTTGCACCTTCCAGAGAGATCAAGGAATCGGGATATACACCACCCATTTTCAATTCTCTTTCAAGGTTTCTCAGGATACTTTCAACATATTTTCTGTTTTCGAAGTCTTTCAGGATCCTTTGTGCCAATGGGTAAGACGCTTCGAGCTCTTCCCGGTAGTTGTCCTGTGTTTTTTCGGAGAGAATCTCGATGTGCTCCACTTGTGTTATCTTTCGGATATCGATTGTTCCTTCATCTATGAATCTCAAGGCGATCAGGGCAGCACGTACCCGCTCCTCGCTCCTGTTTCTTCTCAGAAGCCGGGCTAAGAGCTCGGCTTTTTTATGATGACCATTAGCCTGGTAATATACGAAATCCAACTTTACTTCCTCTGCCAATTTAGTTGAATAGTCATGTACCCCCGGCAGAGCCGGGGGCTTGAAAAACCGTGAACCGCTCAAAGCGGTTAAAACCTACCGAAACATATTCAGCTGATCGAGCCGTTGGTCTTCCTTTTCCTGATTCCTTATGTATTCGCGTACTGCGTT
>JBDRBN010000036.1:0-2714 GCA_043822785.1 Pseudomonadota bacterium
TCTCATCCCGTTATTGCCCCAAATGCAAGCAGACAAGCTCTGTAATTGAAGACATCATACGAAAAGAAGGGCTTGAGTCGTATTATATTCCACTCGACATAACGACCGCGTATGGAATGAAACAACTAAGGACATACGATCTTGAGGTCCAGTTTGTTCCAACGCTTATAGTAAATTGTATGGCCTATGTTGGGCAAAAACCTGCCGAGCAATATAATAATATAATGAAGGCGTTTAAATACGGCCACTGACATGAACAGAACAGAAACTCCCGGCAAGAACAAATCAACATGGATAATTGCCATTGTAACGGCTGCTATACTCATAGCCTTATTTACTGGGGCAATGCATATTCCGCCTGATACCATAAGGCGAATGGGCATCACACTGCCACTGCCTGCATTTACATTCGTCATTGCCATCATCGATGGTTTTAATCCCTGCAATATGTTCGTGTTAACCCTTCTTCTGGGATTTTTGGTTTCAGCATCTCATTCCAGACTCAGAATTTACATGGTGGGCTATACGTTTGTAGTGGTAGTGGGCGCTTTTTATTATCTGTTTATGGCTGCATGGTTAAATGTCTTCAAGTATATAGGCTTTGTAGATCCTTTAAGAATCACCATTGCGCTCATTGCCCTTGCTGCAGGTGTGATAAACTGCAAGGAGCTGTTCTTTTATAAAAAAGGTGTTTCCTTAACCATTCAGGACGCACACAGAGGACCGTTGTATAGGAAGGTCAGAAAGATGAAGGACACCATTGTCATGGGATCGATGCCGGCCCTTCTAATTTCTTCTGTAACGCTGGCTCTTTTTTCTTCGCTCATTGAGCTCCCCTGCACCGCTGGTTTTCCTATTATTTATACAGGAGTGCTTTCCGGCAAGTATCTGCAGAACAGTTTTCATTACTATCTTTACTTATTTTACTACATAATCGTCTATGTGTTTCCGCTAGTGGTTATTATTGGAATCTTTGGATTTATCCTAAAGGCTCGAAAGATCAGTGAAAGGCAGGTTCAGATTATAAAATTCATCGGCGGAGCCATCATGATTCTGCTGGGCATTATTCTGCTAGTAAATCCCGGCCTGATAATGGAAATGTAGGGTTTTTACACATCAAATATCTTCCCAGGATTTAGGATGTTGTTTGGATCAAGGCTGCGTTTTATGGCGCGCAGCATGTTCAGATATTCTTCAGATACAACATAACGCATATATTCTTTTCGCTTGTGCCCTATGCCGTGCTCGCCAGAGATGCGGCCGCCTGCTTTTTGTACCAATGTATAGAGGTCGTCTAGGATCTTGACTAGGACCTTTTTCCACTGATCATGATTCCACCCGGGATCCGCCACGATGCGCGCGTGCAGATTGCCGTCTGCAGCGTGGCCATAGCATGCTGCACTCACCCCGTATTTCTTGGCAATCTTTGCCACCTCTGCAACCATAAGCGGTATGGTTGCTGGTGGAACAGAAAGATCTTCACCGGTCTGAAGGCCGGTGAGCGCGCCATATGCCTCGGCAATATTTCTGCGCACCTTCCATACGCGCTCAGATGTAGTGGCATTATCAGCTACATAAACCTCGATGGCCCCATATTTTTCACAAAACTCTCCAAGCGCCTCGTATTCCTGCTCTATCCTTTCTTTGTCAGATCCATCCACGCTTATAAGAAGCATGGCCCCTGCTTTTTCATATGGAATAGTCTCGTTTAGATAATCGCATGAAACCTTGACCGCAGTTTGATCCATGAATTCGATGGATGTAGGAGTGATACCGATCTCGGTCATCATCTTTGGCACAACTTGTATGGCATGTTCAGAGCTCTTAAATAGGCAGAGAATATCTACCTGATGCTTTGGCAAGGGGATGACCTTGAGAATGATCTTTGTAAAGATGCCAAGCGTTCCTTCTGAGCCCACCATGAGCTGAATCATGTTATAACCTGTAACGTCTTTTAAGAGCTTGCCGCCAAGCTCTACGATCTCGCCAGAAGGCAAAACCACTTCCAGCCCCAGCACATAGCGCGAGGTCACTCCATACTTTATGGCTTTACCGCCGCCCGCGTTCTCTGCAACATTGCCGCCAATATAGCAGGTCTCAAGGCTCATTGGGTAGCCTGCATAGAACAGGTCATGCCCTTTAAGATACTCGTTGATGTCATTTGTGATAACGCCCGGCTCAACAACCACCATCATGTTTTCTTTGTCGAGTTCCAGTATCTTATTCATGCGATCAATGCAGAGAACTATACCGCCATGAACCGGTACTGCGCCGCCAGAAAGGCCAGAGCCAGCTCCTCTAGGTGTAACAGGAATGTTATCGCGATTTGCGAGCTTCATTATATTAGAGATTTCTTGTGCAGACCTAGGACGAACTACTGCCTCGGGCATGCTTCTAAAGTCTGTGCCTGGAATCTCGTCATGGGAATAGGGCTCGAGCTTTTCGCGATCGTCAAAGATCACGTACTTGTCGCCGACTATCTTTTTCAGATCGGAAACTATTTTTTGGGTTACTGGATTGTATTTATTGTGTGGCATTTCTTGGATTACCCCTCTCCCTAACCCTCTCCCCCAAGAGACTGTGTCGCAATAGGGGAGGGTTCAAAGTTCTTTGACAAAAAAATATGAGAGGGCAGTGGAAAGCAATGCTTCAATATATTAATGATATGCTATAGTTTTTTTCCGAAAGGAGCAAGGTTATGGCATATCGATGCG
>JBDRBN010000037.1:0-4707 GCA_043822785.1 Pseudomonadota bacterium
CGCAGTACGCGAATACATAAGGAATCAGGAAAAGGAAGACCAACGGCTCGATCAGCTGAATATGTTTCGGTAGGTTTTAACCGCTTTGAGCGGTTCACGGTTTTTCAAGCCCCCGGCTCTGCCGGGGGTACATGACTTTTAAGTGTCAAAGTCGGGAATTATTATATCAACCGTGCAGTATTAATAATACAGCTCGTGTGGATTTGGGGTAGTCAGACCCCAGCTAGAAATGCGTTGAAACAGGCATTTAAAGAGGTTTTTAAGCAGTTATCGTCTTCAGATCCTCATCCGGCGTGATTATGGGTTTTAAATCGAATTTTTTTACCAGCACGTTTAGCACATCAGGTGTTATGAACGCCGGCAAGCTGGGACCCAAGCGCATATTCTTTATTCCAAGGTGCAAAAGCGTAAGCAATATACACACAGCCTTCTGCTCATACCACGACAGAACAAGGGAGAGCGGAAGGTCGTTGACCCCACAATCAAACGCCTTTGAAAGCGCAACGGCAATCTGTATTGCTGAATAGGCATCGTTGCACTGGCCGCAGTCGATTAGCCTAGGAATGCCGCCTATATCGCCAAAGTTAAGTTTATTGAACCTATACTTGCCGCACGCCAGCGTTAGTATCACGCAGTCTTTTGGAACCTTTTGCGCAAATTCGGTATAGTAGTTGCGGCCGGTCTTTGCACCATCGCATCCGCCGATGAGGAAGAAGTGTTTTATCTTACCGCTCTTAACAGCCTCTACCACCTTGTCTGCAACGCCCATAACAGCATTATGCCCAAACCCTACAGTGATCGTCTTATCCGGGCCGTCTTGTTTAAAACCTTCAGAGGCCATCGCCATTTCGATAACTGGTGCGAAGTTGCGATCTGCAATGTGATGCACGCCTGGCCAAGCAACAAGCCCTGAGGTAAAAATCCTGCCCTTATATGAATCTTTGGGTTTTTGAATACAGTTGGTGGTCATGAGAATCGAGCCTGGAAAAGCGTCAAACTCTTTTTGCTGATCCTGCCAAGCACCACCATAATTCCCTACAAGGTGTTTGTATTTCTTAAGCCCGGGGTAGCCGTGCGCAGGCAACATCTCGCCATGGGTGTAAACATTAATACCTTTGCCTTCTGTTTGTTTTAAGAGTTCTTCCAGATCCTTCAGGTCATGGCCTGAAACCAAGATGGCCTTACCTTTTATTGGTTCGACTCGCACACTGGTCGGAGTGGGGTTACCGTATGCGCCGGTATTTGCAGCATCCAAAAGGCCCATGACCTTAAAGTTTATTTCACCACACCGAAGCACCATCGCAGTTAGCGCATCAGCATCCTGGTTTTCGTTTGTGAGAAAATCGAGGGCCTCGTGAAAGAATGCATAGATCTCATCATCCTCCTGTCCAAGTATTTGAGCATGATCAGCATACGCTGCAGTCCCCTTAAGGCCGTAGGTGAGAAGTTCCATCAGCCCACAAACATCATCGCCATACTTTTCTCTTCTCTTTGATACTGAATACTTAAGCCCCTGCTCTTCAAGCGCAGCTAGATCAGATGCGGGCTGCCACTGGGTAGGACCGGAAAGTTTTTCAGGCTCCTTGCCCGCAGCGCGGCACGCGCTTTCGTACATCGATCTTGCCTTGTTGCGCAGCTGCGCCAGGTGATTGAGCAACACTTCATAACGCTTGGGATCAAAGTTTACGTTTGTGATTGTAGAGAATAGGGCCTCAACCACACCAAGGTCGATATCATGATCCTTGGCGCCGAACTTGCGCGCCCTATGCGCATACATAGCCACACCCTTTACCGCATGCATCGTGAGGTCGATGAGGGACGAAACCTCAGGCTCTTTACCGCACACGCCCTTCACCGTGCAGCCCCTACCCTGTGCAGTCTGTTCGCACTGATAACAAAACATGTTCATATGATCTCCTTTATATCCATATCGTTTCGTATTCCAAACCTGGTCAGCGCAAAATCATATTTCACAGGATCCTGAGGAAATATTTTTGCAAAGGACCTGGTGATTTCAAGTGCAGTGCGCATATTGGCTTGCTTGCGCTTTGTCATGCCAAGGCTTAAGGCGATCTTATGCATGTGTGTATCCAACGGCACGATGAGCTTTGAAGTACATACGCCTTCCCAGCCACCAGGATCAACTGCATCGTTTCTTACCATCCAGCGCAAAAAAAGGTTTAACCTCTTGCATGCGCTCTTTCTAGATGGGCATGGAAGTAGCTTGGTTCCTTCTCCCTCATGAGTGATCTCTTTTACAAAATTCTCCAAAGCAGGCAAAATTGTTTCGTGTTGTTCATCATAGTGCTGAACAAAACACTGGTTAAGCGACCCGTGCTTTTGCAAAACTTTCTTGATACCCAAAAGCAGGTCCTTTAAATCATCATCAGTAGTAAAACGATGCTTGAAACCTGCAAAGGTCTCTTGAATCTTTTTCTCTGAAGATCTCTCGAGAAAAGCGCGCGGCCCAGGCCGCATACGACTGAGCACGCAGTCCACGCTTTTAAGTATCTGCGCAACCCTTCCATAGGCCAATGACGAAGCTATGAGCGCAACTATCTCCCTATCCTTCACATCTTTATATATGCCGAGAAATTGCAATGGATCGGGATTTATGAGCTCAGGCCGGTTGTATTTGGCGTAGAGTTTTTCGAGCTTAGTCTTAAGATGCATTAGACAGCTTCTCTCCTATGAGTTTGCCCATATCAAAACACTTCTTTAAATCTTCATCAGAAGGCACGTACTTTACGTTTATGCTATCAGCAACAATATCCACTTTCATATCAGACAATTCATTCTGAATTAGCTTTACGCCCTCACCGCTCCATCCGTATGAGCCAAATGCTGCGCCCATTAAGTTTTGAAACTTAAGTCCCTTAACATATGTGAGAACATCTGCAACGGTTGGAAACATTTGGTTATTGATAGTTGGTGAGCCTACAATGAACGCACCGGCATCGATGAGCTCTGTGGCCACCTCACTTCTGTGCGAAGCACGAATTGGCATGACCTTAGCGCTGCCTTGTGCAGAAGAGATACCATCAGCAATGGATCTTGCCATGCGATCCGTGCTCTGCCACATGGTATCAAATGCTATGACGGCTTTGTTCGTAGGTTTTTGTTCTGCCCACTCTGAATACCACTTAAGAACTTTGTCGATTTTTGTTCTCCACACAGGCCCGTGATCTGGTGCAACAATCTTTATTGAAAGATTAAGGGCTGCTACTCTGTCCAAGAGTTTTTTGATAAGCCCTGAGTAAGGAGTAAGAATGTTGGCATAATACTTTGCAGCCTCATGTTTCAAGAGAGCTTCATCCAGCTCATCATCAAACCTTTCGCTAGAAGCTAAGTGCATGCCAAAACCATCTTGCGAAAACATGAGTTTATCGGCGTCAAAATACGTCATCATGCTGTCAGGCCAGTGCAGCATCCTGGTTTCATAAAATGTAAGGTTTGCATTGCCCAAGCTAAGATTTTCTCCATCGCTCACGGCTGTGATCTCTTCATTCAGACTAAAGTGATCGGCAAGGGCCTTTTTGCCCATAGCCGAAGCAAAGACCCTCTCAGGATTTACCTCTTTTATCACCTGAGGAAGAGAGCCTGAGTGATCCATCTCAGAATGGTTTGACACGATATAGTCTATCTTTTTGGGATCTACTACTTGCGCAATGCGAGACATCATCTCATCTTTGAACGGAGCCTTTACCGTATCGATAAGCGTGATCTTGTCTGCCATTATCAAATAGGCATTATAGGTAGTGCCACGATTTGTAGAGTATCCGTGAAAATCACGAATGGTCCAATCGATCGCACCCACCCACCAGACCTTGTCGCTAATCTTAACAGCGCGCATCTTTAGATCTCCACTTCTGTCATCCCGAGCAACGCCGAGGGATCCCTCGACTTCGCTTTCGCTTCGCTCGGGATGACATTCCAATTATTCATCCAGCTTTTCAAACTGATCCTTGCCCACGCCGCATTCTGGACATACCCAGTCTTCTGGGAGGTCCTCAAACGACGTGCCTGGCTGCACTCCATTTCCAGAATCCCCGACTGCCGGATCATACACATAACCACATACCTGACATATGTATTTATCCATAACCAACCTCCTTGCTTCAATATTCGAAGTGTCATTGCGAGGCATAGCCGAAGCAATCTCCGTTAAGCATTTGATTTCAGGGGATCGCCACGTCGCCGCCATAAATCATAGCGGCTCCTCGCGATGACAACAAGTTGTCACTTCTTCATCACTTTCCTATACTCATTATACGTAAGTGGCTCGCCGCCTTCTTGCGTGCCAGCCCTTATTACATTTCCAATGAATAATGTGTGAGTCTTAAGATCTAACGTAAGATTCATATCCACCTTGCATTCAAAAAATGCCTTTGAGTTTGGTAATATCGGCGCACCCAATTCGCCCAGCTCATAAGTCAAATCCGCAAACTTATCTACCTTTCTTCCTGTCTGAAATCCAAAATGCTTTATCAGATCATAACAATCTTTATCCTCCCTATCGATTACGTTTGCTATGAAGATTTTAGACTCAGCTATCATCTCGTGTGTGAGCGAGCGCTTGCCCACCCCTATTGCCATTCTGGGAGGCATGCTTGTTACTTGCATGAGCGCATCTAAGCACTGACCGTTAAGCCTTTCCCCCATTTTGGACGTAAGTATGTACAGGCCATGTGTAACCTGAAAGAGCGC
>JBDRBN010000038.1:0-15254 GCA_043822785.1 Pseudomonadota bacterium
TGCTTTGTTCCAGAATATTTTTCAGCTATCTCCTCGATCAAAAGCCTTAGGCTATAATCCCTTTTATATCTGTCATCCTCCAGTGCGTTTATGCCTATAACATTTTTGTGTTTGCTGTAGAGAATTCTGCCAGTTTTCTCAAGCACCCATATATTGAACGCATCCCATGAGAGTTCTGGTTTCACAATCTTTGAGATGAAATGGTCAGGTTTTACTATCATGCTTACAGAGCCAATTAGTTTGCCATTTCTAGCAAAAATGGGCCAAGCAAAGTCGATAGCATAAAATCCTTCAATAGCTTTGAAGGCCTCGCTCATAACAGGCTTTTTCGTACGATGAAGTTCTTTTACATGTGCTTGATCGCCAATGTTATCGCCCTCTATCCTATAACGGGTTTCAGGCTCTATTGAAATTATGATGCCCGATGAATCGATTGCGGCGCAGTCCACAAAGTAGTCATATTTTTTGCACAGAGTTAACAATATCTCATGAGCGCCAGGACCGCTGAGTCCGGAAGAACTCAAATCGTTTGCAGCAATGGCAAGGTCATTGTCTATGGCATCAAGAACATCCTGGATAGTAGATGTAATTTTGGCGAGCTTTTCGGGCTCATGCCTGGGCGCTGCAGTCTCAGTGGGCTTGCGGGCGCATCCCGAAACATACAAAAGCACGATGAACAGTGTGCAAAAAACGATGAGCAAACTCGTTTTTGATTTCATATGATAATCATTATTCCTTTAGCACCAGCTCCTTTGCTGCTCTGGCCTCATCTAATCTCTTACGAACAGGCAGCAAAGGTGCACTCTTAACTATATTGGGGTTTTCCTTGCACTCCTTTGCAATCGACAGCATGGCATCGCAAAATCCATCAAGCAGGTCTTTGCACTCTGTCTCTGTAGGCTCGATCATGATGGCGCCGTTTACGATCAGTGGAAAATATACTGTTGGCGGATGAAAGCCGTAATCCATGAGTCGTTTTGCAATGTCCATGGTCTTGACGCCAAACTTCTGCTGGATTTTGTCTGAGAACACACATTCATGAAGCGAATTCTTTTTGTAGGGCAGATCAAAGGCATCTTGCAGTCGCGCGCGCACATAATTTGCGTTTAGCACGGCCATTTTTGTTGCATCCTTAAGACCTTGGGCGCCAAGCTCCCTTATATAAGTATATGCTCGAATTAAAACGCCAAAGTTTCCAAAAAATGTATTAATTCTTCCAATAGATTTAGGATAATTTTCATCTATTTCGTATTTGTCACCGAGCTTTTTTATATGCGGCCTGGGCAGATAATCCTTTAGGCTATCACTGACAGCCACAGGCCCGGCACCTGGCCCGCCTCCGCCATGGGGAGTGCCAAAGGTTTTGTGAAGATTTATATGCATTACATCAGTTCCAATTTCACCTGGCTTCACATAACCCATGAGCGCGTTTAGGTTTGCGCCGTCTAAATAAACAAGCCCGCCTTTATCGTGAACGATGTCGGCAATCTCTTTATAGTGCTCTTCGTAAATGCCAAGCGTGTTTGGGCATGTGATCATTATGGCTGCAACTTCTTCATCCATTGCTTGTGCAACCGTGCTTGGTTCAAGCGTGCCGTTTGGGCCGGATTTAATTGTCTTTACGTCATAATGACAGGTGGCAGCTGACGCAGGGTTGGTGCCGTGCGCTGAATCAGGAATCAAAATTGTTTTACGAGGATTTCCGCGCTCTGTATGATATGCGCGTATCATGAGAAGGCCTGTGAGTTCGCCGTGAGAGCCGGCTGCAGGCCAAAGCGTAATAGCGCTCATGCCAACGATTTCGGCAAGCCATCTTTCCAATTCATAACAAATTCTTAAGTTTCCCTGGACATCCTGCACAGACATATAAGGATGTGTGTCTGAAAAGCCTGCGAGCGCAGACGTCTTATTGGCAATTTTTGGATTGTACTTCATGGTGCACGAACCAAGGGGATAGAATCCCAGATCCTTGCTGTAGTTTTGGATGGAGATACGCGTAAAATGCCTTACTACATCTGCTTCGGCAAGTTCAGGAAGCTCAGGCGCTTTGTCGCGAACGAGTGTACCAAATACTTTGCACGCGTTGAATTCTGGAACATCGAGTTTAGTCAGGCGCACGCCGCGCCTGCCGGCAACGCTTTGCGCGAAGATGTTGGGCTCATCAAATGCCAACCCACCTGTACTGGCAGAGATAGTCCTTTTATGAAGCGCATGTTCGGAACCTTGTTTCATAAATATACTCCATAAAAATGCAAGCAACGCGAGACACGCGAGAAACGCCAAGACGGCCATCGCCAACCTTTCTCGCTTGTCTCGCGTTTCTCGCCTGTCTCGCTACTATATTTTCTCAATTTCACATGCATATCTATCGATCTCTTCACGCGTATTGAGTTCGGTTGTGCAAACCAAAATGCAATTTTTCATGTCAGGGTACCACTTGCCAAGATTTACGCCTCCCAATATTCCTTTTTCTGATAACTTTGCCAGCATCTCTGATGCAGGTTTTGTGGTTTGAATCACGAATTCGTTGAACGTGGGCGCATCAAACGGAATCGATATGCCCTTTATTGAGGATAGCTTTTCCTTTGCATAAGCTGCTTTGGCAGCGTTTATGTTTGCCAGCTCGCGCATTCCCTCTTTGCCATAAAGCGCCATGAAGATGGAGGCTTGGGTTGCGCAAAGGGCCTGGTTTGAGCAGATGTTAGATGTAGCCTTTTCCCTGCGGATGTGCTGCTCGCGTGTGGACAAAGTTAACACGTATCCAGGCCTGCCATCTGTATCCACGGTTTTTCCGCAGATGCGGCCCGGCATGTTGCGGACAAATTCCCTTTTTGTAGTAAAGATGCCGAGCGTTGGTCCGCCAAAGCTCACAGCAAGGCCGAGCGAAAGTCCTTCGCCCACTGCTATATCAGCACCCCAGACGCCAGGAGGGGAGATGATGCCAAGGGAGACAGGTTCAGGCACCACTGCTATGAGAAGCGCGTCGGCATCGTGAGCCATTTTTACCACGTCACTTAAGTCCTCTACTATTCCAAAGAAGTTTGGAAACTGTACAAATACTGCAGCCACGTCGTCTTTAATAGCTGATTTGAGCGCGCCTCGATCTATGGTTCCGTTTGCAGAAGGAATAGTGATTAGGTCTTTTCCGTCAAGAAGGGTGGTGGAAAGCACATTTCTATATTCAGGATGCATGTTATCAGGAACGACTATTTTCTTTTTTCCGCGTTTGATTCTTTTTGCCATGAGCGCTGCATCGGCTGCCGCAGTTGCGCCGCTGTAGTGAGACGCGTTCGATACGTCCATGTCGAAGAGCCTACAGATCTGCGATTGGTACTCAAATATTGCGGCAAGAGTGCCTTGACTTACCTCGGGCTGATAAGGCGTGTAAGGCGTTACAAATTCCGATCTTCCCGCGAGCTCAGAGACCGCGGCCGGGCAGTAGTGCCTGTATGCGCCTGCGCCAAGAAATGATGCGCGCGAAGAGAGCGTTGTGTTTTTTGAGGCGATGAAGCTTAAGTGGCGCAAGAGATCTGCTTCTGCCATGCCATCTGGTAAATTTAATTTGGATTTGCAGCGCTGATTTGCAGGTATAGATGAGAAAAGATCTTCAACATCTTTTACGCCAACAGTCGAGAGCATTTCTTGGATTTCTTTGCTAGTGTGGGGGATGTATGGCATTGTGTGCACCTAACTAAAAACGCAAGCAACGCGAGACAGGCGAGAAACGTATACGTATGCGGATAAGGTTTTTACGTTTCTTGCTTTTCTCGCGTGTCTCGCCTTTCTCGCTTTTTTACTCACGCTGTTTCTTCCTTCAGAAACTCCTCATATTGCTTGGCATCCATCAGATCTTCTAAATCCTTTTTGTCGCTCATCTCGATGCGGATCATCCAGCCCTCGCCGTAACAATCTTCATTTAGCGTTTCAGGATTTTCGGTCGCAGGGGTGTTTACTTCTTTTACGGTTCCAGATACGGGCGCATAGCAGTCTGACACAGCTTTAACCGACTCAACCACGCCAAAGGTTTCGTTCTTAGTAACAGCTTCTCCTTCGTTTGGCAGTTCCAAATAAACTATGTCACCAAGGCTACTCTGCGCGTGATCGGTAATTCCGATCGTTGCGATATTCTTTTCAACCTTTACCCACTCGTGTTCTTTTGCGTATTTCAGATCGTCAGGTATGTTCATTTCTTAATCTCCTATAAATATCTGACTTATAGCTTACGGCCTACAGCTCACGGTATAGAACTTATAATACCTCCTATTGCCGTTAGCCGTTAGCCGTTAGCCGTTAGCCGTTAGCCGTTTATAAACGGCGTTTCGACCACAACTGCTTTCCTTGGCAGCCCTCGTATGTCAACAGAAATTTCCGTTCCAACTTGCCCCGCATCAGTCGGTACAAAACCTATGCCTATGGCGCATGAAAGTGTGGGCGACATGGTGCCGCTGGTTACGATTCCATCTTTCTTGCCCGCCACAATTATCGGGTAGCCTTGTCTGGGAATGCCTGCATCTATCATCTTAAAGCCCACCAGTGATCGAGTAGGCCCTTGTTCTTTTATTTTGATAATAGCGTTCTTGCCGATAAAATCATCTGGTGGCTTAAGCTTTACCACCCAGCCTAGACCTGCTTCCAAAGGATTTGTATCTTCGGTAATCTCATGGCCATAGAGGCTATACTTCATCTCCATCCTGAGAGTATCGCGTGCTCCAAGACCCACAGGCAGAGCGCCGAGGGGTTTTCCTTTCTCGATTATACTCTGCCATATGATGGGCGCGTCTTTGGGCGACATGAAGATCTCGAAACCGTCTTCGCCAGTGTAACCGGTTCTGGCGATGATGCATTTTTTATCGGCAACCAAACCTTCGCAAAAGTGATATGTCGCAATTTTAGTAAGATCGGCGTCGGAAATGTCCGATAGAATTTCAGCAGCTTTTGGTCCCTGAAATGCCAGCAGCGCGTAGTCGTCGCTAACATCCCTTATCTGTGCATTTCCTTTGATGTGGGATTTGCACCAAGCAAAGTCCTTTTGGGCGTTGGATGCGTTGACCACTATGATATAACGTTCGGGATTAAATCTATATACGATGATGTCATCGATGACCGTGCCGCGTTCATTGCAAAGGATGGAGTATTGAGCCTGATAGTCGATGAGCTTTTTTACGTTGTTTGTCGTGAGGTACTGAACGCAGTCTGTAGCGCCGGGGCCCGTCACCTCGATCTGCCCCATGTGAGAGACATCAAAGAGCCCTGCTGCATTGCGCACGGCACGATGTTCTTGCATAACGCCTGAGTACTGCACGGGCATCTGCCATCCGGCAAAATCCACCATTTTGCCGCCAAGCCGGACATGTTCGTCGTATAGCGGAGTTTTTCTGCTCATGGGGCATTCCTCCTCTTTGCAGCTTCTACCGTATTTTTTAAAAGCATGGCTATGGTCATTGGTCCCACACCGCCCGGCACCGGCGTTATCGCTGAGGCACGCTCGCAAGCTGCATCAAACTCCACATCGCCTACGAGCTTTCCATCTTCAAGACGATTTATGCCCACGTCTATGACCACAGCGCACGGTTTTATCCAAGATCCTTTTATAAAACCTGGCTTGCCTAAAGCTGCGACTACGATATCAGCGCGGCCAATTTCATCTTTAAGACTTTTGGTCTTTGAATGGCATATAGTAACTGTGGCGTGCTTCTTAAGCAGCATCATTGCTACAGGTTTTCCTACAATGTTGCTTCGTCCGATCACGCATGCATCGGCGCCGGCTATATTGATTCCCGTGGATTCAATGAGATGTATGATGCCTGATGGCGTGCAAGGTGCCAGGCACGGCTGCCCCAGGCTCAAAAGTCCAACATTTGTGGGATGAAATCCATCCACATCCTTTGCAGGATCAATGGCTTCTATGATTTTCATGGAATCGATATGAGAGGGCAGGGGAAGCTGCACAAGTATTCCGTGTACGCGCTCATCTGAATTGAGCTTGGTTATGAGCGAGAGGAGTTCCTCTTCAGAGACGTCTTTTGATAGATCATGAGCAAAGCTCTGAATACCGGCCTTTTTACACGCTGTGCGCTTGCTCTGCACATACACCTGAGATGCGGGATTTTCGCCTATGAGCACCACAGCAAGACCAGGAACTATGCCAGAAGATGCCAGCTCCTTAACTTCGCCAGCCACTTGTTCGCGGATCTTAAGCGCAATCTCTTTGCCGTCGATTATGGTTGCAGGCATCTAAACCCCCAAGAAATTGGAGGCATGGAGGTAGTGCTTTGAGGGATAAAAGTCAATCCTTCGGCCTACATAGCTCTATAAGCCCCTGTAGCCGAAGGATTGATCCTGAGCGCAGCCCGCACCTGACGGTGCAGGGCGCAGTCGAAGGATCTCCGATGCTATGCTCGTGCTACTTCTAAGGCTGTGATCCGCTTTTCGTGGTTCTCGAGGCGAGAATTGTTGTTGTCGATTTTGTTTGATAGGCGGGTTTCCATATCATGCATATCAGCTTTAACTTCTTTTCTAAGCTCCTTGATATCGGTTTTAAGTTCTTCCTTTGTTGACTTCAATGCTAGTTGAGTAATTTCAATATCTGCCTTTAGCTCCTTCCTTACTCCTTGGATCTCTTTTCTCAAAACAGATTCTGATCCCTTTACTGTGGATATTATAAACTCTTTGAGATTTTCAAAAAAAGGTACGAGCTTTTGCTTAGTGATTATCTCATTTTTTGTATCTATTCGCGGGTGACAGTTGCTATTATTTTTTTGGATTTTTTTGCGAGTCATATTCATGCCGCTAACAGAATAATAAACATCGGGCAAGGGATTATTTCGCATTCTGCAGAAAAAAATGAGAATAAACAAAGAGTTCAGAGTATTGAACACAAGGGTGTTCTACTTGTCGCAATACCGTACACGTTATCCAAACAAATACTAAGTCCACTATTAATCCACTGTGCCTGGCACCGGTTTGTGCGCTTTGAGGGATAAAAGTCAATAATAGCGAGACAAGCGAGACACGCGAGAAACGTTGCTAGCAGCATTTATGCCGTTACCCTGTTTCTACCGCCCTCTTTGGATTTGTACATGCAGGCATCAGCGTGGGCGAGCATATCATCTGAAGATGCAAAGTTGCCCTCGCAGAGGGTTGCCACGCCAATGCTTATGGTGACCGGTATGCATTGCTTTTCAAAGGAGAATGGATCTGCTTCGACGAGCTTTCTGATACGTTCTGCAAGCAGCACAGCTCCATCCCTATCAGTGCCCCTGAGCACAACCGTAAATTCCTCGCCCCCGTAGCGCGCCAGGATATCCTCATCGCGCAGCGCCTTGGCTATCCTGCCCGCCACGCCCTTGAGCACATAGTCGCCGGCCATGTGGCCATGCGTGTCGTTTACCTTTTTGAAGAAATCGATATCGATCATGAGAAGCGAAAGCGGCAGATTGTTTCTGGAGGCAAAGCTGAATTCTTCGCTGAATCGTTTTTTGAAAACGTGCTTGTTGTTCACGCCCGTGACGGCGTCGAAGTTTGCCATCTGCCGCATCACATCATGGAACATGAGATCAGCTTCTTTGCCTAAGGCAAAGTTAAAAAGCGTGTCGCTGGATATGTGAATCTGATCGCCGTTTTTCAACACTATTGATTTGATGACCCTCTCTCCGTTTACAAACGTGCCATTTGTTGAGCCCAGATCTTCTATTACGACCTGGCCAGCTTCAAAGCTGATTTTCAGGTGTTGGCGCGAGACTTTGGAATCGCTTATAGCGATGTCGCATTCCTTATCTCTGCCGATGATGATATCCATGTTTCCCAAGAGATACTTCTCGCCCATGAGCGGGCCGGATATGAAGAGGATATAGGCTTTTTGATGCTCGGGCTCGATGCGCTCTATCTTGGTGACAACCGTCCGCTCGGACACTTCTTCTTGCTGTTCAGTTTCTTTTTTCTTTTTTTTCTTGTCGGCCATTTGTTTATTGTTACCTATATGTTTGCAGATTTCAACTACCTCTTTATTTTTGCAGCTCGAAAAATGCAACTCAACATCATGAATATCAGTCCGAAAATTTCAGACTGATATTCATGGACGAAATACAATGTTGCCAAAGATGCTATGTTTAAGTCCTTTTAAGCATATCTTGTGCCACTTTTAACCCCTCCTAAAAGCCTTTCAAAAACCACGCAACTTTTTGAAGTTATTGGCGAAAATAGAGATGTTATAGAGATCCTTCGACTTCGCTCAGGATGAGGGATCAAAATATGATCCCTCATTTTTTTCTTGACAGGCCCAAGCTTTGAGCTTGCGCACTGCGTCAGGGAGTGCTAAACAGAAGACAAGTTATTGGGAAATAAAGAGAAAGGGGGGATCGCTATGAAATTCTTCAAAGTGATTCCGGCCGTACTCATTCTTATCTCTTTTGCATCGTGCGGAGGTTCCAACTCCTCCGACACCCCAGGTCCAGATCCAAGCCTTGGCGAACTCACCCAAGTTGAAGAGCTGATCTATACAGACGCATATTCCGGAAAACTCGTTGTGTATTTCGACGATGCGCTCGGCGTGCGCATTGAAGACTCCTCTGTCATTGCGAGCGAAGCGAAGCAATCTCCAACTGACACAAGAACGCTCACAGTTCGCAGCGCAACCGGCAAAGAAGACCGCATAGCAGCAATTCAACAAGTTGTAGAAGCACGGCCTGACTTATCCATCAAGACCGCAGTGGCTAGGCCCGAAGAAGAGGTGGATCGTCAGCGCGCCAAGCTGGAAAGATTATCAGGTAAAGAGCTCGTTGATTGGAACTCGGTGTATAAAATCGAAGAGGCGGATCCGGATGAAGCGGTGCGCATCATGCGCGAGCTGGCTGAAACCGAAGGTGTTGCAAAAGTATATCCGCAGTTGAATCCGTCTCCGGCAGGTCTGTCGAGCACGCCGTCTTTAGTGGGTCACCAAACATATTTGTATGACGAGTTAACCTATGGCGGCTTGAATGCGCAAGCAGCATGGAACGCAGGCATCACGGGCCAGGATGTGTATGTGGTGGATAACGAGCCTGGCATGAACTTCGACCATGAGGAATTTAATCTTGTTAAGGCAAACTTTCCAGCGGGCAATTGGTTTTATCAGGCTGATTGCGCGCCGGGAATTCCGCCGGCTATTCCAAATTGCGAATCATGGATAGCGCACGGCACAGCAGTTACAGGCATCTTGATAGCGGGCAATAATGGCAACGGCACAACAGGTTTTGCGTATTCTGCGGATTATGTGCAGGGTTCTATGACTGGTGGTGTTGGAGATGATCTATCTGCATTTGCTATCGAGGGTGGCGGTCTTGAACCCGGCTCTGTCTGGCTACTTGAGGTCCAACTCCCAGGCAAGTTCAACATCACAGGTTCGTGTGCAGGTGAGACAATGCAAGATCAATACGGGTGCGTCCCTGTAGAACTATGGCCAGATGTATTTGACGCGATAGAAGCAGCTTCTGCCTACGGCGTAACGGTCATCGAAGGCGGCGGCAACGGCCAGATGGATCTGGATAATCCCGACCTTTACACGGGCGCATGGTCTTTTGCCAAAAACCTGTCTTATGAAGACTCAGGCGCGCTTATGACAGGCGCATCCGAAGGCGCAAACGAAATCAAGGCGGCGTTTTCTAACTGCGGCTCCCGCTTCAACACCTTTGCCTGGGGCCAGGGCGTGGTGACCACGGCCTATCCCTATGGCCAATACGGCTGGACGGGCAGCACACCGCCGATTCCGCCAAACGATTCAGACAACACATATTTCATGGATAACTTCGGCGGCACTTCATCCGCCGCAGCCATGGTAGGCGGCGCTGCCGTGCTTGTGCAAAGCCATGCGCGCAATCAGATGGGGCATCGCCGCTATATCATGCCGCACAAGCTGCGCGAGATACTTGTCAACTCCGGAGTAACCCAGGCGGATTCCGGCTGCAACATCGGCATGCAGCCGCGCATAGACCAGGCCATGAGCCTGGTGAACGCATTCTGGGTGCAAGTGCAAGGCGCCTATCCCAAGATTGCCTTGAATCAGCAACTGACAGACCAGGAATATATCGATTCCCGCGCCATGGGAATCGGCATCATATGCAAGGAGTACGATGCGGCGGGCAGCGATCCATGCTGCCCTGACAGCGAGATGTTTCCAAAGGGCACAAAGATCGCAAAGGATTACGATTTTGATGGCGACGATCGCGCAGACCTGGTGCAATACACCAACGGCACATGGAAGATCGATCTTTCAGGCACGGGCAGCGCCGGCGACAATTTCGGCGCGTGGGATGTAAGCGTAAACTTCTCTCCCATAGCAGGCGACTGGGTATGGCCCTATGTTGCGGATATGAACTCAGATGGAAGAGCGGATCTGGTTGTCTATGACAAAGGCGCGGGCAAGTTTTATGTATCGTTTACCGATACCCAACTCACCCGCAACAGCGTCTGGCACGGTTGGGATTGGGTGATAGATTACTCTGGCCAGTGGCATGACCAGCTTACGCTGAATCCAAATGATGCCGATTACAGCCGTCCTGCAATAGCAGATTATAATAACGACGGATGGGTGGATATAGGCATCTCATGCTCTGACGGCAATGTGCGAGTTGATTATAGCGACGGCACGCAAAACTCGCTTGGCAACTATGAATGGAGCGCCCAGCTATTGACCACTCAGATGCTGAATCAGGCGCCCGGGTGGGCGTATCTGACAGTGCCATACATATTTGCTGGAGGAGACAACAAGGTTTATTTTGGCGTCAAGGTGCCGGATACCCATCCTGATGAAGGTAGGATGTATATCATTCCCCAGGATGGTACGGCCTTTCATCCTGAGTACGACTGGATGTATGCAGCGGCGCATATCTTCGGCGGCAATGATGCAGTGCCTCTAATAGGCGAGTTTTACTTAGGTGGAGAAAACGTAGGATTAAAAGAACCGGATCAACGCTGGCGCGTAACAGATGACTGGTATTTTGATACCCTGATTGAGCTGCCGCCGGCCAATATCTATGGCGGACCGGAGTGTCACCCTGTAGCGGGTAACTTTGACGGCGATGGGTTTGACGACCGCGCTGTGATGTGCCCTGATGAATGGCGCATAGCATATTCAGGCACTGAGTTCTCTTCGCAGATGGATTCAAACGGCGTGCGGCATATCCCGCTTACTTACGAGCCCGAAGACTTTGCGCTTCCCGGCAAGAGCTACGCAGGCGGCATAAGCTACGAGTATGCGCTGCAGATTATTGCGGAATTCCAAAAACAACACCCTGGAGTCCCGCCGCCCATACCTGTGGACATGGTAACCGTCATCTCCTGCAGCCCCGGCGACTGTTAACCCTTTGTGTCATTGCGAGGAGGCAAAGCCGACGAAGCAATCCCCTTGCTTCTAACTCTAACTACCTTTGCCCCTACTCCAAGACCGACAACAAGCAGTATCCACCACAAATTGAGCCCAACGTGGAGATTGAGGAACGAATCGCGGGTTAGCGAACCTCCACCACCACACCCACCCGCAGTAGCAATTGAGGATCCTGCGCCCTCTATTGCGCCGCCGCCGACCACTTCGTATGTATCCGGTTCAGACCCGTTCCAAATTCCGAACAAAATTCAGCTTTCTGAACACTAAGTGTTCTGATTTCCGGATCGATCAAAACACCGCTTTATCAAAACCCAATCATTTCAGTAGGTTACATCAATACCTATCTTGGCACACATGTTGCTTATATGAACGGATTATTTATTGAATCCACATAAATAACGCGCAACATTTTTATGAACATGCCGATCCATTAGATTGTTATATAAATTTAGGAATTTGATAGATGTTGTAGTTTTCTTATATTAACTCAGTAAGGATGTTATGAAAGAAAGAAATAATCGTGAAACCGAGCTAACATCTACTGGTGTGTTCAAGAAGGCCGCTGCCATGAATCTTCAGGAACTCCTTGACGCACAGTTGAAACTGCAGGTGGACGTATCGTTCAATACGCACCACGATTTTCTAGTCAGACATGGTTTACCAGATTGTCAGTCAGTTCTCGATGTTGGAACGGGGAATGGTTATTTCTGCATCAAACTTGCCGAACTGTATCAGCACATTAAGTTCGTCGGCGTTGACTTCATGGAAGATATGCTCCAACGCGCACGAGATGAAGCGCGTTGTCTCAATATGGACAATGTACAGTTGGTTGCAGCCGATCTCCGAACGAAACCTGCTATCGGTCAAGATGAGGGGTTCGATGCTATACTCTTGCGGTACACTGCATATCACATAAAAGAGCTAAAAGAGGTCTTAAAGCATTTGAAAGGTCTTCTTAAGTCGGGTGGCCGGATTTGGATCATCGATGAAGCGTTACTCATTCACAAAACAGATCCCACTACAATTACAAGTGAGGATTTAGAGATGATTAGGGATTTTGTAGAAAATGTTGTACCATCGCCGGACTATTACGGCACCTATGGTCATGTGATGATTGCCGCAGTCAAGTGAGGTCAGTAAATTGAAGAGTGCGAGAGCATCATGCTGCCGATGGGGTTGGGCAGCATCGCGACATGACTGAAACAGAACCCTAGGATATCGTTATGTAAATTGATTGACCTCAATTTAATTTATAGCGGAGATCGATTGTCCAGGATTAGTGCAGACAGCGCGATTGATATGAACATCATGCGCCATGAATCCTTGATTACACCATCATTATTATTTATACAATGAGTCGAAAAATTATAAATAGCGAAAGTTTCTTACAAATATAGCTGGAAGACCAATATGGAAAAAACCATTCTTATAGTAGGCTCGGGAGGGAGAAATAAATACGAGTATCTCAAGTGGCTAGAAAGTTTTGGGGCCACTGTTATTCTTTTAGAACCTGAAAATGCTCAGTCTGATTGTGCTCCAAAATGCAAGACGTATTATGCCCCATTTACTCGTCTAGAAGCAGTTGTGCAAAAAGCTAAGGAGATCTCCACATGTCACTCTATTGTTGCCGTCGATACAATTTATGAACTTGCAATGGAACATGCAGCCTTTGTGCGGCATGCACTCGACCTCCCTGGATTAACACCGGAACTAATTAAAATTGGGCGCAGCAAGAGTGTTATGGCAGGATTTATGTCGAGTCGTGGTATCAGGACGCCATCTCATATCACCTTTGATGAAGGCGCTGATCTCCGAGAAATAAAACAGAAAATGAAATTGTATGGAGATATGGAGTGGATATTAAGACCAGATAATCTCGGTTCAAACATAGGGATACGGAGAATCAAAACACTCGATGACCTTGAACTCGTATTTGATAACGCCCAAAATGATATGAGTAATCATCAGTATCGCAAACTTATTTTTAATAATACCAACAGATGGATAGTAAGCCAATACATTCCAGGTTCTGAACTCGAAGCCGAAGTCTGCATCCATAAAGGAGAAACTGTTTTTTGTTGTCAGCTTTTCAAAACTGTCGTTCTCGAGAGACAGTGGGGAATCGAAGAGAATCGGTGCGTGACGCCAGTGCCATGGCTGACGGCCACTCAGCTAAACGATATGAACATTCAAATTCGAATGTTGGCTCAAGCTATTTACACAGAAATAATGAAACCTTGCGGACGCGATACTATGATTACATATATAGAATTTCGACTTGATAATGAAAATCAAGCACACGTTATCGAGTTTGCCTTTCGCAACGGAGGATATTTGAATCCCACTACTATCAAGGAAAGTACTGGAATCGATCCTTACTATCTATCTGCAGCGGCAACAATGGGCATTGAACCGAAGCTAGCAGATTCACCCATTAGATGCGCATCAGGTTATCAATCAATCTATTCTGATCGGAAAGGAACCTTCGGGGGCGTGAAGGGCATAAGAAATCTTCCGGGAATAACTGTCAAGAAAGAGGTGCCTCTCGGGCATGAAATATCTGTTCCGCATTCCGAGATATTATTAAATGTGATTGCAACGGGAACCAGCGCTGAGACGGTGGATAGGATTCTCAATGATTCATTGCGTGAAGCAACCGTTATTGTTGACGGTGAATCGATTGGCGTACCCCTGAGTCCATATGTGAAGTAGCTGGTTACAAGTATTAAAACAATGGAAGTATATATGACCTCACGCGAAAAAAAACTCAACAAAAAAGCGGATAAATGGCAGACGGAGCTAGCACAGAGCATAACAAGTGTTCATGAACTAGAGAAAAAAATATGTCTCTCCGAGACAGAAAAGACAAATATAGAGTTAATAACGAAAATATTCAAAATAAGAATAACTCCCTTTTATCTAAGCCTCATGGACAAAAACAATCCAGACTGTCCGATTCGAAAGCAGGCCATCCCATCACTTGAAGAGCTTGATTTCAAAATGGAAGAATTAGAAGATCCTCTGGGTGATGATAGGTATAGTCCAGTTCCGAGGCTTACACATCGTTACCCAGATAGAGTATTGATTTTTCCAACTTACGAGTGTGCAACATACTGCCGCCATTGTTTCAGGCGAAGAATCGTTGGGCGCAATGACCAAGAGATGACGAAGGAAGAAATGAAATGTATCCTGACTTATATTCAAAACCATAATGAAATAAACGAAGTTATTTTGACAGGCGGCGACCCACTTTTACTCAAAGACGAGGTATTGAAAGAGTTGCTGCTCAAAATTAGGTCTATACATCACGTACGTATATTAAGGATCCATACCCGGTTATTTGTTACCTTACCGCATCGAATAACGCATGAACTGAAAAGTATACTTAAAAAGGCAAAACCTCTATATATAGTAATTCATGTTAATCATTTTAATGAAATATCTGCACAATTTAGACGTGCAGTTCGGGGTATCGCTGAAGCTGGTATTCCAATTCTCAGTCAGTCAGTCCTATTGAAGGGCATTAATGATGATGTTCAATCTTTGAGAAAATTATTCTCTGGATTAATTGAAGCCAGTGTAAAGCCGTATTATTTGCATTACTGCGATTTGGCTCGTGGCATCAGCCATTTCAGAACTCCTATTCAAAAGGGATCGGAGCTCTTAAAGCAATTGAGAGGATCAGTATCAGGACTCTGTATTCCGTACTATATGGTTGAATCAGTCGGCGGTCATGGAAAGGTACCGGTTCTCTATAATTGCTTCAAGGTAAACCCCCAGCTCTGCTGGGGGACTCACAGGGTTTGACATTTGCGGGAGTAAAAAACAGCCTCCGAACCGTGAACCGCCCAAGGCTCAACGGCAAGGAGGCCCGATGCATGATGCAGCCTCGTTA
>JBDRBN010000039.1:0-22248 GCA_043822785.1 Pseudomonadota bacterium
TTTCGGCCTGCTTGCTCTCTCGCCCGGGCTTCATACAGTCAAGTCGCCTTGCTGCATGCCGGCTCTGATACAGCGTGCGTCAGGTCGCTTCGCTGATCCGTCTCAAACGGACTGGCCTTCACAAACCTCGTGGCGCACATAGAAATGGCATTTGCACGCAAGAGGGGTTTCTTGTCAACGCACAAGGCGTGTGTTAAATAGGTCTACAATGGATGGATGCCTGATAATACACGGCCTTACCGGTACTCCTGCCACAGTCGCCTCGCTTAGAGACGGTCTTCTCAAAGCAGGGTTTAGCGTATCTGTTCCTTATCTTGCTGGCCACGGAAGCACCCTCGAGGATCTGGCGCGCGCCACTCGTGAGGAGTGGTATGATACAGTGCGCATCGCGTTCGATGCCATGCGCCGCGAGGTAGATCGCGTATTCTGCGCAGGCATATCGCTGGGCTCGCTTTTGGCCATGAAACTCGCACTTGATGAAGGGTGGGGCGTCAGGGCGCTGGCTCTTCTTGCAACGCCGCTTAAACTCTCGTTTATGGAAAGCATAGCTGTGCCAGCTGTCAGATATAGCCCATTGCGCTGGATGCTTCGCGCAGTGCCCAAGGATATAAAGCGAAGCGTTGCAGATCCTGAAGGGCAAAAGCGCTACAACGAGTTGTCGTTGCCAATGATACCCACGAACTCGGTATTTGAGATAAGCGATCTGCAGCGCGAGCTGCTTTCAAGCATAGGGCGCATCACAAACCCCATTCTCTTAGTTCACGGAAAGCACGATACGGTTGCTCCACCAAAAAACATTGATATAGTGAAAAATAAAGTGAAATCCGATATAGTGCAGTCCATCATCCTGCCGAATTCGCGCCATGTCATCACCATGGATTATGATAGGGCTGATGTGGCAAGGGCTGTAGTGAACTTCTTTAAGAATTTTGCTTGAATGCATAATTTGTTTAGGAAAAGCGCAAAGCGCTTTTTTACGGACGCGGATGCGGGCTCGGAAGCGTTTTTTTCAATAGGAGGATATGATGAAAAAGCTTTGGCTCTTAGCGCTGATCATAATTTTAGCAGTGCCTTGCTATGCATTTGCCCAAGACGAGGTAATAGAAGAGGTGATCGAAGCTGATGTGGCTCCTTCTATCTCAAAAGATCTTGCGTACGAGAAAACAGAGCAGGGCTATGGCAAAAAGCGCACTGAGCAAACTGCCCAGGCGTGCCAAAGCTCAAGCACATTCTTAAGCGATCGCAAGGGTCGCTTTCGTGTAGGTTTAGTAGGCCCTGGCTATGCTGTGGCAAATAAAGGCGCAGGCTCTATGATGGCGATGGGCGTTGAGGGCGAGTATTTCTTTTGGGATAAGCTATCAGCTGGGATGCGCATAGAGGTGGCAACGGATTTTGACGATATAACTCTCTTGAGCTTTGTGCCCAGGGCGCGCTACGTGTTCGACCTCACAAATCATCCGCGCTGGTCCATATATGTGCAAGGCGGCGTGGGGCTTGCTCTTTACAATGCCAAGCATGCAGCAGCAGACATCGCCATACCGGGCGGCGGGTTTTGGTGGCAGTGGACTGATAACTGGTCGGTCGGCGCTGATGCTTCTATGCACATCTTGGTGCGCAGCACAACAGCAGTTGGCTTTACCATCGGCCCAGCTATAAGGTATCAATTTTAAATATGGGCAAACCTCTAATCATATTTGATTTTGACGGCGTGATCGTGGATACGGTCAAGTTTCTCGAAGCAGAGATTCGCAAAAAACTCTCTGAGCTTGGCTATAACTTTATGGAGTCCAGAAAAGAAACGCTCGATCTGTTTGAAGACAACATCGTGGTGGCACTCATCGAGCATGGGCTTACGCCAGAGGATATGTGCGCTGTGTGGGAACACATCCAGGATGTAACTGAAAAAGGCGATATCAAATTGTGTGCAGGCATCAGGAAGATGCTGGAAGAGCTTAAGGACAAATGCGATATGGCGATCGTATCGTCCAATTCCAGCACTGCCATACGTAGCGTGCTGGATAGATTAGACGTGTGTTCCTTTTTCTTTGCCGTGTCAGGTGGCGATGAGGCGCTTTCTAAGACCGAGCGCATAAAGAGATGCATGAAAGAGCTGGGCACAAAGCCATCGCGCACCTTTTATGTTGGTGATACTGTGGGGGATGTGCACGAAGCTCATGAAGCAGGCGTTGCGGCCATTGCAGTGCAGTGGGGCATGCACCCTGAAGAGAGGCTTAAGGCTGCATCCCCAGAATTTATCATGAAAGATCCCCGTACTCTGATGAACATGCTGAGCGCAACTGCAGATGAGGACAGCACGGAGACTTAAAGCTTGTTAGTGCGCGATTCAGAACTCCACAAATTTAGAAACGGTGCAAGCTTTGTAGTGACGGCGACGATTTTGCCTTCTGAGGTAATACTTATTTTATCTAGGATCGATATGAGCGGCGCGTTGTTTTCCTGCTGAATCATCATGAGCGAGCGCACGCCCTCTAAAAACATGCGCACGTTCATGGCTGCGAGTTGCCCTTCGCAGGGCACGTGCGCTGTAAGCATTATGCCATCCTTGCTTGAAAAATCCAGGCTATCAGGCATGACGATCATTTTGGGCGTAAGGTCTTTTACCCTTTTTCCGATCTTGATGTGGCCAAACAACACATCATCAGACATGCGCTTTATGTTTTTGCTGGCCTCAGGTTTTTTTAGAAAAAATGCTTCCAGCGCGTCTCTTTCACCCACGGCCATGTGCTTATCATCCAAGAG
This sequence comes from Pseudomonadota bacterium, assembly GCA_043822785.1. Taxonomy (GTDB): domain Bacteria; phylum UBA10199; class UBA10199; order 2-02-FULL-44-16; family JAAZCA01; genus JBDRBN01. Next base: position 2,761 of record JBDRBN010000039.1, read on the forward strand.
CATAAATCCAAAGGGACTGCGATTATCGCTCTCGTAGTATAGCGTGGACCATTTAAGATCTCTTGCTGAAATTCCAGCCCTGTTGGCAGACATGGCAGCGCGTATGCTGGGAAGCATTGTTTTCTCGTCAAACTGTCCTTGTGCTATAATCATAAGCTTAGAAGCTGTGTCCTTATCCCCCAGTATGCCAGCCACACTTATGAGCCCTATCCCCCCTTCGTTATTCAGAAGGGCATCGATGAGTTCTGCTGCTACGCCAGTGCGCCCGTTGGCGATCTCTGTGAGCCTAAACTTAAGATCAGGATTTGCCAGCGCGCGCGGCACATCCACTGTGATGTCGAATTCTGCATCTTGGGGAATCCATTGAGAAAGCTGTGTGAACTTAATCTCTGTGGAAGCACTTGCTTGGTATGCCGGCTTTTTGATCCTTAAACTGGTGTCCTGAAGAAACAGGGCGATTATGCAAAGCGCTGCTGCTATGATAGCGATATAAATAATGTTGCGCGCATGCTTGTTCATCGCGCTTCCTCCTTAAGCCACGCGTCCACAAAAGAGGTGATAGCCTCTCTGGCCTGCGTGGCAAAGTACTCGATCTTGGTAAGCTTTAGCACGTCAGCAGGTTTTCTTATGAGATGGCTTGCCAGGGCAAAGCCGTCTGTGCTGCCGTTTTCAGCTATTGCGCCTGTAAGATCCGGAAGATGATAGTCGAGCGGATCCAGAACTGCGCGCACTACCAGATAGGGTACTGCTGCTTTGCTGCACGCATGCGCAAGCTGGGCGCTCTCCATATCTATGCCTATGCACGAATGCTGGGTTGCCAAAAAGGCCTTGTCGTGCGGAGAGTTTACAACGCTATCCACTGTAACGAGCGCACCTACGCTGCCCCGCATGCCTGTGTTTTGGATGAGCTTGTTTGCGCGCAGCACAAGATTCTTATCCGCCTCATGGCGCTGGCCTGTATTTGAATCGATAACGCTCTCTGCTATGACCAGATCGCCTGGCTGCAGCGCGGGATCAGCACCACCACAATAGCCAGTATGGATGATGAGCTCAGGCCTATGCATGGCAAGCATATGGCCCATGGTGCTAGCCATGGATTTTGGACCAATGCCAGTGCGCACGAGCAACAAGGGATGATGATCATAGGTGCCCCTGGTTATAAGCCCGGGACGTACGTGGATGCGAGTATCTACACACATCTTAGAGCAAATTATGCGGGTTTCATCATCGAGTGCAGAGACTATGGCAAGAGGAACCTTGAGCATGATTCGGTTTTACGAACAGGTGCAGAGGAAGTCAATTAGAACAACGTCCACTTGGCCATCGTGAGGGCGTCTTTTAAGGTAGAGGTAGCTGAAAGGGCTACGGTGGGCTCGAACCCGCAATGGCACATGCAGTTTGTGCATCGCTTATCATTTCCTGGTCCGTATTGATCCCAGTTTACATCATTTATAAAACTCTCAAACGAATCATAGTGCTCGTCTGTGATGAGGTAACAAGGCGCTTTCCAACCGAGCACGTTGTATGTAACATTGCCCCAAGGCGTGCATGGAAAGTCGTGCGCACCTGCCAAGAAATCCAAAAACAGCGGCGTACTCCACACCTTTTTGCTGCGCCCTTTTTCGCGAAGCTCTGTAAACTTCTGCATTATAGCATTGCGTGTGAGAAATACAGACTGATCCTCTACATCAGAGTAATCAAAGGCAGGCGATAGCAAAATGCCGTCTATTCTTAGGCCCTCTAGATAATCGATGAGCGCGGCTATCTCTTTGGTATCAGTTTGCTTGTAGACTGTTGTGTTAGTGCATACCGTAAACCCAGCCTTTTTGGCAGCCACGATGCCTGCCACTGCTTTGTCAAACGCACCCTGTTTTTCTACGATGGTATCATGCGTTTTTGCCAAACCATCCAGGTGCACGTTTATGTTAAAGAGCTTGTGTGGCTTAAACAGGTGAAGCTTCTTGTCCAAAACTTGGCCGTTTGTACACAGATATACCACGCGGCCCCTGGCTATGGTTTGTTCTACGAGCTCCTTAATTTGTGGATAAATCAAAGGCTCGCCACCGCAGATAGAGACCACAGGCGCATCAGAATCATCGATGGCAGAAAGACATTGCTCAAGCGTTAACATCTCGGACATCTGGTCTTTGTATTCGCGAATCCTGCCGCATCCTGTGCATGAGAGGTTGCAGGCATGAAGCGGCTCTAGCATGAGCACGAGCGGAAAGCGCTTCTTACCCTGCTTTTTCATGCGGCTGATATAACGGGCCACTGCCATTGTTTGCTTAAAAGGAAATCTCACCTTGCCTCCATGAGGGCCATGAGCCCTAGCATGCATAGGCAGTGAATACAATGGGATAAACATTTTCTCGCTTGTCTCGCGTTTCTCGCATGTATAGAGTAGTCACCTTCAAGGGGGTATCTCGCGTGCCAAAGGACTTATCATCTTTTGCAGCTTACGGCATATACGGCGCTGCAGGTTTGCAGCTGGCTATTAGCGTGGTGGCATTTTTATTTATTGGCGATTATGCAGACGAAAAACTCGGAACTTCGCCCTGGCTTACAGTAACAGGCCTGATACTGGGCTTTATCGGCGGCATGGTAAATCTCATAAAAATAGTTAAGCGCATAAACATCGGGGGCGAGCCAAAGGATAAGACATGACAACTTCACAAAACAAAAATCCCATACGTTCGCTTGCAAAGAGGGTGCTGTTAACAGCAGGTGTTGTGGCTTTGATCATGGCAATTATAGCAGTAGCTGTTGGCACCACTGACAATGCTGTGTCAGTGGTTATTGGGTCGCTCGTGGCTATTGCAAGCTTTCTTGTGTTGGTTGCGGTTGTAGTTCAGACGCTTGGTCCAAGCAAGTGGTCAAAGGCTTTAGTAGCAGGCATTGGATTTTTAAAACTTGCTATTTTGGGCGCTGTTTTGTGGTGGCTGGTGGCAGATAAGATCATCGAGCCCATCACGTTTCTTGCTGGATTTTCCTCTGTGGTGGTGGCGCTTGTGATCGAGGGGCTTAGGTTAAAATCAGCGGGGTGTCATCGCGAGCCCCGATAGGGGCGTGGCGATCTCCGTGGCATTAGGAGATTGCTTCGTCGCGATGCTCCTCGCAATGACAATAATAGACATGGAACCGTTTTCAATATTCACATATCTCACCGAGAAGTTTGGGGTGCTAAAGTCCTTGGGTGGGCCATATCTGGATGTGCTGACATCCGCGTTTGTGGCGCTTTTGTTAACGCTGTTTGCCTTTTTAGCTTGGCGCAAGATCAGGCACACTGAAACGCACCTGCTTCCAGATGGCCATGTAACTATCACCAACCTTTTAGAGATCATAACCGAAGCAGTGTTAAGGCTCATGTCAAATATTATGGGCCCCCAAAGGGCAAGAACGCACCTGCCGCTCATAGGCTCGCTGTTTATCTTTATACTGGTCTCAGATCTGTTGGGCGTGGTGCCTGGCTTTTATCCTCCTACTGAAAACATTAACACAAACCTGGCCTGCGCTTTGGTGGTGTTTGTATATTACAACTATTACGGAATAAGGGAGCAGGGAATTAAGAATTATTTTAAGAACATGGCAGGTCCTGTGATTTGGCTTGCGCCGCTTATCTTTAGCATCGAGGTCATAAGCCATGTGGTGAGGCCGGTTTCGTTGTCTGTGCGACTTATGGGAAACATGACAGGCGATCACATGGTGTTGGGCATATTCTCTGATCTGGTGCCTTTATTTTTGCCCATTGTGTTTATGGGGCTTGCTATTTTTATCTCAGTAATGCAGGCATTTGTTTTTACACTTCTTTCGATGGTGTATATACAGATGGCGTGTACATCTGAGTAGCATTGAGGAGGCAATCATGAAACGACTCGTTGCTTGGTTTTTTGGCGTAATCGCAATGTTCATTCCTGCTTTGGGCTTTGCGCAAGAGCAGGTTGCAGAAGCGGGCAAGGACGATTCTGGCCTAGTTAAGGCTGCGCTTGCAATAGGAGCTGGCCTTGCGATTGGGCTTGCTGCTGCTGGCGGTGGAGTTGGTCAGGGCAGGGCTGCTGGCCCGGCCTTGGAAGGTATTGCGCGTAACCCCGAGGCTGCAAGCAAGGTGATGACGCCCATGATCATAGCGCTTGCGCTTATCGAATCGCTGGTCATCTACGCGCTCGTGATCGCATTCTTGCTACAAGGAAAGATTTAGTTGTTTGTTGAGAAATACGAGATAGGTTTTATGCTTTTCTAGCTTTTCTCGCGTGTCTCGCCTTTCTCGCCAAATATGGAGGAAGGGGGCGTTTTTCGTGAATTGGCTTTCCTGAAAGCTCCATTATCATATCAAAGCTATCCGCAGTATTTTTATCTTTTAGTATGGCCTTTGCCTTTACCCTTTGGCCGCACCGCTCACACTGGTGCAAGATCACATACTCTTTTTGGGTGTGCGTGTAGATGCCAATGGGCCGCATCATGCCCTGGCATGTGTTTGCCCGATCCCCTGGGTTGATATCAACATGCTTGCACCACAAACAAAACGGGCAGTGATTGCGTGGTGCAGTCTTAGCTGTGGGCGGCACATCCTTGCCGCAGTGTTCGCACACAAACCCCTCGTTCACTACCTGAAATCGTTTTGTTTGCAGGGCCATTGGTTTGTCCCTCATCTTTTTGTTCGCCGATATGAACAGACGTTCATTTATTTGTACGCGGAGTGTTCAAAAGTCTGGGCTTTAATTTTCATACTAAGTGTATGAGTTATTAATGAAAACAGAAAATATTATAATTGCCTTGATTGAGTATAGCCATTCTGTTAGCGAGTTATTTATGCCGTTTAGAAAAGCTCCAAAAAGCATCAGTGCTTCTGGCCGCGTGCAAATAAACTCTGGCGATGAGATTATGACCAGGCAGAAGCTTGTTCCGCTATTCGAGGATCTTAAAGATTTTATAAGATCTACAGCAATGTCCACAGCAAAGAAGACTGAAGACATATTGAGAAAAGAGATACGCGGAGTAAGGAGTGAGCTTAAGGCTGACATTGAAATAACGCAACAAGCATTAAAGGCAACAAAAGAAGAACTGCGCGGCGAGATGAAAGGGATGGAATCCCGCCTTTCAGATAAGATAGATAAAAACAATACCCGCCTGGATAATCATGAAACGAGAATAACCACGTTTGAGCAACGCGCGTGAGGTTTGCAGTCGATAAATTCTATGATCATTGATCTTACAATGGATGTATCTGAAGAAACCTTTCCGTTTCCTGGCTGCCCAGGTGCAGAGATATGTTATATCTCAACTGTGGATGAAGGGGGCTCAAACGTTAAGAAAATATCTTTAAACTCGCACTTTGGCACCCATGTTGATGCGCCATATCACATGCTGGCAGATGGCAAGAAGCTGGATGAATATGATGCAAATACGTTTGTGGGCCAGGCGAGCATTGTTGACGTTGTTGGAAAAAAGCAAATAACTGAGGAACATGTTCCTTCTGATATAAGCGTTCCGATTTTGATTTTCAAAACTCGTCATTCAAACAATTACAAATCTCAGCAATATTTTTCAAACAATCCGGTTCTAACGAAAGATGCAGCAGAGGCAATCGCGCGCACGGGTGTAAAGATCGTTGGCCTTGATTCGTTTACGGTTGATAACAAACCATACACAGTTCACAAAATCCTGTTTAAGAAAAACATCCTCATCCTCGAAAACCTGGTTGGCCTCGATAAGCTCGGTGAGCATGCAAAGTTCATCGTAGCACCGCTTAAGCTCACAAATGCCGACGGCGCTCCAGCCAGGGTATTTGCAGAGGTGTGAATTTTTTATACTACTGGGACGATTTTCTAATCTCCAATTTTTTTGCACAGGTTTGTTGATGACGATGAAGCGTGCAACGAAGATTTTGCTGCAGGTGCTAACTCTGTAATTCCCAAAGAATTTCAATAGATATCCTGCATTCTCAATTGCTTTTTAATCGCCAAAGCATAATATCAACCCTCACCAAGCTTACTAAGCGTTGCCTGCAAAACCCTATGTTTTTATGCGCTTATTGAGCCATCAAATTAATAATGATACGTGCAATAACAAAAAAACAGGCTGGAGTTTCAATAATCGAGTTAGTTTTGGTAATGTCCATTTTGGCGCTTATCGCGACAGCGGCTATCCCCAAATTTTTAGATGTACGTGACGAAGCTACACAGGCTGCAGAGGATTACACAGTGATCACGATCAGGACCGGAATTGAGCTGTATTATTTAGAATCCAAACTTGAGAAAAGAGATCCCCTTTATCCAGAAGAACTCGATTCTGCTTCCAATGGTCCTGCTACTATTTCTAACCCCTTCTTTGATGTCATCCTCGAAAACCCCATCACGTTCTATTGGACAAAGAATGGTATCAACTACACAGGGCCTACTGGTACGAGTTATGAGTATGAAAAGAACGATGGAACGTTTAAATAGGATTAAAAAAAGAACTAAACGTTAGCTATAGATACGTTAAGGAGGCAATATGAATCCGCTCATCATAACCGCAGCTATTACCGGCGCTGAGACTACGCGCGATATGAACCCCAACCTGCCTACCACGCCAAAAGAGCAGGCAGCCGCAGCAGCAGAGTGCATAGAGGCAGGCGCATCCATAATACATCTGCATGTGCGCGACGAGAAGGGAGCTCCCACGCAATCGCTTGATAACTTTCGCGAATCAATCCAGGCCATTCGCAAATCTTGCCCAAAGGATACCATCATCCAAATATCCACGGGCGGTGCGGTTGGTGAGACCATGGAAAAACGCATAGCTCCCATCGTGGAGCTAAAACCTGAGATGGCATCTCTTAACATCGCATCCATGAATTTTGGCCACGATGTTTTCATAAACCATCCGGCCGATGTAACGAAGCTCGCAAAGCACATGCAGGATCTGGGCGTAGTGCCTGAGGTGGAGGTTTATGATGCCGGCCACATAGGCATAGCAAAAAAGATGCAAAAACAGGACCTTCTCAAAAAGCCCCTGCATTACCAGTTTGTGCTTGGTGTGGATGGCGGCCTATCAGGTGATTTGCGCAGCCTTACGTTTATGATGAACTCCATTGATCCAGGCGATACCTGGGCTGTTGCAGGCATAGGCCGGTGGGAGTTGCCCTGCTCCTTTATCGCCGTGGTAACAGGCGGGCATGTGCGCGTGGGCTTTGAGGATAACGTGTTCTATCACAAGGGCGAGCCGGCAAAAAGCAATGCCCAGCTGGTTGCCAGGGTGACGCGGGTGGCCGCTGAGGCAGGCCGCCCGGTTGCAAAGCCATCCCAGGCTAGGGAAATGCTGGGAATCAAATAAAGATGGCAAGCAAGGCCAGCAAAGCCAGCAAGGTCAGCAACGTGGGGAATTATGTGATTTTAATTGGACACTGGTGATCATTTTCGATAAGACCGCAGCAAGTTATGAAATTAAAGAAACTTCTCCTTACATCATTATTTATTCTCTTTGTTGGGTTCGCAGGCTGTGCCCAGAGCGGCGATATCTTTCCTGACCTTGCCAGCGAGCTCGCTACTCCCAGCGCGCTTTTTGTGGATGTTGCTAATGGCCGCCTTTATGTGGTCAACTCAAATGCTAAGGTTCTATACGACTGGCACCAGGGTTCTTTTCAGGTCTACGACATCACAGCTCCTTTAGTGCCGGCTCTTCTTAAAAGCACTCTTACCAGCAGCTTCTCAGGCCAGGTATATGTAGATACTGCACTCCAAGAGGCATTTGTGCCCAACCGGTTTAGCGAGAGCGATGCAGATACTGAAGACGCACTTTTTGTATTTGATATCAACGAGGCATCTGCAAAGTTTTTGGATTTTACCTCTCAGGTTATGGGTCGTGACGCATATGCTATATCATGCTGCTATCCAGCCAATCGCGCTTGGGTTACAACAAGCCTTGGCGAGCTTCAGTATTTTGATCTGACAAATACTACCCAAACAGGCTCCATCGATCTAAAGACCGAGTTCGATATTGGCGGCACGCTTTCTCATGCAGAGGTAAACCACATCGCGCTTCTTAATACCCAGGCCTTTCTCTCCCGTGAATACGGAGGAGTGCTGGTAGTTAACCTAGACGATGCAGGCGTGGCAGGCTCTGTTGCTGTTGACTATTATATAAGGGATATTCCAAATCCTCGCGGCATTGCAGTGAGGGGCACCACGCTTTACGTGGTCGGCGAGGGCAACGAGTGCAATGGCGAATGGTGCAGGTTTCTCATGGTGTTAGATGTATCAGCTCTTACGCCTGTTACCGGCAATACCACCACCCAAGATCTTGACAAAGAAGACGACGGTTTGCTTCAAACCACTATTGAGGTGCAAGAGTCTCCGCAAGAGGTTTTGCTATCCACTGATTATGCATTTGTAACAAACCAAGACTCTGACACCGTGTCAGTAATCGATCTTGCTACAAACGCGCTGCTTACAAACATAACAGTAGGCGAAGAGCCATTTTCACTTGCGCTATACACAACTGGCGCTGGCGTGGATCAATATCTCTATGTAGGCAATGTCGAGGCAAACACCATATCCATAATCGATATTCCCACGCTTACCGTTGTGGCCACATATCCGTAATCCTGTATTGTCATCCCGACCGAACGAAGAGAGTGGAGGGATCCCTCGACTCGCTAAAGCTCGCTCGGAATGACAAGCCGTATTTCAGGCTTGATTTTTTTTGACATCACAAGATATTGTTATCTACCGTTTGGCAGGTATCACTAATGGAGATGGGCGATCTAATATTAGCGGTGCGGCTTTTGAGAAAAGGTTATTAATATCAATAAGTTATATAAACAACAAAGCTATTGCCGTATCTATTTTTTTTGTCGTATTTTTTTAAAGAAACTTTTTCATCGTCCATGCCGATAAGAGAACAGCCTTTCAATACAGGATCATAAACTATGCGCCTAAAGACCCTGGAGATGTCTGGCTTCAAATCCTTTGCAGACCGCACTGTGGTAAATTTTGAAGAGGGAGTCACCGGCGTAGTCGGCCCAAACGGCTGCGGAAAATCAAACGTAGTCGATGCAATACGCTGGGTCATGGGCGAGATGAGCGCCAAGCACCTTCGCGGCTCTGCCATGGAAGATGTGATCTTCAACGGCTGCGAATCCCGTCTGCCAGTGGGCATGGCTCAGGTCTTTCTCACATTCGACAACTCCGACGGCCGCGCGCCTGCCGAATATTCGCAATATAATGAAATACAAGTCGGCCGCCGGCTCTACCGCTCTGGCGAGAGCGAATACTTCATAAACAAAACAGTCTGCCGCTTAAAAGATGTGGTGGATCTGTTTCTAGGCACTGGAGTGGGCACAAAAGCTTACTCCATCGTAGAGCAGGGCATGGTGGGGTCAATCGTATCTGCCAAACCAGAAGATCGCAGGCTCCTCATAGAAGAAGCAGCAGGCATCTCCAAGTTCAAGTCCCGCAAAGAGGCAGCGCTTCGCAAGATGGATTCAACGCGCCAAAACCTTGCCAGACTTACAGACATCCTAAATGAACTTTCCAGACAGATAAGCTCGCTAAACAGGCAGGCCAAAAAGGCAGAGCGCTATCAGCGCATAAGCGAAGAGCTTCGGGGCCGCGAGCTCACGCTTGCAGCCACCAAGTATCGTGCTCTGCGGCAAGAGGTAGGGAAGCTTACTTCCCAAAACAGCTTGCTTCGCGAAGAAGAATTCGCATCGTCTGCAGAGCTTGCCGGGTTTGAAGCAGAGTCTGAGGTTAGCAGACTAAAGCTAGCAGAGGTAGAGCGCGAGCTCGACGGCGTTCAGCAAGATCTGTATCGCGTTCAGCATTCCATAAAGTTCTGCGAGTCCGAGATGGGCCATCGCACTAAAGAGCGCTCATCGCTTTCAGAGCAGAACGCCACAAACGAAGCGGAGCTTAGGTCTCTAGAGGGACGAGCCAAAGACTTAGACGAAAGAATAGAGCGGGCAAATACAGAGCTAGTTAATGCAGATCTAACGCTAGTAGGCTCTGAGGATGTGGTGACTGAAATGGAAGAAGAGGTGAGAGGGTTGCGCCGTAGCTTTGATGCGCTTCGCACAGAGTGCGATTCGCTTCAAAAACAGGTCATGCAAAACGGCGAGGCTATCGCAAACTTCACTGCCACTCGCGAGCACCTGGAACGCAGGCGAGTTGATATCACCGGCCGCATGGCCAGGGATCAGGCTGAGATCGATGCGATAGACCGCAGGCGCACGCAGCTTGCTGCATCCATAGAAAAGCGCGCCAAAGAATTAGATGGTGCAAAGCAACTTAAACTTCAACTCTCCCAGGAGGCAGAAGCAGCCATTGCCACGCTTGACCAGCAGCGCGCAGGCCTTACCGAGGCGGAGAAGGGCCTTCAGTTCATAAAGGATGAACTCGCTGAAAAGAGATCCAACTTAAACACGATTAGGGAGCTGAGAAAAAACCTTGAAGGATATCGCGATGGAGTTCGCGCAGTGCTTTCCCGCACAGACAGCGATGGCGAGAAGGTAACCGGCGTCATAGGCACTGTGAGCGAGTTTGTTGAAACCAATCCTGAGTATGAAACCGCGCTAGGCGCAGTGCTTGGCGAAAGGTTGCAGTATGTGGTTGTGAAGTCACACGAAGAGGGAGCAGAGGCCATCGATTATCTCAAACAAGCAGCAAGCGGCCGCAGCTCCTTTATCCCCATCGATATCCGCCATGCAAATACTTGTGGCGCAGAGCCTTCGGGCGAAGGCGTTGTCGGCCCTATGACCAACTTCGTGTCTATGAGCGATGACTATCGCCACATCTGTGATTATCTGCTTGGAGATGTAGTGCTTGTAGAAGACCTTGAACGCGCCCTTGGCTTTTGGCAGTCGGGTCAATATCGCAAAACCTTTGTCACGCGCGACGGAAGCGTTGTCGATGTATCAGGCGTGGTAACTGGCGGCTCCAGCGCAGGCGTGGAAGAACAGCTGGTGGCACAAAAGCGTAAAGCCAAAGAGCTTGAAGCTGAAGTAGGGCGTCTGTCTTCTGAGCTAGCGTGCGCTGAGGCCGAGGCAACAAAGCTAAGAGATCGCATAAAGTCGATAGAGGAACATGTAGAGGGCCTAAGGCGCGATACCCACGGTGAAGAGATAAGGTATTTGGGCCAAGAGCGCGACCTAGATCGCGATCAGGATGAACTAAAAAGATGCGAGACAGAGCGCGATCGTTTAACCATAGAGACAGCTGCGATGTCAGAAGAGCTGCGCCAGATGGAAAAAGAGCTCGAAGACTCTTGCGAAAAGCAAAAACAGCACGAGGCTGAAAGGGCCGAAGCAGAATTGAAATTTTCAGATCTTCAGGAATCGCTCACCACAGTAACGAGCGAGCTTGGAGGATCCGACAGAAGGCTTACTGATTTAAAGGTAGAGCTTGCTCAGGCTGAAGAGCGTCAGGCTGCTGTCTCGCGCGAGATGCATGGGCTTATAGATCAGAAAGTAGAAATACAACTCGCTTGCGGTCGGCGCAAAGGCGATATCATCGTAGCAAAGCAACTCGATGAAACGCTTTTACGAGAGATAGAGCACCTCAAACAGGATATGGATCTTTCTATCCGTGCGGTGGCAAGACTTCAGGAAACGCAGCGGCTTCATAGGCAGCGTTATGAAGAAGGGCAAGCAGCAATTCGCGAGCGCGAGCTAGCCATACGCGAGGTAAGAAAGAAACACGACGAGGCTCTGGCCAAGGTTCATGAGCTGGATCTAAAACTCACTGAAAAACACAGCGCTGAGCGCTATCTCATCGAGAAAATTCGCGAACGCTATCATCTTGAGCTAGCATCCATCGAGTCCGAATACTTAAGCGATGAGTTAGATCTTGCAGCTGAAGAAGAGGCGGTAAATGAACTAAAGGAACGGCTTGATAAGATGGGCTCGGTAAACGTCGATGCCATAAAAGAGTATGACGATCTGTCAGAGCGGCACGAGTTTATAGCAAGGCAACATGCTGATCTTTCCAACTCGCTTGAGAATTTGTTAAAGGCCATACAGAAGATAAACCGTACCAGCCGCCAGCGTTTCAGGCGCGCTTATGAAGCCGTGAACGAACAGTTTGAAAAGCTCTTTCCAAAGCTCTTCAACGGTGGCCGTGCAAGCTTGATTCTTACCGATGAGGAGAACTTGCTTGAAACCGGAATCGAGATCGTGGCCCAGCCTCCAGGCAAGAAACTTCAGTCCATCACGCTTCTGTCAGGCGGCGAAAAGGCGCTCACCGCAGTTGCGCTCGTATTCTCCATCTTCCTCATCAAGCCGTCGCCGTTCTGCTTGCTCGACGAGGTGGACGCGCCGCTTGACGATGCAAATATCGATAGGTTCAACGACCTCATTCGCTCCATGACTCCGCATTCGCAGTTCATACTCATCACCCACAATAAGCGCACGATGGAGCTTGCTGATCTTCTCTATGGCATCACCATGGAAGAGGCAGGCGTTTCCAAGCTAGTGTCCGTGCGACTCGCCGCAACGAACGAAGATGAAGGGGGTGGCGAGGAGGCGGATGTGGCTTGATCAGTGATCAGTTACCAGTGATCAGTAAAAACTTTCATGAATTATAATCATTACATAATAATAGCACTTGGTGCTGTTATACTCGTGTCGCTCGCCATTCTCATCGTGCGCGGGAGGAAATCTGAACGATCCCGCGACACGCTTACCGTAACCAAGGGTACGGGCATTCCTCTTAGGAGGAGGATCGGTCACCTCTTTGGCCACAAGAACATAAGCGACGAATTTTGGTCAGAGCTTGAAGCCACACTCATTCAAGCTGATGCAGGGCTTAATGTAACAGAGCGCCTTCTCACATCTGCTCGCGGCCTTGGCACAACAGAGGATGTTAAGAGATGCATCGCTGAAGAGATGATCAGCATGCTCTCTAAAAACACAGAAGTTGTGCGCTCAAAGCCCCTGGTGACTTTGGTGCTTGGCGTAAACGGCGTGGGCAAGACTACAACAATAGCCAAACTCGCAAAGCATAATATGGATGAGGGCAAGAGGGTGTTGCTCGTGGCATGCGATACGTTTAGAGCTGCAGCTGTGGAACAGCTTTCTCTATGGGCTAGTAGCATAGGTTGCGAGGTGGTCTCTCAAGCCATGGGAGCAGATGCTGCTGCTGTTGCTTTTGATGGTGTTACCAAGGCATGCGCAAAGGATTTCGATGCAGTAATATTGGATACAGCAGGAAGGCTGCATACAAAGTCAAACCTCATGGAGGAGCTAAAGAAGATAGATAGAGTAATTGGCCGGGCCTTGCCAGGGGCGCCTCATGAAAAGCTCCTAGTCATCGATGCCACTGTTGGCGCTAATGGTCTTGCTCAGGCTTCTGAGTTTAACAAGGCATTGGGTCTTACGGGCGCAATCGTCACAAAGCTCGACGGCACAGCCAAAGGAGGCGTAGTCTTGGCAGTTGCGAGCGAGCTCGGCATACCAATCGCACATATCGGTGTGGGAGAGAAGATTGAAGACTTGAGGCCTTTTGATGCGAAGGAATATGTGGAAGCAATATTAGGCTAAACAATTCGATTGTCATTGCGAGCGAAGGCCCGTAGTACGGGCCGAAGCGAAGCAATCTCCTCAGCAACAGTGAGTTAGGAGATTGCTTCGTCGCATTCGCTTCTCGCAATGACACAACGTTAAATGAAACTAATAATCGAAAAACTAATAAATGGTGGAAATGGGATGGGCGTTTGCGATGGCAAGCGCATCTTTGTTCCATATTCTGCACCTAAAGATGTGCTTGAAGTGGAGATCTCAAGTGATCACGCAAGTTACCAAGAAGCGTGCATCAAGAAGATCATAAAGCCTGCGCCCTGTCGCGTTAAACCTCTCTGCCCAGTTTTTGGAAAATGCGGTGGCTGTCAGTGGCAGCACATAAACTATGATGAGCAACTCAAATGGAAACAAGCCATTCTCGTCGAGACGCTTGAGCGAGTAGGACAAATTTCAAAACCAATTGTATTGGAGACCCTTGCGTCGCCTAAGCAATGGCACTATCGCAACCGCATGCAACTTCACGTGGATTCATGCGGCCGCGTTGGCTATTATCGCCCACGTTCAAAAGAGGTTGTGGAGTTTGAGTCCTGCTTCATCGCAGACGAGACCCTAAACCGCGAGCTCGTAGAGCGCAGGCAAGGGATAAGCAAGCGTTCTAAGGGAATTGCGCTACGCACAGGCACAGAGGAAAGCTTTTCGCAGGTAAATGCATCTCAGAATATTAATTTGCGAAAACTGCTATGCGATTGGCTTTTGGATGTGCCGCACTCAAAGGTTTGCGAGCTCTACGCTGGCTCTGGCAACTTCACTATTTCAATAGCCCAAATCGCAGACCATGTTATTGCCTCAGAAATAGACAAAAGGGCTGTGAAGTTTGCAGCCGAAAAGATGGCTGGCGCTGGCATAAGTAACGTGAACTTTGCCTGCATGCCTGCTGAAAAAGCAGTTAACCTTCATGCAGCGCATTCTGATGTGGTGGTAATCGATCCGCCCAGAAAGGGATGCGCCGAGGTGAGTACTGCCATTGCCAAGGCTTGTCCTTTATCCATCCTCTATATCTCCTGCGATCCGGCAACTCTTGCCCGCGATGTAAAGACCCTAAGCGAGCATGGCTATAGGCACGTTCATACAAAGCCTGTGGATATGTTTCCCCAAACTTTTCATATCGAGTCTCTAACATTGTTGAAACATATTTAATTTTTCCGCGTCCGCATCCGCGCCCGACAATCAACCTATTGAAATAACGAATGTTTTATTTCCCGTCCTTCCTTGACAAGTCAAAAGCTTATGATAAAAGTATCCAACTTTTATACTATGTATGCAGTAATGTGGCTTATTTGCTATAAATCCCATTCAGGAAGGGGTGATGTTACATGCCAGGAATAAAAGTGCGCGAAGGCGAGACCTTTGAACAAGCACTCCGTCGCTTCAAGAAACAGTGCGAAAAAGCAGGAATTCTTTCTGAGCTGCGCAAGCGCGAACACTACGAAAAGCCATCCATAAAGAAAAAGAAGAAGATGCAGGCTGCAGCAAAAAAACGCACTCGCAAATATTAATGTATAGGAATTTCAAAGGTTGAAATACGAATAACGCTTGTCCGCCGACGCTTTAGTGGCGGGAAAAACGTCTGCCAGCAGGCAGGAATTACGAAAAAGCGCTTTGCGCTTTTTTTGGGGTAGAATGTTACTCAAACAAGAGATAAATAAACAGCTCAAAGAGGCGATGAAAGCCAAAGATACGCTGCGTCTTAATTGTTTGCGCCTTATGATCGCTGCGCTTAAGAACCAAGAGATCGAAAAGAGGGGCGAGCTCGACGATGCTGAATCACTCAAGGTGCTTAGCAAGCTTGCCAAACAGCGCAACGAATCCATAGAGATTTATAAGAATGCAGGCCGCACTGAGCTTGCTGACAAAGAGTCGGCTGAGCTTGCGCTCATAGAATCCTTTTTGCCTAAAGCATTATCAGACGAAGAGCTTTCAAAGCTCGTCGATGAAACCATTAAAGAAGTAGAAGCTTGCGACCCCAAGGACATGGGCAAGGTCATGAAGGTCATAGGTCCAAAGGTTGCTGGGCGTGCTGATGGTAAAAAGGTGAGCGAAGCGGTAAGGGCAACTTTAGCCAAGCTTTGAGCAACATCGGATATTCTAAATGTTCAGCAAGTCCACCCTCAATGAAATAAGGGATCGCATTTCTATAGCAAGCCTTATTGGTGAGCGCATCCCGCTTAAGAAAGCAGGCCGCAACCTCAAAGGCCTGTGTCCATTTCATAACGAGAAAACCCCATCCTTTAATGTGAATGATGAAAAAGGCATTTACCATTGTTTTGGTTGTGGCGAAGGTGGCGATGCCTTTCAGTTCATGATGAAGTTTGATGGCGTTTCGTTTAGCGATGCGGTGCGCTATCTCGCTTCAAAAGCAGGTGTGCAGATCAAAGAAGCTGAACCGTTTGAGCGGGCCCAGGAGGAAGAGGCAGCAAAGATACGGCGCATGCTTCTTAGCATAAACGAGCTTGCTAGGGCGCACTTTCAAGAGGCGCTAAATGACCCCACAAGTGGTGCTCATGCGAGGGAGTACCTACAACACCGCGGAATTACTAAAGAATTTTTCACGCAACATCTTCTGGGCTTTGCCGAAAAGGGATGGGACGCACTTGCGCATACGCTTGAGGCAAAAGGAGTATCGCTTAAGCTTGCAGCGCAGCTGGGGCTAGTTAAGGCCCGCGAAGGAGGAGGGTATTACGATTTTTTTCGTAATCGCCTCATATTTCCAATTCGCTCGCCACGAGGCGAGACCATAGGATTTGGTGGAAGGACGCTGGATGATAAGCAAGAAGGAGAGAAACAAGCAAAGTATCTCAACTCTCCTGATTCGCCTGTGTATCACAAATCCACAAGCGTCTATGGCTTGGACAGAACTGCCGGAGCCATTCGCACAAGGGATCAGGCTGTACTCGTGGAGGGCTATATGGATTTCATCGCCCTTCTTCAAGCAGGAATTGAAAATGTAGCTGCGCCTTTAGGAACTGCGCTTACGCAAGGCCATGTATCGCTTCTTGCGCGTTATACGCGAAACATGGTTCTGGTCTTTGATGGCGATGAGGCAGGCCTTCGCGCTGCGTTTCGTGCTCTCTCGATCTTTATCGAAGCAGGGATAATGCCCAGGATTGTAATACTTCCCCAGGGTGAAGATCCGGATAGCGTTGTAAGAAAAGAAGGCGCTGTGGTTTTTCGCGAAAGAATAGAACGCGCACGGCCGCTCTTTGAATATTTTGTGGAATTCACGGCAGAGCATACTGGCGTCGATTCGACAGGCAAGAGCGAGGCTCTTAGAAAAATAGTGCCTTTTTTGAGAAGAGTTTCAGATTCAGTTGATGCCGCGATCCTAAGGCAGCACGTGGCCAGAAGGTTGGATATCGATGAAAATGTCGTGGCCAGGGCAATAGGTTCTAAGGATGGGGCGTCTGATGAAGCTGTGGTGTCGGCCAGACAGAAAAACCAAGAAGGCGAGGTTAGGAGTGCTGAGAGGTCTGCAGAGCTCATGTTGGTTAAGGCAATGCTCATGCATCCTGAAACCATAGAAACTGTTTTCGAAAAAGCCGGCCCTGCTCACTTTTGTGATGAATGGTGCAGAACAGTTGTTGGTCTCATCATGGATGCAAGGGAAGAATCATCTGAGCCTAATATAAGAGAGATGATAGAAAATATAAGTGATGAGGAGTTGGCAAAACAGCTGCGCGCAATAGCTGTGGATTCTGAAAATGAGGACGAAGAAGATCAAAAAGTTGAGATTTTGGTTGCAGACTGCGTTGAGAAGCTTTTGTCAAGGCCAGCGCGCGCTAGGATAGAAGCGATAAACGATGACATAAGGCGCGCCCAGAACGAGGGCGACGAGCAAAGAATGATGGCCTTGCTGGCAGAGAAAAATCAGCTCATAAGCAGGGTAAGGCCATAACGCCCCTCCTTTGTAAGAGGGAGAACACGAATTTAAAACTTGTGAGGTAACCAGTGCAGAGCAAAAAAACAAAAAAGATAAAAAATACA
Source organism: Pseudomonadota bacterium (assembly GCA_043822785.1). GTDB lineage: Bacteria > UBA10199 > UBA10199 > 2-02-FULL-44-16 > JAAZCA01 > JBDRBN01. The sequence goes on from JBDRBN010000039.1 coordinate 20,291, forward strand.
AACAAGACAAAAAATGAAAACAAAGAGGTTCAAAATGATCCGGACGATCAGGTTGTCCCTGCTGAAATCAAAGAGGTAAAAAACCTCATAACCAGCGGCAAGGCCAAGGGCTTTCTTACGGTCGAAGAAGTAAACGATGCCCTTCCGGCTGAAATGACCTCTTCAGCTCAGCTCGATGATGTGCTCTCGCTCTTTGACGATATGGATATCGAGATCGTCGATTCTGAGGAAGAGGGCAAGGTTCTCAAACGCAGCGCGGAAGCCAGGGAGAAGGTTGAAGAGAAGGTGTCTGCAGCGACTCAACCTGGGCCAGATTATGGCGTGCGCACTGTAGATCCGGTGCGCATGTATCTTCGTAAGATGGGTCAGGTGGCGCTTTTAACGCGCGAGGGCGAGGTAGAGATCGCCAAGAGAATCGAACGAGGCCAAAACGAGATGCTGGCTATTCTGCTGTCAAGCCCTTTGGGTGTGGCTCGAGTGTTATCGCTCGGAGAAGATCTGTCCCGCAATAGGATTCGTGTAATCTCTATCAGTAGGGATGCTGAAGAGATGGAAGTGGAGCAGCTAGAGGAGTTTGACGAGGCAGGTAACCGTGCTCGCATACTCAAACTCATGAGCCGCGTACGCGCCCTGGATAAACAAAGGCGCGAGGCTGAGGGCAAGATCTCCCGCGCAAGCACGTCCAAGAAAGCGCACGCTTCAGCTGAAAAAAAGGTGGCAGAGGTTCAGGAGCAGATGCTGGAGTGCTTTAAGGAGATGAAGCTTTCTACAAGAACCATCAATGCCATAGTAGAAGCCTTCCATTCAGTCATCGAGCAAGCCGAGGACTATCAAAAAACAATAAACAATTGCGCAAAGGCGCTTTGCTTTGAGTCAGACGAACTCAAAGAACGCATAAAGGAATACAAGCGCACAGATTACCAGAAACGAAAGGTCGTAAAAGAAACTGGTTTAAACCGCGATGAGATCACTGATACGATTAAGGAATTCGAAAGGGTAGAGAAGGAGAAGAATTCTTTAGAGCGAAGTGCCGGTCAAAACATCGAGGGACTGCGAACTACCTATAGAGAGATAAAAAGAGCAGAGCAGTTTGCAGAGCGCGCCAAGAGTGAGCTCATAGAGGCAAACCTTCGCCTCGTGGTTTCTATTGCCAAGAAATACACCAACCGCGGCCTTCAGTTCCTCGATCTCATTCAGGAGGGCAACATCGGCCTTATGAAGGCAGTGGATAAGTTTGAGTATCGTCGTGGCTACAAGTTTTCTACCTATGCGACATGGTGGATAAGGCAGGCCATAACGCGTGCCATAGCAGATCAGGCTCGTACCATACGCATTCCAGTGCATATGATCGAGACCATAAACAAGCTTGTGCGCACGTCTCGCTATCTAGTTCAAGATTTAGGTCGCGAGCCTAGCCCAGAGGAGATTGCAGTAAAGATGGAACTTCCGTTAGAAAAAGTGCGAAAGGTTTTAAAAATTGCCAAGGAGCCCATCTCTTTAGAAACACCCATCGGTGAAGAAGAGGATAGCCACCTCGGAGATTTTATCGAGGATAAGTCTGTAGTCTCGCCATCTGATTCTGTGGTAAATGTAAATTTGTCAGATCAGACGCGCCAGGTGTTGGCCACCCTAACTCCGCGCGAGGAAAAGGTGCTTCGCATGCGCTTTGGCATAGGTGAAAAGTCGGATCATACCCTAGAGGAAGTGGGTAGGGATTTTTCTGTTACCAGAGAGCGCATAAGGCAGATAGAGGCCAAGGCGCTGCGCAAGCTGCGCCATCCAAGCAGAGCCAAGAAGTTGAAGAGCTTTGTGGACTGGTAATTGCTTCAAGGTAAACCCCCAGCTCTGCTGGGGGACTCACAGGGTTTGACATTTGCGGGAGTAAAAAACAGCCTCCGAACCGTGAACCGCCCAAGGCTCAACGGCAAGGAGGCCCGATGCATGATGCAGCCTCGTTA
>JBDRBN010000040.1:0-15190 GCA_043822785.1 Pseudomonadota bacterium
TAACGAGGCTGCATCATGCATCGGGCCTCCTTGCCGTTGAGCCTTGGGCGGTTCACGGTTCGGAGGCTGTTTTTTACTCCCGCAAATGTCAAACCCTGTGAGTCCCCCAGCAGAGCTGGGGGTTTACCTTGAAGCAATTAAGATATGCGTTTCTTGCTTGCAGCCCCAGACAGACATAACGTTATTTGGCAATCCTTTTGACTACCCTGTTTTGAGGATCATCCAAAACACTACGTTCAGATTAAAGAGTTCCACTCCATTTGCACCAGTTGTGGCAGATCTCGTGGGCGCAGCTAGCAAGATGCGACCTGGAATATTCCCCCTAAAACCCATAACACCTTGATATTATTAAATAATTATTTTTCCCTATTTGCGCAACTTTTGGTGGCCTTCTGCCGATAATATAGATGTAGGGAAATGCGTGTATTTGGAGGAGTACCAAATGACGGTGAGTCGAGTGCAAAATAAAGTACAGAGGGTCCAAGAAAGGACGTCCGATTTTGAGTCGCTCGTTCACCCGGACAAAAACGCACAGATCTTAAATTTTGCTCCGAAATCTAGCTTCAACATGGCGCCTGAAAAAAAATCACTCAAAGACATCGAGCAGGTGGCTTCAACTGCTGACGTAAGAATGCCCCGCTTTTTCCGCTCCTAATTTCGACTAACCTTTCTTAAACCCACAAACAAAATCCACAATCGTTCGCACCGCTATGCCTGTTGCGCCTTTGGGACAAGTTGGCAATGACTCGTCTGTCCATGAAGAAGCTGCGATGTCCAAATGCGCCCACGGCGTATCGTCCACAAATTCACGCAAGAACAATGCACCGAGAATAGTCTGGGCCTTGCTCTTGCCGTTGTTGTTGAGATCTGCAATGCCTGATGTATAGCCCTTCTTGTATTCCTCCACCATGGGCAGCTGCCATATGGGTTCTCCTGTTGCCTCTGCGCTTCGCTTAAGCTTATCAACAAGCTTCTGGTCGCTTCCCAACACAATTGAATACAACTCTCCACAACAGTAAGCAGCACCGCCTGTAAGTGTAGCCAGATCCACTATGGCATCGGGTTTCTTATCAACCGCATATGAAAGACCATCTGCCACAACGAGCCTTCCTTCAGCATCAGCATTTATGATCTCCACTGTTTTGCCATTGCGCATCTTTATTATATCGCCTGGCTTTATGGCTTTTCCGTCCGGCAGATTTTCAGATGCAGCAACAAATGCGCTCACCTGTACGGCCGGCTTAAGCTGTGCAATGGCCTGCATCGCCGCTATCACCGATGCTGCACCTGCCATGTCGCTCTTCATGTCCTCCATTTGACGTGGGGGCTTAAGCGACAACCCGCCTGCATCAAATGTTATTCCTTTGCCAATCAAGGCCACGTGACCGTGAGATCTGTCCTTGGGTTTATATGTTAGGATAATAAAGGAAGGCGGCTCTGCTGACCCGCGGCTCACAGCTAAAAGCCCGTTCATTCTCTCGCGCTTAATAGCATCAGATGCGAGCACATTGCATTTTAAACCAAAGCCCGCAGCCATCTTTTTTGCAAACGCAGCAAGCAGTTTAGGTGTTGCATCAATTCCTGGGGTATTTACAAGATCGCGCGCTATGTTCTGGGCCTCGGCAACAATTCTGCCGATTTCAACAGCTTCCCTTACCGGCCCAGCATCACCCTGATATAAAAAAGTTGTTTTTGTCAGTCGGGGTTTCTCGTCTTCTTTGTCAGTCTTGTATTTGTCAAAGCGATAAGCACCCAAGATCGTACCTTCAGCAATGGCGCGCGCCCTGTTCGCAGCCGGCATCTCATCAATGGATCCACGCTCAAGAACCAAAGCTGCCGATTCAGCGCTTGCCTTATTGCACGCGCGAGAAATGGCGCTGCCAGCAGCGCGAAGGACTTCCAGGTTGCACTCAGTCCTTGGCCCCATGCCCACAAGCAGCACAAAACGCGCCGGTATCCTGCCCGTTGTAAACAGAAGACGGCTCGTTCCCTTGGCGCCGGTAAAACACTCGGCTGCGATTTGTTTTGAAATCTCGCCCCCCAGCGCACGATCAAGATCTATGCCTCCGTCGATATGTTTTATGAGGGCATGTTTCTTCTTGCCCTCTGACTCCTCTTCTGAACGTTCAAAAAGCCCAATGGCCACAAGTTCGGTCTTAAAGGATTGTGGTGTCGCCTTTGCTACTGAAAATTTCATAATATCTCCTTTGACCTCTCGCATTTAATACTTCTGGGTATATTGGTCAACACTACACGCTTCCGCTTCCGAGCCTGCGTCCGCGTCCGCACCCGACTGCTCCCTTGCTACTACCGCCTCTTTACGCTACAAATACTGCTATGTCCGAATCCTTTGAACAAACTCTGAGACGTGCCATGACTGCGCTCGGGCATGTTGTAGAAAAGCTCATAGGCAAAGCACAAAAGGCAAAGGCGCAGGTTGGAACCCGTGGAGGTTTGCAGCCCATGCTCTCTTTGGAGAGCCAGCTCACAATGGATCGCATCAAGGATTTGGTCGAAGAATCTGTCAAAAAAATCATGACCGATGCTATTCCCCAACTCACAGGACAAGCAGCGCTTGAAATTGGAGATGCCCCAGCGCTTTACGGACCAAAACTCTTGGGCGCACAAGCTGATGTGGTAATGGGCGTAGAAATTGGAGGAACGTTTTCACAAAAACAAAGCGATGCTTCTCGAGGACTTGTCATTCATGCAAAATCAGCTCGGCTTCCTTTCCCAAACCAAAAGTTCTCCTATGTCTTAGGAAGGCTGGCCACACCCCATCAAGGGGATATGGCACGAGCTATAAGTGAAATAGGTCGAGTTTTGGCGCCTGGCGGCCGGGGCGTAATAATCGACTTTCACCCACTTGGCCTCTATGCTAAACGCGGTGGCCATAGGGCAAGATCCATAGAATCGAACATTCATAAAATTGAGGAATACTATATGCTGTGCCGAAAGGCAGGGCTTAGGGTTGTGGATTTAAGAGAGGCGTTCATCGACGAGAGCACGCGCAGCCTTTTTAAGGATGATGAGATACCAGCCTATCGTTCACTTAAGGGAACGCCTTTGTTGGTGTTCTTGTTTATATATAAACTTAAGAAGAAAACCTAACATCGGCTAACGGCTTACAGCTAACAGCAAATGCCGTAAGCTGCTTGAATTGGAGACAACATGAACTACGATGATAAGCTTGAGGAGCTGTTTATAGACCTTCCTGAACCGCCGCCCCATAAAGGAAACACCGTAGGCATTATAAAAACAGGAAACCTCCTTCTTGTCTGCGGCGTGCTACCTCTTTTAAGCGGCAAAGTTCAGAACCCAGGCAGAGTAGGCATAGAGGTAAGACTCGATAATGCAAAACTCTCTGCAAGGACTGCAGCTGTTATGGCGCTTGCATATGCAAGGGATGAACTTGGAGGAACGTTAAACAAGATAAAGCGAGTAATTCGAGTGGATGGTTATGTAGCATGCGGAGCGGATTTTAAAGATCATGCCAAAGTCGTGGACGGAGCTAGCGAATTGTATGCGCAGATATTCGGGAAATTTGGTAAACATGTACGTAACTCAGTAGGTGCATCTAGCCTGCCTGACAATTCGTGTGTAGAGTTGTCTGTAGTATTTGAAGTAAAGTGAGGGGAATGAACTGGTCACTGGTTACTGATCACTGATTACTGAGTAGGTGCTACATACACCATTGCCCCTGCGGTTGCCCCTTTAAGCCACTTATCTGATGTGTTATCATAAGTGATTCCAACCATCAAAGGATCGCCCGCAGAAAAGGATACGCTCCCGGAATCCACATAAGGATTATCTGAAAGCTGAATTATCTTGTGCTGCTCATCTAGGTCGGCCCCAGCAGTCCAGAACGGTTCAAGGTCTGTGCCCGCAGTCAGTTCCACAGATGCTCCATAATCCTGAAGCACAGCATAAGCTACCACGAGCTTTGATGCCTTGGACACTTGATAGGTTGCGGTTTGTTCAGAAAAAGAGCCTGGCTCGATTTCTAAGGGCGTATGTTCGCACGCGTCCATTTCCAAAAGCATGGGCTTTACATCTTTAAGATCTGCAAACTCGTTTATTGGACGGGCCACGAGCGTAAGTTCAAAATATACACCTGCATAGCTCTGGTCTGTGGGATTGGCCAAGATGATCTTGGCTTCGATAGGATCGTTTGGCAGCAAGGGATAGCCATATCCTTGAGGCAGCTCTATACCGGTAAGCAAAGATGTGGCGATGAACAAGGGATTTCCGCTGCCAGCATCCGAGCAAAGAGGGTTCTCTTCATGCATGTTTGAAATTATAGCCTGATGTAAGAGTTCTGACGGAAGCTCGGTTCCGGCTGAATCAACCACCTTGGGCTCAAAACCTGTAACCCAAACGGCCTCGTTTGTCTGAAAAGTCATTTCAAGGGGTGCGTCCAATGCATCTTGGACCTTTGTTCCAGCTGCAAGATCTACAGGCCCCACGTGGAACACAATGCGTTTTTGCCAGGCTGCATCTGCCAGCTCGTCATTTACTGATGGCGATGGCAGCTGGCCTTCATTTCCGGCCTCTGAGGGTGTTAAATAATCAGGTGCGCTGCTTGAAGGTGTGCAGCTTACGAAAAATAAAAGAACCATTAGCGTGGCAGCTAATGATAAGTGCTTGATATTTAAGGTTTTTGATAATTTCATAATGCGTTTTTTAATGTGTTTTCAATCCATCCACAATATGCGCGGTGTCAAAATGCTGACGCGTCGTGTTGACAAATATTTCTTCAACATCCCCCTTGACTGTGGAGAATAAGGCATTATATGGTCCCCTACCAATGTTGGTTGGCACTCGTCTTAATCGAGTGCTAATCCAGCAAAAAGAAAGTTAATTTAGAAGTACTAATCAAAAAGGAGGAAGGTATATGTCAACGAAATTCAGACCTCTGCAGGACCGCATTCTTGTAAGACGCCTCACAAATGAGGAAAAGACCAAGGGCGGTATCATCATTCCTGATACTGCCAAGGAAAAGCCGTTTGAGGGCGAGATCATCGCTACAGGTAACGGCAAAGTTATGGAGACCGGCCAAAAGCAGCCGCTAGAAGTAAGGACCGGTGATCGGGTGCTCTTCTCAAAATATTCCGGCACCGAAGTAAAGATAGATGGCGAAGAATATACGATCATGCGCGAGGATGATATCCTTGGCGTCGTCACCAGTTAATCAAGATTTATAAACGAAACAACTCAATCAAGGAGGATTAATATGTCAGCAAAGGATCTATTGTTTAGCCAGGATGCCCGGGAAAAGATTCTAAAGGGCGTCAACTCGCTGGCTGATGCAGTCAAGGTTACTCTTGGCCCCAAAGGCCGCAATGTAGTGCTTGATAAGTCGTTTGGCAGCCCAGTGGTCACAAAGGACGGCGTGACCGTAGCCAAAGAAATTGAGCTTGCAGATAAGTTCGAGAACATGGGCGCTCAGATGGTTAAGGAAGTTGCATCCAAAACATCTGATGTAGCTGGCGACGGAACAACCACTGCAACAGTTCTAGCGCAGTACATCTATCATGAGGGCGCAAAGCTGGTAGCAGCAGGACACAACCCCATGGCACTAAAGCGCGGTATTGAGAAGGCTGTTGAGTACACCGTTGCAGAGCTCAAGAAAACATCCAAGCCCACGAAGGATCAGAAGGAAATCGCTCAGGTCGGCGCAATCTCTGCTAACAACGACGAGACCATCGGCAATATCATTGCTGAAGCAATGGAGAAGGTCGGCAAAGAAGGCGTCATCGATGTGCAAGAAGCCAAGAGCATGGATACTACGCTTGAAGTAGTTGAGGGCATGCAGTTTGATCGCGGCTACCTCTCACCATACTTTGTGACAGATCCTGAGAGGATGGAGGCTGTGCTTGAGAACCCAATGGTCCTTATCCATGAGAAGAAAATCTCCAACATGAAGGATCTGCTCCCGCTGCTCGAGCAAATCGCAAAGATTGGCCGCCCCTTGCTCATCATTGCTGAAGATGTAGAGGGCGAGGCATTGGCAACACTCGTGGTCAACAAGTTGCGCGGCACGCTTGCCGTGACCGCTGTCAAGGCTCCTGGTTTTGGCGATCGCAGAAAAGCCATGCTCGAGGATATCGCAACGCTAACAGGCGGAAAGTTCATAGCTGAAGAGCTGGGCCTTAAGCTCGAGGGAGTAACATTACAAGATCTTGGCCAAGCCAAGCGCATAACCATCAACAAAGAGAACACAACGATAGTAGATGGCGCAGGCACAAAAGACGCCATTGGAGGCCGTATTAAAGAAATTCGCGCCCAGATCGAAGATACAACATCTGACTATGACCGCGAAAAATTGCAAGAACGCCTTGCCAAGCTCGTAGGCGGAGTTGCAGTCATCAACGTTGGCGCAGCCACCGAAACCGAGATGAAAGAGAAAAAGGCACGCGTAGAGGATGCTCTTCACGCAACCCGCGCAGCAGTAGAAGAAGGCATTGTCTCCGGTGGCGGAGTTGCCCTCATTCGCGCAACTACAACGCTTGAGAACCTCAAGTCAAAGTGCACTGAAGAGGAATGGGAAGGCGTGCAGATCGTTCGCCGCGCTGCCGAGTACCCCTGCCGCTGGATCGCCAACAACGCTGGCTGGGAAGGCGCTGTTGTGGTCAACAGGGTAAAAAGCTCAAAGGGCAACGAGGGCTTCAACGCACAGACTTGCAACTTTGAAGACCTCATGGTGTCTGGAATCATCGACCCAACCAAGGTCGTACGCTCAGCTTTACAGAACGCAGCATCGGTTGCTGGCCTCATGATCACCACCGAAGCGATGGTGACTGAAAAGCCGAAGGAAGAGAGTGCTGCTCACCAAATGCCAGTCGGCGGTGGAATGGGCGGCATGTACTAAGTTGAGAAACAAGCTATTCATACATGAAGAGGCGGCTCCAAACAGGGCCGCCTTTCTTTATATGAATACAATGCGAGACAAGCGAGAAAGGCGAGAAACGTTGCTGGCGCTAAGTATTATTGACTCCAAGAAAATCAACGTGTTACAATGCCCCAACTTTTTAGGGGAGTGTGAGCTTGCAAAGATCCCGACGAGCATCCCTGTTCTTGAATATTTGTCTTAAAACGACAATTTTTGTCGCAACAGCGCTCATTTTTGTGCTGGCATGCGAAAGCGCTTTTGCGTTTAGCTTTTCCACGCACGGCTACTACCGCATGCGCGTTGTGGCAAACGATGATTTAGATCTTCAAAAACATAACGGCAATATCCCTTATTCCAATAACCGCTTTGGCTTCATACAATATAATCAAATGCGCCTTAGGCTTGAGCCCACGTTAAAGCTTAACGATTGGCTTTCCATACAATCTCAATTCGATGTGCTGGACAATATTCTCTTTGGCACCAACGACACGCGGGAGCTCAACATAATTGCACCGGTCGTGGGCGAGCAAACCCTCCCTCCTGGTGCAGGATCCTTTTATATGACCGGCCCGCACACTGTGGGTGAAAACGGTGCAATTAATATTCGCCGTGTATGGGCAGATATTTTAACGCCTATCGGAAAATTCAGAATCGGACGTCAGCCGTCTCATTGGGGGTTGGGCATATTTCAAAACGATGGAAACGAAAGACAAGGTGATTTTGGCGATACAGCTGACCGCATCATGTATCTTCTGCAGTATGATATCGGAAACTCAAGGTCCATCACTGGCGGACTCTTGTGGGATATCGCATATGAAGCGCAGTTTGATCCAAGGATTCAGGGCCTGCAAACAGCTCCGCTCTCAAACAGCCGCGACTGCCAACAATATGCGGCAATATTAATATATGACGAGCCCTCGGTGACCGCAGGTCTGTTCGCTGGCATACGCCGCCGCAATGGCCCAGACGGCGCCACCACCATGGATGTTACCGACGCTTTAGGCAATACCGTGCAGGCCGGCATCGACGGCAATACCCTTCTTTACTTTGCCGACCTGTATGCCCGTTATGCCTGGCAAAACTACACCTTCAAGCTGGAGGGCGTTTATATTGGAGGCAAAGTAACAACCGGCTTGGCTCTTGATGCAATTCCGTTTGCAGGGCTGGGTGCTGGCGAAGGCATAATAGAGCTCCCTCCTGATCAGTCCATGCGCACATTCATGGCAGCCTTTGAAGCAGAGGCCCACTACAAGTTTGGAGGAGCGTGGAAATTTCAAACCGGATTTGCGCAGGGCGATGCAAACCCGCTTTCGCAAAGAATTACCCAGCTTGGCTTTAGGCCCGATTATCAGATCGCGCTCATGATGTTTAACATGCCGCTGGGCACCTCGCCTTCGTTATATGGCCAGAGGGCAGGAGGAACCGGCGCTACACAATACTTGGCGGGCGGAAATCCCATCACAGGAAATTACATCAACAACGCATTTTATATCTCTGCCGGATACAAGCATAAGTTTGATCTTGAAAACAGCGGATGGGCACAATGGTTTAAGCTTGGCGGTAAAGTAACTACGGCCTGGGCTCCCAAGAAAAACACAAATATCAATTTTGCCGATCTCATACCTCAGGCAGGCAACTGGCCGGCATTAAGCGAAACAGCCGACTCAATGTTCAAGAGGTGGTACGGACTGGAGTTTGATGTGTCAGCAGAGGCCAAGCTCTTTGAATTTCTCTACGCAGCATTTGAGGGAGGCGTGCTTATTCCTGGCCGCGAATACAACATTGAGGTAAATCTTACTGATCCTGGAAATATCGTAGAACCAATTCCCAAAGATGGCGCAAACATGGCCTGGATGCTGCGCCTGACCACGATGCTTGAGTTTTAATTTACTTGAATTGTTGTCTCACCAGATCCTGACTTATTGCATATCGCAACTATTCTAAATTCATCTCCGCTATTCGCTACTATCTTGATAGGCGGTATGCTCTGGTTGCGGCGGCTGGTTTGAAAGTCGAATTGTTCTTTTTTGATTTCCTGGCCGTTTTTATAGATCACAACTTCCTTAATAAAATGCTCTGTTGGATTGGTGACTGGATGTTGCACTATGATATTCAATTCCTGACGTACAGAATCGTATTTAGCATGAATTGCGTGGGGTGGGTTGGCGTGGACAAGGAGTGGGATTGCGAAGAATGTCAAAATCAATATTAAGAAGAGTTCTTTTTTCATAATAGGACAAACCCTGTTTGCGGTTCGAACCCCTGGTAGGTGGTATCAGCGCGCCCGGGAGGATTCGAACCCCCGGCCCCTTGATCCGTAGTCAAGTGCTCTAATCCGCTGAGCTACGAGCGCGCTGATACCACCTTCAAGTTTTCAATCTGACCTTCAGGCCCGAGTGAGTCATCGGCTAAGCCGATGCGAGCGAACGAGAGCCGGCAACCTATTCCAGAAGCTTGCGTTCTGTCAAGCATGCCTATCGCCTTGAAATTATAGCGTAGTTTCAAGCCTTCTCATTTGCCGCAAAGCAGCAAAAATTCTGCTTGCGCGGGTAGGCGTTTTGGTCTTATGATTGCTGCGCTGCTATGGGAAAGATAAGACCATTCTTTACCAGGGATGTCCAGGGCGGCTCAAAAAGCCCCCTCCCAATTGAATCGTATTCATCAAAGCCATACCCCTTTACATCAGCCTCAACCTATATACCTCCAGAAGCCAACGAGATTAAATCAAACCAAGAGTTTTCAGCGCACCGAAGTGGCATTTGGAATTCTATCTTGCTTCGATTTGGAGGTTTTCATGCAAATCTAAAAGCATTGGCAGAGCCTTTAAACAGCATTCAAAATCCTGAGCTGATCAGAAGATACTTTCATAACAGGCTTAAAGAAATAGCAGGTGTTGCATCAAAAAACCCTTCTTCCGCACATCAGGTCATTGCATCCAAACTTAAAAACACAGCCCCCATCTGGAAGCATCTCGTGCTCATTGCATGCGGCGACGGCAATTCGCTTGCTCCTGCAATGACCGCAATAGAAGAAGGCTCTTTTACAAATGATTTGGCGTTGGCTGATTGCATTACATGCGTGGCAAAACTAAAGCCGCAGGAAGGAAGGCTTTTGGCATGCCACGCAGTCTCACGTATCGATACTAAAGCGCAAATCCACATGCTTGGATCTCTTGTAGAAGGCGGATCTGCTGGTTCAACGCGCTTGGTGGGCGATCTTTTTGTAAAGATCATGGAAGGATCCACAGCTACTGAACGCGAAAAAATAATATATCCGGCGATTCGCAAGATCGTTACTGCAGATCCTGCAAACAAATCCTCGCGCAGAGGATTTTTAGCCGCTGTATTTCGGGGATGGCTCTCCGAATGCCCACAAGAAGAAGTCGCAAAGTCCTACCTCAAATTAACTTAAATTGTCATTGCGAGCGAAAGCGAAGCAATCCCCGTGTATTAGGAGATTGCTTCGTCACTTCGCTCCTCGCAATGACAGATCGCGCTTATATCTTAAACACCCCATTCTCCATGATCATCTTGCCATCCACTATGATCGTTGGCTTAAGCAGCACTCCGTCATTGTGTGCCTTGCTCTTCCACGTAGCTCCGGTCTTATTGGGATAAGGATCTCCTAGCGCCACATGCACGCCAGGAAATTTTTCGTCTTGCAAGAGATTGCCGATTAACTTTTTAAGGCCGATGTTGGTGCCTATTCCAAACTCACCTGCGCGGTTGGAGTTCTCGTCAGTATTGAACGTGTACTTTTCAAACTCCTCCTTGAGCTTCTCGTTTTTACACTCAACACTTCCTTTTACACAACGACCATCCTTAAGCGTGTACTTAAGAGGCGTCGTGGAGATATCCCCGTATTTTTCTGTAAAAAAATCGCCAAGACATCCGTCAACCACCATGGTTCCATTTGCATTGACCGGCGTACCAAACACCTCTCCGTCTGGCAGGTTGCTCCAATGCCCAGCCGTAATATTTCCGTCACATATGACCCAGTTATATTTGGAATCAAAATTAAACGCGGCGTTTGTGCCGGCAGCAGTTGTCACCTTTATCTCTTTAGTTTTTGATACGGTGTCATAGACCTTCTTAGAGATCTCCTGAATCTTTGCATAATCAGCAGACATGCCTTGGCTCATCATAACCTCTGTGAAGCCTGGCATGTGGCCATGCCTTAGACCATGCTTGTCAGCAATATCAGTCATTGGCCTTCTGAACGAAGGCAGTTCGCCGGGCTTTCCCTGAGCGATATAGAAACTCACCTGAGCAGTCTTCATGGTCTCTGCAATCTTCTCGGGAAACGGCAGCGGATTTGTGCCATCTTTGGAGCGCTTGCCAAAATCCTCCATGACAAATTTCTCTACTTGTGCGCCCACGTTTATAGCTTGCTTTACTAGGGCGTCGGCCAGCTTTTCAGTTTCAAGATCAGTAATGACTACAACTTTTTCGCCATTTTGAACTTTGAGACAGTTTACGACCGCTTGTTTTGCGCCAAACTCGATAGGATCCATAATTTCCTCCATGTGTTTAGTATCGGATTATGCTTCTTTCTTGGCCCGCTTTGCATCCACATACACATAAATGCAAAGAGCTGCGAGCATGATAAGGCCCAGCCAGTTGCCGAACACGCCTTCGTTGGCAAAGTCTGGCAGAATGTGGATGTCCTTTTCAGATTCAATCCACTTTATAACTGCACCCAATACGCCCATGAGCGCACCACCGGCGATAAAACCGGATGCGATCAGCGTCCCGCGTTCGCGGCGCGATCTGCCCATTGCTTCATCCCTGCCTGCGCTCTTTACTACAAAGTGTGCAACCAAGGCGCCGATAAGAATTGGCAGGTTAAGCGATAGTGGTATGTACATACCAAGGGCAAACGCCAGCGGCGCAATGCCCAGCATCTCCATGAGAATCGCAATCACAGCGCCTATGCCATAGAAGAGCCATGGCGCGCTTTTAGCTGCCATGATGCCCTTGATAACCGCAGCCATTGCATTGGCCTGCGGAGCAGGCAAAGGCCTTGGATGCTCCGGGCTTGGAGTAAAGCCATAGACCTTGTTGAGCATGATGATGACAAAAGCCACAGTGATCGCCGCAAACAGTGTTCCCAGAATTTTACACCACTGCTGACGCGAAGGCGTAGAGCCGATCCAATAACCTACCTTGAGATCGGTGATGAGCCCGCCTGCCATAGCAAGCGATGTGCAGACCATGCCGCCAATGAGAAGCGCTGCCATCATGCCCTGCGGGCCTGAAAGGCCACACGCCACAAGAATTAAGCAGGACAGAATTAACGTGATGAGCGTCATGCCTGACACCGGATTTATGCCCACGATGGCAATGGCGCGCGCCGCGACCGTGGTGAATAAAAACGATATTACGAAGACCACGCCAACAGCTATTAAGCTCATCATTCCAGTATTTGCCTGGCCATCGAGCACAGAGAAATTGAAAAACAACCATGTTACGACGAGGAATAATATGATGCCCAATATGACAAGTGTCATGGGGATGTCGCGCTGGGTGCGCTCGATCGTGCGCTCTCCCACATGCTTCTTTCTTGCAGCAAAGATTTCTTTAAAACCCTTGGTAAAAGCCTGGGCAATGATGGGGCTGGACTTGATGATGCCAATAAGGCCTGCTGCAAAAATCGCACCTATACCTATGTAGCGCACGTAGTTGGAAAAGATCTGATGTGCACTCATAGAGGAAATCAGCATATCGCCTTCTGCGGGCGGAATGGCAACCTGTATGAAGCCACCCATATAATTGATAGCTGGTATGAACACGAGCCACGAAAGAAATGATCCGCATGCGATGATCGTGGCATATCTGAGACCTATGATGTAACCTAAGCCCAATACGGCTGCGCCAGTATTGACGGAGACAACTGCCTTTATCTTTGTAGTCAAAGGAGCAAACACATGAACCATGCCAGTTGTAAATTCTTCTGCCCATGCATGCATGGCGATTGAGAGGAAGTCGTAGACGCCGCCGATAACAGCAGCCACTGCCAACACCTTGGCCTGCCTTCCGCCCTTAGCACCTGCAACAAGAACCTCTGTTGTGGCAGTGGCCTCGGGGAACGGAAGCTTGCCGTGCATGTCGGCAACAAAGTAGCGGCGAAGCGGCACCAAAAATACCACACCCAAAATGCCGCCCAAAACAGCAGCCATAAAGAGCTGAAAGATATTTGTGTGTTTATCCAGATCAAGGATAAAAAGCGCAGGCAGCGTAAATATAGCACCAGCCACCACAAGGCCCGAGGCCGCACCAATGGATTGGATGATCACATTTTCAAGAATAGTGGATTTGCGGCGATAGAGGCTGCCCAGGCCAACTGCCAATATTGCGATGGGGATAGCAGCTTCAAACACCTGTGCGATCTTGAGACCCAAAAAAGCGGCAGCGCCTGAGAAGAGCACCGCCATTATGATGCCGACGATAACAGATCGAAAGGTAATCTCAGGAATCGACGAATCCGCAGGAACAATCGGAGTGTAAGTTTCGCCCGGCTTTAGCTCAGAATAGGCATTCTCCGGAAGCCCTGACTTGCCTGCGTGGTGCTCCATATCAACCTCCCCCTTTTCAGTGACCAGTGACCAGTGACCAGTGACCAGTGACTAGTAACCAGTGACTAGTGACCTATTGCCTGTAAGTAAACAGTAAAGACTAAACGCTGGTCACTGATCACGAATTAAACATGACTAATTAATCGACGTATTTTTGTCAATTAGATCACTAGTGTCCTTTGCCATTTTCTGCTAGCTTTTATAAAATAATATGCATTCAGTTTGAATGCTGGTCACTGGTTACTAGTCACTGGTCACTAAATATGCGATTGGGAATCGACATTCTGCTGCAAAAACATCTTGAACTGCTCAAAGGAAGACGCGTGGGGCTCCTGGCAAACGCTGCCAGCATAACAAGCAGCAATGTGCACACGCTTGATGCGCTTGCGCAGGAAAAGTCGTTTAACATTACAGCGCTCTTTGGCCCAGAACACGGCTTTGCAACAAAGGCACAGGACATGGAAGCTGTCGAATCAAGGTGCGATGCCAAAACAACTCTTCCTGTCTATAGTCTCTACGGAAGCACACTTGATTCGCTTAAACCAACACCTGAAATGTTAAAACATATCGACGTGCTCGTGGTTGATCTGCAGGACATTGGCAGCCGGTATTACACCTATGTGTGGACTGCATCGCTGTGCATTGAAGCATGTTCTGAGGCAGGAAAATCTGTGATCGTGTGCGACAGGCCAAACCCCATTGACGGCGAGCATGTGGAGGGCGCAGGAATTGAAGAGGGTTTTGAGTCTTTTGTGGGGCTTGAATCCATTCCAAATCGCCATGGCATGACCATAGGCGAGATTGTTCAACTTGTGAACGATGACTGCGCAATATGCGCAAATCTCAATATAATAAGGATGGAAGGGTGGAAGCGGCAGATAGCGTGGGAGGACACGGGTCTAAGCTGGATAAATCCATCGCCAAATATGCGCTCATTTACTGCTGCCCTTGTGTATCCTGGCATGTGCCTTGTTGAAGCAACAAACATCTCTGAAGGCCGCGGCACAGACACTCCTTTTGAGATAGTGGGCGCGCCATATTTTGATTCAGAGGAATTTATCAATCAATTCGAACAGCTCGGTCTGCCAGGAGTACACGCTGCAACAACTTCGTTTATTCCCACAAGGCAGAAGTGGACCGGCAGGCTCTGCAACGGCATCAGGTGGATCGTATCTGATCCAACAAGTTTTAGACCTTACCTCACAGGCCTTGCATTCATTTGGCTGGCATATCGCCTTTATAAGAATGATGGTTTTGAGTGGCGAAAAGATCCTTATGAGTTTGTAACAGATATACCAGCAATTGATCTGCTCACAGGGTCAGATGTGTTTCGCACCTCCATCGATGATATTTGTCTGGACGACTTGATGGAGCTTTCTGAAACTCCAAAGGAGATGCTGGAGGCTAGGCAGAAAGCACTGCTTTATTAAATTCGAATATCGAATATCGAAATCCGAATGAATTCCAAAATTAAAAATTCAAATGTTCAAAACAAAAAGAGGAAGTTTTGAATTTTGAGTTTAGAATTTTGGATTTGTTTAGAAATTAGGATTTTGAATTTAGCACTGTTGTTGCGTTAGAATTGCATATTTTTCATGGATGTCATTGCGAGCAAAGCGAAGCAATCCCCTTATAACCTGTGTTTGCAGGAGATTGCTTCGTCGCTAAACGCTCCTCGCAATGACACCTAGACATGAGAAAAATGAATTCTTATATTTCAACCA
>JBDRBN010000041.1:0-9668 GCA_043822785.1 Pseudomonadota bacterium
TGGTCTGTTTTCGGTGACAGTTTCTTGGTTGTGGACAATGACAGGATCTACGATATCACAGAGAGTCATGTCAGCACCATAAAGGGTATCTTCGTGGGCCACGGCCACATAAGAGAAAATGATACGCTCTGGAATCTGATAGAGGTAAATGAAACTCCGGCAATAGGAGGCTACTTCAGCGAGGCTAACAATATAAATTTGGTAGGCGTGGACCCAACCGATGGTTCCATCAACGTGATAGCTTTTCCCAAGTAGAGAAAATTACGCGTATGTTCGATAGTCGATATTAGGAAATATATTATCCTTCCACTCCAATTCCCCAACGAAGTTCATGTCGAGGCGATAGTTCTTTATATCCTCGTATAATTTAGTGAAACGCCAGATGTGTTCTTTGCTGCGCTTTACAGCATACTCCACCATGGTTCCGCTGTTCATTATAAATGCCCAGTCTGATGATTGCGCAAGAAGCAATTCTCTGGCCATCTGGTTTAATGCGCGTCTGAGATTATCATCTGGCGTTGCGTAGGCGCGGGCAAACTCTGTCATACGAAAGGCCGCCTCGTGCAGATGCCTGTAGATCCAGTCGTTGGTGCCGTTGCACCATACCTCTGCATAGCCTTTGTTTCCCCAGCTTGATTCTGATGGCATTGCTATCTGGTTTTTGGGATGCCAGCAAAGATATTCCCAAGGTGTTATAAGCTTTACGTCGTGCTGATCACATGCAGTTTTGCGGATTAGGTAGTTAAGCCAATCTATGCCCTCGTACCACCAGTGGCCAAAGAGCTCTGCATCATATGGCGCTATGATGATGGGCGGCCTGCCCATCAAATCATGCAGGTATTCACTCTGGCGCTGTCTGTTAAATAAAAAGTTACCTGCGTGTGCAGCCGCTGTTTCCAATGCTGCATGAGGGTTGTAAGGTTCCTTGTGATCTGTTGGTCCTGTGATGCGATGATATTTAAAACCCGTCATTATCCTAATGCCATCGGGATGTATGTAGGGCCGCACATAATCGAGATCAAGATCAAAACCTATGTCTCGATAGAAGTCGCGGTAATTATAGTCACCAGGATAACCTTCTTTTGAGCTCCAAACCTGCTTTGATGATTCGTAGTCGCGTCCGAACGCAGCTACGCCTGATGGACAAAATAAAGGTGCATAAACGCCATACTTGGGCCTGGAGTCGGCATGAAGTATGCCATGGGAATCCACTATGAAAAAGCGAATGCCGTTATCCCAAAGAAGATTATCAAGACCTGGAAAGAAACCACATTCAGCAAGCCATATGCCCTTGGGCCGTCTTCCCATATGTCTTTGGTGTAGGTCGCATGCTGCAGATATCTGAACTCGGATCGCCTCGGGCGATATGCGAAGCAAAGGCAAGAAACCATGCGTAGCACAGCATGTCATAATTTCGATCTTGCCCATATCCTGAAAGTGGCGAAAACCTGCAACAAGATTTCTGCCCCAACGCTCTTCAAAGATGTATCGGGCGCGATGAAGCTTTTGATGGTACATCTCTACAGCAGCTCTAAACGAACGATCGTGTTGCGTCCTGTGCATCTCCTTCTCAGCCAGCTCGATCATCTTGCGTAGATGCCTCTGATAACGATCTTGCAGGAGACCGTCGGTCATCATCGACATGAGCGGTGGCGTAAGTGACATAGTAAAGCGAAAGTCGATGTGATCGCAAACCAGATCATCACACATCTTAAGAAGGGGAATGTAGGTCTCGGTCATACCCTCGAAGAACCACTGCTCCTCAAGGAATTCCTCGTGCTCAGGATGACGCACGTAAGGAAGATGTGCATGTAAGACGAAGGATAAATACCCTTTGGTCACGTGAGCCTCTCAATCATTTGGAGTTGATAACCCAGAGACATTCAGCGCGCTTTCGTCCAGGGTGGACTGCCTGAGGGTGAAGCCCCTAACTTAAGATGATCGACCTCATAAAACACTGCCTCCACGCTCGATCCGGCAATGGATGCAAGCCGTCCCCTCATGAGCAAGTCGTAAAAATAAGGACCTAAAATCTTTTTAAGTAGTGCGAGGTCGGCGTCAGTATATTCCTCAACATCGGAAACGATCTTGTCGCCTGAAGGCGAAACTATCATCCATTTAATGGGCCCTGGTTTTGCCAACGACTGGGATGGAAGACGCACAAGGTTAGATCGCGTGATTTTATGGAAATAGCCTGTGCTGTTCTTTAGGCCAATATCCAGACATAGGTGCTGCTCAGGATGGCTGAGCTTAAGATACCAGTTTCCAGTTCTATCAAAGACCTCTACATCCCAGAAGTTGCTCTGCTCTGGAGTAGATGTGCTGCCAACATCATAAAAACGAAGCGTGAGCTTGCCATCTGGCCCTACAGCTTTTGTAGCCTCTTGTAGCGATTCGTTTTTTACTTCCCAATAGGTGAATACAAAATTTGGATCAACGGTTAGCAGGACGACCCGGTCTGTGCCGTATTCGCTTGACAGCTCTTGCTCAAAACGTGCAGCTCCGTCATGCGGGATACCTATGTCAAATTTTGTCGCTTCAGTAGCTGAAACTTCATGTGCGACATCAGATATCATCGCAATGATTTTTTCTATTTCGCTTGGCTTGGGCTTTTTCGTAAAGTCTGTGATAGAAGGCGCTGGCCTATGAAATGTTATACGTGTTTCCTTTATAGTGTCGGGTAGCCGAATTGTGCCGATTACAGGAATTTTGCTTGGTGTTGTAGTTGTAGCCTTTTTTGCTTTTCTCGCTGGTTTCGCCGTTCTTGCCTGTCTTGTCTTTTTCGCCTTCTTTTTGACAGACTTCTTTACTTTTCTCGCCTTTCTCGCTGGTCTTTCCTTTCTCGCTTTCTTTTTAGTCACGGTTTTGGCCTTTTTTAGCCTCTTTTTAGCCTTTTTCTTGACCATGAGTTGGCTCCTCCATTCTTGATTTCGCGATCATATATACCAATAATCGACAATAAAGCAATCAACTTGATGATTCCTTGTCATACGAACGCAATCCGTTTATCTTGGCTGACATGAAACCGCAAAAAAGAAGAGGAAAAGGGCGACACGGACAGAGCTGCAAGAAGTCTTTTACGGGGCGTTTGAAGAAGACCGGCGAAGAGCTTTTGACAGGTGAACTGAGGCTTCATCGCGATGGATATGGTTTTGTAGTGCCCGTGGGTGGGCCCCCCACTAAACTTTTGGGGGGCAAGCTTGCCCCCCAACGGGTTAGTGGGGGGGATGTTTTCATCCCGGCTCGATATGTGGGTGATGCGCTTCATACAGATGTGGTGGAGGTGCGTGTAGTATCTGATAGGGGTGGTAAGCGCGAGGGCCGTATAACCAAGATAGTGGAACGCAGGGTAGATAGCTTAATGGGGCGCTTGGAGCACCAGGGAAACGTGATTCGCGTCATTGCTGACGATCGCAGGGTGCGTCATCGCATAATCATTTCGCCAGATAAACTAGGTGGCGCAAGCGATGGCGATAATGTTGTGGCAAGGATTGTAAAATATCCCAAAGGAAGCCAGCCCATGCGGGGCGAGGTGATGGCTGTTTTGGGTAGGCGTGGCGAAGAGGAAACTGAGCGTGAGGCTGTGATAATTCGCCATCAGCTAAAACGCACCTTTCCTGAGCGAGTTCTTAAGGATGCAAATCGCGCACGCGAGCTCATGAACGATTTAGCTTATGAAGGGCGCCGCGACCTGCGCGACGTTCATTTTGTGACCATAGATGGGGAAAATGCCCAGGACTTTGATGATGCAGTTGGTGTGGAACGGCTGCAGGGCGGGCTCGTACGATTGTGGGTTTCTATAGCGGATGTGTCGTTTTTTGTAAGGCCGGGCAGCATTCTTGATGCAGAAGCGTACAGTCGAGGGACATCCGTATATTTTCCTGGTCACTGCCTTCCTATGCTTCCTGAAACGCTATCAAACAACATATGCAGCTTGCGACCAGGCGAAGACAGGCTTACGTTTACAGCTGAGATGGATATCGATGCTAGCGGCAATATCACGCGCAGCTGTTTCTATAGGAGCGTGATTAGAAGCAGAGCTAGGCTTACCTATACAGCGGTCAAAGAAATCCTGATCGAAAAGGATAAGTCTGTGTGCGATCAGCATAGAGATCATGTCTGCCATCTAGAAGTCATGGAAGAGTGCTTCCGTTGTCTAAGAGAAAAAAGGCTTGCGCGCGGCTCCATTGATTTTGATCTTCCTGAACCTGAGATAATTGTGGATCTGCAGGGAGGCATCGAAGACATAGTGCGCGCAGAACGGCATACAGGTCATATGATGATAGAGGAGTTCATGATCGCTGCAAACGAAGCGGTTGCTGAAAGACTGTCACATGCTGGCACAGGTTGTGTTTATCGAGTTCACGAGCCGCCTCCTCCAGAGAAGCTTGGGGACTTAGCAGTGCTGCTTAATAATCTGGAATATACTGGCTATATAGGATCAAAGCCAAAACCAGCAAAGCTTGCCAAAGTGGTTAAGTGGGCCCACGAAAAGCCGTGGGAGAGGCTTGTGAACCACACACTTTTAAGATCCATGTCTCAGGCAGTATATAGTGCCGAGAACAAAGGGCACTATGGATTGGCATCCAACTGTTACTGCCATTTCACATCACCCATCCGTCGGTATCCGGATCTTGTCGTGCACAGATTGCTCGCTACGGCCCTACACATCTCGAGAATTCAAAGCTCAAAGATAATAGAAGAAAGGACGGGTGGTTTTGAGCCTTCAGCTTTGAACTTTCAGCGAAAAGAGGGTCTGCAAGAAATAGCAGATCACTCATCCAGGTGTGAGCGTAAGGCAATGGACGCAGAGCGGGAGATGGCAAAGTTATATTCGGCTTTGTTTATGCAAGATCATCTTGGCGCAGAGTTTGATGGCATTATCTCGCATGTGGCCAAATTTGGGGTTTTTGTTGAGCTATTTGATTTTTTTGTAGAGGGGCTGATCCATATAAACACTCTGGACGATGATAGATACATATATAATGAAGGGCCTGGCGAGCTCATTGGTAAGAGCCGCGGAAAGCGCTTTCAGGTGGGCGATGAGGTTAGGGTGGAGGTAACCCAGGTCGATGTGCCCAATCGTGAAATATTTTTTGAGCTTGTCTAAAGTTTTGCTTTATGTATTGTTAAACCCATCTTGTGTAAGATGTTTGAACTGCTTGTTTTTTAAAGAAAAGATACGTGCAATCAACGTTCAATTGTCTTGACTGTATTGGCTTTAACTTCTATCATTAAACTTAGCTGTCAGCCTTCAGCTCTCAGATAAAGACTTCAAGCTGAAAGCCGACGGCTGAAAGCTGATAGCGGTAATTCAGAGAGGATGTATTGTGAAAAAAACCACAGAAATATCGATCATGGGTCAGAAGTTCATGATCAGAAGCGAATCTAATGATGACTATGTTCATGAAGTCGCTGAATTTGTTGACCATAAAATAAACGAGGTTATGCAGAGCACAAAGTCTGTAGCTTCTCTTAACGTGGCAATCCTGGCAGCTATGAATATCGCAGATGAGTATTTTAAGTTTAAACGTGAGCGCGGTGAAAAGTTTACAAGAGCTGAAAAGAAGATTAAGGATTTAATAGAACTGGTTGATTTACAACTGTAATCTGTTCTTTAACATTTTAAACTTCCCCCTGCTGGGTACGTGATTGGTTTCAATCATTTTAGAACCTTCATAGTATTTTTGGGGATTGTTCCTTGTCGTGGTGAGCATGCCGGGCACTCATATGTTGAGTACTCGGAAGCCTAAAGCGACAATACGATACCCACTTGATTGAGATCAGGTTCAAAATGCGAATACCACACGGCTTTTGCGGGGGGATTTTTTTTGCCGGTTTTCTGCCATAATTGCCTATATATTTCAGTATGATGCTGTAGTTTAAGTGTCCGACACTTTTTTTCTCATATATTTCAGCAAGATACTGTGAATTAAGTGTCCGACACCTTTTTTACGTTGAGAGCTATTCACTTGAATTGTTATGGGGGATGAATTATAGCCTCCCATAAGAAAATAGGGAGATAGGTAGTTCAGATTTCTTTCTGATTGCGCACAAATAAAGCTGGAAGGTAAGTAATAAACCTCGCAAGAGGTTTTAAATCAAAGGCGTTTTTGGTCGCCTGGTTATCGAGAATGATTTTTGCAATTCAGACAGATTCAAAGCATGCAAAGTTTTTACGTTGCCTAACTACAGCGTAATATTTGGCAACGTGCTTTGGATTTCTTACCTACCTACCTTCTCCCTCTTAACAAAGAGGTGAAGGCATGCCTGCAGAATCAAAGACTCAATTGTACAACCGTATGCTCTCATCGCGCGACGAGCTTAGACTCGAAGACGTTGAAAGGATGAGCGAAGAGATAGAAAGGCGCGTGCTCGGCATGCACGAGTTCCGCACAGCGCTGCGCATTGGACTCTATGCTGTATATAAGAATGAAGTGCGGACCGACCGTATATTCGTAGAGGGCGATAAACACCGCAAAGAGATCTACTATCCTGCTATAGATGTAGAAAAAGGTGGCTTATCTTATTTTCGCGTGATGCATTTGAACGACCTTCTTCATACTGAAAAGGGCTTTCATGAGCCATCTTCTACACAGAGCAGACTCAGGGATCTGGGCAGTCTGGATGTTCTTATAGTTCCGGGCGTGGCGTTTGACATCAAAGGCAGGCGCATGGGTTTTGGACAAGGGTTCTATGATAACTGCCTTAAAGGATTTAGAGGCAGGCGCGTTGCTTTGGCTTATGATTTTCAGGTTGTCTTGGAACTTCCGTCAGTGATCAGGGAAAGCACAATCGATTGGATAGTGACAGAGAGGCGCGTGATCCGGTGTCAGTGAAAAAATCAGCTTACGGCTTACAGCTAATAACAAAAGCCGTATGCTGTAAGTGAACGAAGTGAACGAGCTGTAAGCTGTTTGCTGTAAGAGAGCGAAGCGAACGAGCCGATTGTCAAAAGGAGGTAACCGTGCAATTCGAACTTTGGCATATGATCATAATTCTAGTAGTAGCTTTGGGTTTAGGCTTTTTCTTTGGCACAATAATCCGTCAGCGCATGGGAAAAAAGCGAGTTCTTGAGGCTCAGACAAAGGCATCTGAAATTCTCAAAGATGCTGAGCAGCAAGCGCGTTCCTTGAAAAAGGAGGCAGAGCTTGAGGCAAAGGACGTTCAGCTAAAAGCTCGAGAGGAATTTGAAAAAGAAGCGCACGAGAAACAAAAAGAACTTTCCCAGCATGAAAAAAGGCTTCAGCAGAAAGAAGATAACCTTGAGAAGAAATTCACGCTGGTCGAGAAAAAAGAGGAGGAAGTAGCGCGTTTAGAGCAATCAATTGCTGATCGAAAGAAACATGTGGAAGGGCTTGAGAAGCGTTACATGGAACTCGTAACCGATGTAAAGCGTCAACTCGAAAAGACAGCCGGCATATCAGCTGATGAGGCAAAACGCCAATTACGCGAGGCTATGGTGGACGAGGCCAAGCAGGATGCTGCAAGGGAAATAATGGAGATAGAGGAGCGGGCAAAGGAGGAGAGCTCAAAGAAGGCAAAGTTTATCATTTCTACTGCCATGGAGCGCATGGCTTCAGATTATGTTGCTGAGCGGTCCATCTCTGTGGTCCAACTGCCGAGCGATGAGATGAAAGGCAGGATCATCGGACGCGAGGGTCGTAACATCCGCGCCCTTGAGGCAGCAACTGGTATTGATATCGTAATAGATGACACGCCTGAGGCAGTTATCCTTTCTGGATTTAACCCTGTAAGGCGCGAGGTAGCCAGGCTTACGTTAGAGCAACTCATCGCAGACGGACGCATACATCCATCGCGTATAGAAGAAACTGTAGAAAAAGTTACCAAAGATGTTGATGCTTCTATAAAAGAAGCTGGTGAGCAGCTGTGCCTTGAGCTTAACGTGCCCAACGTTCATCCAGAGCTGGTTAAGCTTCTTGGCTCGCTCAAATACCGCTACAGTTTTGCGCAGAATGTTCTCGAACATACAAAACAGGTCGCATACCTGGCTGGCATGATGGCTGCTGAGTTGGAATTGGACGAGGCCAAGGCGCGGCGTGCTGGGCTCTTGCATGATATAGGTAAGGCTGTAAGCCACGAGGTAGAGGGCAGCCACGCGCTCATCGGCATGGAGTATTGCAAAAAGTACAGGGAGGATCCTGAGATAGTGCATGCAGTGGGCGCCCACCATGAGGATCTTGAGCAGACTTCGCCCCTTGACCTCATCGTAGATGCTGCGGATGCGCTTTCCGGCGCGAGGCCCGGCGCCAGGCGCGAGGTGCTGGAGGCTTATGTCAAACGCCTGGAGGATCTGGAGAGGATCTCAACTTCGTTTAAAGGAGTTGAGAAGGCCTATGCCATACAGGCAGGCCGAGAGATTCGCGTGATGGCAGTGCATGATCAGGTAAATGATGCAGAGGCGGTTGTGCTCTCTAAGGATATTGCAAAGAAGATAGAACAGGAGATGACATATCCTGGGCAGATTAAGGTCACTGTAATTAGAGAAACAAGAGCAACGGAGTATGCTAAATGACAATTCGAGTTCGCTCGAATTGTCATCCTGAGCGAAGCCGAGCACTCAACGCTTTGAGTGTTCGGTGTAGTCGAAGGATCTCCTCCAATGAAAATACTAGTTATAGGCGACATATTTGGCAAACCAGGCAGGGCAGCGATTAAAGAAGCTTTGCCTGGCTTGATACGCGAGCATGGCATTGAGTTTGTCATCGCCAATGGCGAAAACGCAGCAGGTGGTAGGGGGCTTACTCCAAAGATCGCAGAGCAGATTTTAGAAAGCCCCATTGATGTTATTACCGCAGGCAATCACATCTGGGAGCATGCTGACATCCATTCCTATTTTGATTCCCATCCTGTGCTCAGGCCACACAATGTTAGCGAGGCCCTTCCAGGAACCGGCTGGGGTATCTTCACTGCATCCAATGGAGTACGGGTAGCTGTGATCAACCTTCAGGGAATGATATACATGGAAGGAAAGGGCGAGAAAGCGAGCAATCCCTTTTTGGCTGCAGATGTGTTGCTGCCTCAGATCGCAGATCGCGCCGAGATATCTGTTGTGGATTTTCATGCAGAGGCCACGAGCGAAAAGCGCGCACTGGCATGGTATATGGACGGCCGGGTGTCAGCTTTTCTAGGTACTCACACCCACGTACAGACCGCTGATGAGGAAATACTGCCGCAAGGCACTGCCTATATATCCGATATCGGCATGACAGGACCGCATGCTTCGGTCATCGGCCTTGCAAAGGAAGTGGCGATCCACAGGTTCATCACGGGCGACAAAAAAGGATTCAAGGTTGCCGAGGGAGGCGTTCGCCTTGAGGCAGTGGTGTTGGATATAGACGAGAAATCTGGTAAGGCGAGGAGTATAAGGAGAATACAACATAGGCTTGGTGATTAACTATGTTTAAAATTCCAAATTCCAAGCACCAAATAACAAATAAGCACCAAATTCCAAAAGCCAAATTTCAAACAAAACCTCGTTAATCTGGTGTTTCAGTCATTTGGTTATTGCACTGTTGTTGCGTTAGAGGTGTTAACTGGTTGAAATATAAGAATTCATTTTTCTCATGTCTAGGTGTCATTGCGAGGAGCGTTTAGCGACGAAGCAATCTCCCGCAAACACAGGTTATAAGGGGATTGCTTCGCTT
>JBDRBN010000042.1:0-18933 GCA_043822785.1 Pseudomonadota bacterium
TATAAGAATTCATTTTTCTCATGTCTAGGTGTCATTGCGAGGAGCGTTTAGCGACGAAGCAATCTCCCGCAAACACAGGTTATAAGGGGATTGCTTCGCTTTGCTCGCAATGACATCCATGAAAAACATGCAGTTCTAACGCAACGACAGTGCAATTTCTAATTTCGCCTTTTAGTGAACATACAAGAAGAGCGAAATTGGAAATTAGATATTGGAAATTGGATTAAAGCCTCCACTCAAAGACTATTTCATATGTCTACTCTATGGAGTAATTCGGAGCTTCTTTAGTTATGATCACATCGTGGACGTGAGATTCTTTAAGGCCGGCAGCTGTTATCTTCACGAACTTAGCTTTTGTGGAAAGGTCCTCGATATTTTTACATCCAGAATATCCCATACCTGAACGAAGCCCGCCTATCATCTGCGTAAGCACATCGCGCAATTTTCCGCGATATGGTACCCGACCTTCAATGCCCTCAGGCACGAGCTTTTTTGCATCTGTCACTTCAGTCTGAAAGTAACGGTCCTTGCTGCCCTTTTTCATAGCACCAATAGAACCCATGCCCCTGTACGACTTATAGCTGCGGCCCTGGTATAGGACCACATCGCCTGGTGTCTCTTCTGTTCCGGCAAACATAGAGCCGATCATCACGCTGGATGCTCCAACAGCTAAGGCTTTTGTGATATCGCCGCTAAATTTGATGCCGCCATCCGCAATCACCGGCACGCCCTTGCTTCGTGCATATGATGCCACATCAGCTATGGCAGTTACCTGAGGAATTCCGCAGCCAGCCACAATGCGCGTGGTGCATATGGAACCAGGCCCCACTCCTACCTTAACCGTTGATGCACCTGCATCGATAAGCGCCTTTGCAGCATCTGCCGTGCCTATGTTGCCACCTATGATTTGTAAGTCAGGATAGTTTTTGCGAAGCGCCTTTACTGTATCTATCACGCCTTTTGAGTGGCCGTGCGCCGTATCTACAACGATGACATCAACGCCTGCATCCACAAGTGCTGCTGCCCGTTCAAGTTCATTAGGCCCTACTCCGATAGCACCACCCACCCGAAGCCTTCCTAGCGTATCTTTTACAGCTTTTGGAAATAACTCTGCTTTTTTCAGATCGCGCACTGTGATTAGACCCTTAAGTGTGCCCGAGGCATCAACCAAAGGCAGCTTTTCTATGCGCCTGTCGCGCAGCATCTTTTTGGCTTCATCAAGGCCTATACCTGGTGTGCCAGTAACTAGCCTCTCTCTAGGGGTCATCACATCTGCAACCTTAAGGCTAAGATCATTTTCAAACTGCATATCCCTGTGCGTAATCATGCCCACAAGCTGGCTGCCATTTGTGACTGGAAAGCCCGATATGTTGTGCTCGGTTGTAAGCTGCACAAGCTGGGCCAGCTTCATGCCAGGGTTTACGGTGATGGGCTCAGACACAACGCCACTTTCATACTTTTTTACTCGCGCAATCTCTGCAGCTTGCTTGGGTATAGGCGAGTTCTTGTGGATGATGCCGATTCCACCCTCTTGGGCCATGGCTATGGCTGTGGCAGATTCGGTCACTGTATCCATTGCAGCAGAAATTATTGGAATATTAAGGTTTATTTCAGGCGTGAGTTTTGTGCTTATGTCTATGTCTTTAGGCAGGATTTCAGACGCACCAGGTATGAGCAAAATATCGTCAAAAGTAAGGCCTTCTCTGATGCGGTCGCCCAACATGGCGGGACCATATACGATTTCGCTGTATTGTCAAGAACTTCGGGGGGTTAGTTAAGGTAAACCAATAACGCGAGAAAGACGAGACCTGCGAGACCTGTACAACCCGTGCCTGGCACCATGTTTCCATGTTTGTGCCATGTTTGAAAAAATGCCCTCAATGCTTATAAATCACTTTAATAAAAACACCTAACATCTTAATATTAAAAGAATGTCGATTTGCTCCGTCATATATTACAACCAGGTTTCATTTATTGCAGCGATCAGATCATCTGGGCCGATTTTATCATTATTATCATCCTCTGCATCCCTGAGATCAGGGCTCATCTCTATATGGATGAACCGCCCTGTAATCGCCTGATCATCAGGCGCATCATTACAACAGCGGCTCTTGGATACACCATTTGTGTACCGGCCCTGCACGTTTGTTGTAGCACAAAGAACCGTGCCCTTCTGTATGCCGCCGCTCTCATCAGACTGACAGCTCGCCACTCCATCGTAACCGCTTTTAGTAGCTATTCTATTCATAAGTTTCTTTGCTAAAAGCACAGAGCTTGAAGTTGTTGCCATGCGCATGGATCCATCAGAGAAAACAGCCTCAGGCGCGTTATCTTTCTTTCCGTGTATCTGCAAAAAAGTGGGCTTCTCATCCACATCGTTTAAAGCCATGTGCGCTGCATGAAAAAGATTACACACGTCATGGGCGACATCAGATATTCGGAATGGCTCATCCTTATTGGAGGCACTGCATACGCTCGTTATTCCACTACAAAGAGAACTCTCGCTGTCTGAGCAGCGGTGGGCGCCAGCAATGAATAAAGCCTTTGAGTCGGTCTCTCTGAATATGTGCGCTGCAATGGTGCCTGTTGAAGTCTCGTATTTGGGATGCGGGGCCTCGATTACCAGGTTAAGGCTGCCCTCTGGGTTAAAGGCAAAGAGCCCTTGATGCCTTTGCCCCTCCCTTTCCTTTTCGACCAGGAGCAGGTATGAAGCATCCTCGTTTTCATCATCGTTATATCGCAATAGCATATACCCAACCTCGGATGCTGCATCTTGCATTGCTTCGGTATCACCTTTCCACAGATTTGTTATAAGCGTTCTGAAAGACTCGGCATCGCAATCATCAAGCAACACGTACGCCTCAGAACCAGCGCTAGGCATATCGCTTATGAATGATCCTATTTTATCGCTTACAAAGTCTCCGCTCTCAATGCTAAGCCCAGCACCAGAGTCAGATACACTACCATCACCTGTATCTGTACGACTCTGCTGCGTCTTGCTGCAGGAGCAGATCAGCAGAAATATCATTATTATGAGTATGTGCTTCATACGTTTCTCGCGTTGCTTGCGTTGCTGGCTTTTCTCGCGCAGTTATTCCCACCTGGTCGGAGGCTTCTCAGGTTCTATTTCTTCGGTAGGTATAGTTTTAGCCTCAGGTTCAGCAGCAGGAGCAGGTTCTGGTGCTTTTGCTCGCGTAGTGGTCTTTGTGGACGGCGCATATTTTGGCACCTTGTAGGTGGATACTGTGAAGATCACACGGCGGTTGAGCGCACGACCCTCTTCTGTATCGTTAGAGGCAACAGGTCTATATTGACCATATGCAACCGGTAGAAGCTGCACGTCGGAACGAACGCCATGCATTCTCATAAAATCAATCACATTTTGCGCACGTTTTAGAGAAAGACTTTGATTAGCTTGTGGGTTTCCCACGTTATCGGTGTTGCCACCAATTCTCACTACACTCACCCATGGCGTCTGGTTGATTACGCCAATTACCTGCATGAGCGTTTCTTGCGCATCTGTTCTAATGTCGGACTTGCCGAAGTCAAAGTACACAGGTCGCAGCGTCTGGATTTCTCCACCGCGTATGGCAGTTCCATAGCGATCAAGGTCAATTTGCCTAAGCTTTTGGACCTCGCTCCAATTAATATCGCCATAAGCATCGTGAAGCGTGTAATATTTTGGACACTTGGGATCGTCTACGCCCGCTTGATACTTCTCTGGCGACGGGCACTTTTTGGCTAGTATCCTGGATTCCTCAAGATCATAATACTTAGGACAAGCCTGGTCGTGTATTTGCGGATTCCAGTTCTCTGGGTTTGCCGGACACACCATACTCATCTCAGCAACCGCCATTGCAACGATGTTTCTTACATCTGAAGGATTATAGTTGTCAGACAGATAAAACACCTTGGGGCACGCCTCATCGTGTATGCCCTTTTGCCAATCTTCAGGCTTTGTAGGACAGCGAAGTATTAAACCAGCGAGCTCGCGCAGCTCATAGTACTTAGGACATGCATCATCATGCACTCCCTGCTGCCAGTCTGCAGGATCAGGTGGACAGGTCCTCTTAAGTTCATAAAGCTGTGCCTTGGTTAGCCCAGAAAATTTAAGCGCACACAAAGAGCCAGCCTGGGCATCCAGCCTTTGCATCTTTGGCGGATTATACCGATACTTTACGCCAAGGATGCCTCTAATCCTAGCGCCCTTGACGCCGCAGACCAGACACGTACCTGCTCCGCCATGTAACGTTACCCCTGTATTCTTTATATCCCACCGCGCTCCTGCCATGAACTCAGTGGGGTTCATATCACGATCGTGAAAGAGTTTGTTAAAGGCAGCAATAGCATTGATCTCGCCAAACACATCTAGACCATGCTGGGGAAAGTTTCCTTCAATGCCGCCGCCTATGAGCAAGCGATGCTGCCAGTCGAGGTTGCTTATCACAACCTTTCGCCCGATCTGATAGCCCACATTCAGAGTAAGGCCCAACTGTCTCATGACCCTGCCATCAAGGGCGATTTTAACACCGCCTGTAAAACCTGGATCACCCATATAATGGGAGTCATTGCCTGTAGGAAAAGTCATGAACGGAACAAATGCCAAGCCCACATGCGAGACGCAGGCATCCAGAACGCGCGCCTTTCCCTCGAACCGTATGTCGCTTAGATCAAAATGATTTCTGATCGGCGTACCAGCTGCAGCGGTTGGGGATCTGAACTGATTAACCAAAACAAAAGGAACGTCGACGCCAAATTGCAGCCATTCTGTAGCGCCGATGGCTGCGACAAAGTCAGACACAAGGGTATGGTCAATAACGCCTCTAAGGCGCGTGTTACCTTGCCTTATATCTAGCGGATGAAAGCCATATGAGAAATAGTTGCCCACATCGAACTGCAGCTGATGCAGGGTGCGCGTGCCATGAAGCATTAGGTATGTGTTGCGGCCTGTAGCGGGATTGAAAAATAGGACATTGAACGTTTGACTGTCAGCCAAGACAGGGGCTGGAATCGCTATTAAATAAGCGAAGAGAAAAAGCGCAAGTGCCAGCCTTGAAAAGATTTTCATGCCCCTCCCCCTAAGAAAAAATGGCCGACCGACAGGGAGGCCATTTTTTCTTCCTCCAATTTCTACTATTCTAATTTTTAATTGTTCGGCCGGCCATTTTTTCTGGAAATTAGAAATTAGAAAATGGAAATTGGACGTCAAACTCTCTCCTCCTTCGAAATTTCTATTTTATTTTTAAAAATATACCAAACCAACATTGACCTGGCAATGCATTTTACTTGGTCTTTTTCTCTTTTGGTTTGACCCTCTTTACATGAAAACCAAAGAGTCTGCCCGAGTTGCTGAGCACATATATATGCTCATCATCTGTTACAACCGGATCGCCCAAGCTTCCTTTTCTGATATAACGCTCATAGGCAATGTCGCCCGTTTCACTCTCTACCACATATATCTTATCAATGGTCGATACGACCGTGATAAATCCATTACCCGCGGCTGGCGATGACACGGCGGGCTTTTCAAAATCCTGGGACCAGAAAATAAGGCCTGTAGCTGGATCCAACGCATAGAGGTTGCCTCCTCCTGTGCTGTATAGCCTGCCATCCCTGTGGATAATGTCTCCAACGCCACCTGCATCGCTTGCCCAGTGTACAGAACCATTTGTAGGATCAAGGCTATAGAGAAAACCATCAGCAGAAGCGACATATAGCGTGTTCTCGTGAAGAAGCGGCGTGCTATCCACATCATAAATCTGGCTCTGCCTGCTGCCTAGCTTGCTCACCCATGCAATATGCCCATCAGCCTGGCTAATAGCCCTTACATCGCCTGTTGAAGTGCCCTGATAGATAAACCCAAAACCAGCAACTGGTGTGGCACAGCGCCTAACAGAAAAGCCAAACTCACGCTCGTTAGGCGGCGTGTGCCAATATTCAACCCCTGTGGCCGTATCCAGTGCATACAACCTTCCGGACATGCTTGGTATGTAAAGCCTTGATCCTAAGATAAGCGGCGCAGCTAGTATCTCTGTGTCGAGCTGACTTTCCCACTTCACAGTGCCATCAAATGCATCAAGGGCATAGAGCACGCCCTTTGCATCTCCAAAATAGACTGTGCCATTTGAAAAAGCAGCCTTGCTCTGGACCGAGCCCTTTGTCTTAAACTTCCAGAGTTTTTTTCCGCGGTTTACGTCAAATGCATAGAACACGCCAGCATCAACTCCCACATAAAGGCGACCGTCTGCAATAAGCGGTGTGGAAAACTGATATGGCCTCTTGTTCCAAAAAGATGATTTCTTAAGACGGGATATTTTATCCTTCTTTACCTTGAACCGCCTGTATGCATCGCTTCCGCCATAACGCTTAGCTCTGCGATACTGCTTGGGCCTTTGGTGCGACTGCTGACTTGTAAAGTGGCGCTTTCGTGGCTGCCTTGCAGCACACACATCTGTTGAGAAACTTAAAATCGATGAAATTAGCAGAACGCATATACAAACTAAACTCAGCTGGCGTTGTAACCCTTTGCATACAACCATAGAAGGCGCTCCTCACTGACTTCTCGCACGGCGACGTCGTACTCGCCGGCATCTTCGATTATCATTTCATAGAGCTTGGCTGCAGAATCGTAGTCATTTGCCCGCTCCAAGCAGGCAGCAGCCATGAGCTCGCTATACAGCGCTAACTCGTTATGTGGATCTGCAGCTGCCTTGCGAAAGGTTTTTGCGGCTTCAGCAGGATCACCTGCTGCAAGCTGGACATCAGCAAGCCTGTGGAGGGCAGCAATTCTAAACATGGGTTGATTTCGCGAACCATCTGCCAGCATCATAAAGTGTTTTGCTGCAGCTTGAAAGTTGCCTTCTTCAAGAAGCAAGCCGCCAAGTTCCATTAACGCGTATTTTCCAGCAAACGTGCGCGAGTATTTATCAGCTATGGATTCGAGTTGATCGATTTTTTCATCAGTTTTAGGAGAACTCTTTTCCAGCTCATATAGTTTTTCTGCTGCTGATCTTGCTTTGTGTTGTCCGTATGCACTGGCGCCAACGACGACTGCAAATACAACCATGCACAAAGCTACGACCTCAATAGCTGTGGTCCAGTGTTTACGTAGCCAAAGCATCACATGCAAAGTCCAATCTTTGAATTCGTCGTGCGACTTATCTTTTCCGCGTGGAAGTCGTTTATAGGTAGCTATGGGACACCTCCTTCTGCTTGTCATCGCGAGGAGCCGTAGGCGACGTGGCGATCCCATGAGGTTCGAAGATTGCTTCGCTTCGCTCGCAATGACATCTTTTTTAGATCTAGCCTGTAACAAAGCCCCATGTTCTTGTCAACTTGCAACCTGTTGACTTTACAGTAATTTTTGCCCGTCATTGCGAGCTGACAGCACCTGTGTTGCGATGAAGTAACCTGCGTTCCTGCAGGGCTGCCACAATCTCCGCTGTCAAAAGCATAAGAACTGAAAGATAATAGATCCACACTACAAAAAGCACTGCTGCGGTGAATGATCCATAGATGATGTTATAACGCTGCATAGAAAAAGACATGTATGAGCTAAATAGAAACTTGGCCACGCCAATACTTACCGAAAACAACACGCCTCCTATCAGCGCATAGCGAATAAACACTTTTCTGTTAGGAACGACAACCACGAGCATGAGATAAGAAAGAAATGCCACCAGGAAAAAGTAAAACTTGCCAGTCATAAGATCTGAAAGAGGAAAATCAAAACCATAGCGCATAAGCAAACCTTCCAACACTCCGACCATAGTCGGCATAGAAAATAAAAGCGTGATCCAAAATATGAGTGCAATTCCCAGCATGCGCGAGTGAAAGAAGTTTCTGCGCGTGGGCGTGCTGAACACAACATCGAGCGCGCGCTCTACAGAGGCCACGAGAATGGTGGATATGAATACAAGAAATAATATTCCGTAAATTCCGAGTGAAGCACGCTGATCGAGTATGGACTGCAGATTGGCAACAAAAACATCCCTGCCTACAGGAAGCACATCTGTGGCAACTTCCACAATTCTCTGAAATGCCTCTTGAGAGGCACCAAGGAAGTAGCCCGCAATTGAAACCATGAGAAGGCCAATGGGGATGACGGCCAGGAGCGCATAAAAGGAGATGTTGGCCGCATAGTTAAAACAGTCGTCCTTAAAAAAGGATTTTATGATGCGTCCTATAAATCTTGCAATCCCCCGCATAAATAATACTCCGTATTTAGTATCTTACGTTGCTTGCGTTTCTCGCGTTGCTGGCGTGTCTCGCTTTATTTACTTTCTCTTGCACACGATGCGCACTGGAGCACCCTTAGCGCCTATAGCCTGCTTTAGCTTGTTTATTAGATATCGTCTGTAAGTATAAGGCACAGCTGCGGGAAAATTTGAAAACAGAACAAACGTAGGAGGATGTGTGCCTATTTGTGTAGCGTATTTTATTTGCACCTGCTTGCCCTTGTGTACAGGAAGATGATGCCTACTCAATGCCTGCTCAAGTATTCTGTTTAACTGCGAAGTAGTTATGGTAGCTGAAAGCGCCTGCTCCATTTGATCAAGATGCTCAAAGATATCAAGGCAATTTAAACCGGTCTTGGCAGATATAGCAAATATGGGCACATCGCTCATCTGGCCGAGCGCATGCTCAACATCTTTTTTGTATTCATTCCACTTTGACTGGACCATATCCCACTTATTGACCAGTAGTATGAGGCCCTTTCCTTGCTCTAGTACAAAACCCGTAAGGTTGAGGTCTTGTTTGGTAATGCCCTCTGTAGCATCGACGAGCTGTAACACAACAGATGCGCGATCAATAGTGCGCAAGCTGCGCATTGCTGTAAACTTCTCAAGCCTCTCAGAGATGCCCCACCCGCGCTTAACACCCGCAGTATCTATGAACGTGTAAGTGCAGCCATTAAATTCAACCTCAACATCTATGGCATCTCTGGTCGTTCCAGCTTTTTCATGCACCACAACGCGGTTTGACCCTGCGAGCGTATTGATGAGCGTGGATTTTCCTACATTTGGTCTGCCTGCTACTGCAATTGTATTTGGCTTTTCATCGACAGAACCCAGCACCTGGGCCTCTGGAATGAGTTTGAGAAGCTTATCGAGCATGTCGTCCACGCCACGACCATGTTCTGCAGATATTGCGAACAGTTCTTTCACTCCCATCTCATGGTATGTAGCAAGGCTTGTTTCATGAATCTCTTCGTCAACCTTGTTCACGGCAAAGATGACAGGTTTGGATATCTTGCGAAGCATATGCACCACATCTTTGTCAGATGGATTTGGATCGAGCTGGCCGTCAAACAGGCAGATCACAGCATCGGCCTCTTCAATTGCATTCATGCTCTGCGCACTTATGGCGTGCTCAAGATCCGCTGCAGGATCAAGATCCAGCCCACCAGTATCGACAACTATGAACTCCTTGCCCAGCCACTCGGCCGGAGCATAATGTCTATCGCGCGTTACACCTGGCACGTCAGCCACAATAGCTCGCCTGTGCCCAACCACCCGGTTGAAGAGGCGGGATTTGCCCACGTTTGGGCGGCCCACTATGGCGACTATGGGTTTCATGGCTGCCTCCCCTAACATATATGTATGCAATAATACAAGGATTTCTCTAAGAAACCCGCGTCCGCTTCCGAGCCCGCATCCGTGTCAGTAAATAATGCGAAACAAACAGATATTGGAAATTAGCCGCCCGCCTTCGCTCACATAAGTGAGCTACGGCGGGCCTACAAAAATCAAGGCTTTGCGATGAACGCCGTTCACCGCAAAGCCTGATTTTTGTGGCGGAGGGCGGGATCGAACCGCCGACCTAGGGGTTATGAATCCCTCGCTCTCACCAACTGAGCTACCCCGCCAATCCCCCAAAGATTGTTGGGGGACGTAGTTCGTTATTCGTAAAAACGGGCGCATTTTGCATGAATGGCGCTTTTGTGCAAGTTTTTTGGGATTCAGTTAATGTCATACGCCAGTATAATGGCCTGCAAGGGGCTTTCAAAGGCGCTGATGTTATTCTGCAGCAAAACAATAAGCTGCCTCCGCTCGCCCTCTTCGTTGCTTGCGTGTCTCGCTATAATATAATCCACCACATACCCTGAAAGCTTTTGCGTGTTCATCTGCTCTACAAACGTAAGCGCCGGATCCGGTCTGTATTCCACAATCCGGCTTTCCTTAACATGGCCGTGCCTGCCAATCATGCCCTTAAGCGAGAAATTATAGTGCGCTACAAAGAGATGAACTCCGTCTGGGTGAGATAGCGTCAGGGGCGGCATGTCAAAGTAAGCCACATCACTTGCAATCTCATCAAGCGCAGGCCTTTGCACCGCATACAGATAATTTGCGCTTCCGCCAAATTTTTCAGCAGAGCGCCAAACCCTGCGCCACTTGTTGCCTTTAACGTGCTGTTTTACCTCAAGCCGCTCCTCTCCCTTGAGCAGGGCAACAGCTGGCATATCATCTATGGGCGGTAAGAATGTAAATTCATAGAGTTTGGTGCGGGCAGGTAACTTAAGCTTTTCAGCTTTCTTTAGTTTTTTGTTTTTCAGGGCTATCTCATAGATGGGACCAATAAAGTATTGCTGTGTGCTCCAGCCCTGACCTATGAGCTTTTTTTGCGAAGAGTCGGGCTCGGTTATCACGCGCAATGACCAGCGCGCGCGGGATATGATCTGCTCGCAGCCATCCTTGCTAATCTTTAAAGCAAGCGATGCTGGCAAGCCATCTTCCACTGCTGTTATCACTGCATCGTCTTGCCCATCTTCATCAAGATCATACAGATAAAGCTTTGCAGCCTTTGCCGCCCCTTTCCATCCGCACGTAAAGCTCTCTTCAAAGCTCTTATCATTAATATAGCCCACCATGATGCGTTGCCTCTCGAGAAGTACTGTTTCAACCCGGCCATCATTATCAATGTCAGATTGCGCAATACCCCAGAACTCCCCATCGATTCTTTTGCTCGCCCAGGTATAGGAAGAGCCGGTTTCTTGGGCATATGCGCCCGCCGAAAAGAGCAACGTTGCAACAAGGCATAAGGCTGTGGCATGAAGTATTCTTATGAAGATAACCATAATGAAAGCCGATATCACAACGCTTAAGGTGGATGCAATCGTCAATGCTGCAAACTCGCTGGGCTATTTGGGCGGCGGCGTTGCCGGCGCCATAAAGCGCAAGGGCGGCAAGATGATAGAGGACGAGGCAATTGAAAAAGCTCCAACGCCGGTGGGCATGGCCTGCGCAACCACTGCGGGCAACCTTCCTGCTGGAGCTGTAATTCACGCGCCCACCATGGAAGAGCCGGCATGCCCCTCGAGCAAACAGAACGTATCAGCAGCCACCATGGCAGCGCTTATGCTTGCACGCGATTTGGGATATCGCCGCGTGGCCATCCCTGGCATGGGCACAGGAGTTGGCGGCGTCTCACATCATGATGCTGCGCATGCAATCGTGCATGCGATCCACGCCTTTGACAAATCCGAATTCGACGAGATCATCCTCGCCGACATCAACGATGAGATGATTCAAGCTTTTAAGGAAGCAATGCAGGAAGAAAGATAGCGCCTGAGGGAACTCACCGGTATGTGCAATATTTGCAGTGGACTTCGGGTCCTGTCGCCGGGTTTTCCCCCAATTTCGGCATCGGCTGAGTTAGCATCTTGCTTATAGTCGACTTTATCACAGCCTGCTGGCGAAATCGGGGGTCCCCCTACCCGGCACCACCCAAAGCCCACTGCAAATATTGCACATACAAACAGCTCGATTTTTATGGCGCTCAAAAGTGACCCTCACCCTCTGAATATTAAATTTCCATATGCGAACTGTTCGTCTTGACTGCTGTTTAGGAGCGGGTGGGTCAATTTGCGATATCGCGGAGAGAGCCGATTTTGTCGGCGAATGTTTGCCGGTCGTGCCTTGCTAGAACCCTGTGTTGCACGACGCCGACGGATGTTTGAGCCCCGACGGAGCCAAACATTGTTAAAGGCATGAAGGCGTAGTCGGGGCGAGTTCCGTCGGCGAGGCAAACTGAGTCCGATACAAAATCGTGCGAGCGCAGCGTCTAGCAAATCGATCCGCCCGCTTCTGCACAGAGGCGTTAGAACCAAAATCAACACCCCCAGCTAATTAGTAGAGGTGCTAGCTTCCTGCAGAAGGAATTTGCGGATGAATTCGTCGATATCGCCGTCGAGCACTGCATCCACGTTTCCCATCTCAACATTTGTGCGATGATCCTTTACCATCCTGTACGGCTGAAGCACGTATGAACGTATCTGGCTTCCCCACTCGATGCGCTTTTTGCCCGCTTCCATGGCATCCTGCTCTGCACGCCTCTTTTCCATCTCCGCTTCATATAGCTTTGCACGCAAAAGCTTCATCGCGCCTGCCCTGTTCTTGTGCTGGCTTCTGTCGCTTCTGCAGACTGCAACGATCCCGGTGGGTAAGTGAGTCATGCGCACAGCAGAGTCGGTTTTGTTCACATGCTGGCCGCCAGCGCCCCCTGCGCGAAAGGTGTCTACGCGTAGGTCATCCTCTTTTATATCGATTTCAATATCATCAGAGATCTCAGGAATTACAAACACGGATGTAAACGATGTATGTCTACGCTTGTTGGCATCAAACGGTGAAATGCGCACTAACCTGTGTACTCCGTTCTCTGCCTTAAGATACCCATAGGCGTACTCACCATCTATAGTAATGGTCACGCTCTTATAACCCGCACCCTCGCCTGGCGTGAAATCTACGATCTCATGGGAAAAACCTTTGGAATCAGCCCATCGCTCATACATGCGAAGCAACATGCCAGCCCAGTCGCACGCCTCAGTTCCGCCAGCACCAGCATTTATGGTAAGGATGGCGCTATTGCGATCGTTTTCGCCTGAGAGCATTCGTTCGAACTCTAGCTCATCAAGCGCTTTTTCCACTTTAGCAAGATCCGCCTGCGCCTCTTTAACTAGATCCGCAGCATCCTCCTCGCCTGCGAGCTCCAATACAGCCTGCGCATCAGCAAGAGATTTCTCAAGCTCGCTAGCTCGATCGATCATGGCAACAAGACCATCGCGCTCTTTGGTGAGCCCACCTGCTCTTTTGGAATCGTTCCAGAAATCCTGCGCACTGGAAAGCTCATCTATCTCTTCAACCCTTTTTTGCTTTGTATACAGGTCAAAGATGCCTCCGTAGCTCTAAAAACTTTTGCTGTGCCTGATCCAAACGTTCCTTTAATTCCTTGCTCATCTCGCTCTCCTATATTTCATCACGAACGCAACTATTATTCCAACAGCCATATATGCGACACACGCCCAAGCAAACCAATCTCCTAGTCTTGTATAAAGCGTTGTCTCTTTGATAAGCCTGATTGGTGCCACGATCAGCGCATCCTCAAACAAGCCTGATTCCATCTCAATCTTCCCGTTAGGGGCAATCACTGCAGACACTCCAGTGTTGGTGGATCTCACCACATACCGCCTGTTCTCAACCGCGCGAAAAACTGCAAGAGCCATGTGCTGATACGGCGCTGAAGACACGCCATACCAGGCATCGTTTGTGATGTTAGCCAAAAACTGCGCGCCGCTCTTTGCCATCTTGCGAGAGATCTCGGGAAAAATATCCTCATAGCATATGAGTGGCCCTATCTTGGCACCTGCAGCAACGATGGGATCGAAAGAGGAGCCTGCGATGAAGCTGCCTACAGGCTCTGCAAGCTTTCGCGCAAAGAAGAACACTTTTTCATAGGGAACGTATTCGCCAAACGGCACAAGGTGCACCTTATGATATAGGTTCTTTCTTTTTCCTTTGGCATCAAAGACAACAGCACTGTTATGATACTCGCCATCAGGCCTCTTTGTGAGAACTCCGAACATCACATGAGGCATCTCACTTAGCTCCTCCTCATCGAAACCCAAAGCCCTGGGATCGATGTCGGTCTCATCCGTGCTCATCGTCCACGGAAAAGAAGCTTCAGGCCAGATGATGAGATCCACCGCCGCGTCGCGCAGTTTGCGCGTTGCCTTTCGATATTTGTGAAGATTTTGGGCCATCTTTTCTTCAGCCCACTTCTCATCCTGCGGTATATTCCCCTGAATCAACCCCACTTTGACGATGCCTTCTGTATTTTCTGTCGTAATCTCTTGATTGAGCCGAATCGCCCCATACACGATAGTTACAGTAACTAAAACAACTGTGGTCGCGACCTTAGGAATTAACATACTCACGTGCTCGCCGCGAATTCTCAGTATGATCTCAGCTATCATGACGTTGACCCAGACTATAAGGAACATAAGGCCATACACACCCACAACATCTGTGATCTGAATGATGTGAAGGTTTGACCACTGGGACATTGCAATGTTCGACCAGGGAAAACCATTGCACGGAAAATAGTTTCTGCAGAACTCAAACGCCACCCAACATACAGGAAGCAGCGCTATGAACTCACCACGCCAGCGCGACTGTATAAACCTGGCAAAAAACGAAGCCAGCGCCATGTATATGGCGAGTATCACAACCAATAGTATGAGCACGAGCACACTAAGAAGCGACGACATGCCGCCATATGTATTCATCGCACGGTAGATCCAGTAAAGCGAGCCGGCATAAGCTATGAGCCCTGCTATGAATGTGAGAAAAAATGCGCGCCTTGGCACCTGATTTCTCATCACAAGTATCAAAGGAACGAGCGCAATCCAAGCAAGCCAACCCAAATCGGGCGCATACCAGCCGAAGAAAATTGTAGGGAATGAAAAGCAAACCAGCACACCGCTAAATACTGCGCACAAAATTTGATATAAGTTCTTCATGAAAAAATCCCCCAATTTTAAAATTCCAAGCACCAAGCACCAAATTTCAAACAAGCTCCAAATTCCAAGCATCAAATTCCAAACTCAGTATAGCTAGGTGTTGTTTTGGTCATTGGACTTTGGAAATTGGAATTTATTTGGAATTTGGATTTTGGAGCTTGGAGTTTCATTTTACAGTATCCTCACCATCATCTCAAACTCTTTCACTTTCATCTCATACCAATCCTTGCGTGTCTCATCACCATAGCCATATATGTGCAGAAGGCCATGAACTGAAAGCAGTAAAAGCTCCTGCTCCAAAAGCACACCGCGCTCTATGGCTTGCCTCTTTGCTGTATCGAGCGAAATCACGACTTCGCCCATAAGTCTTGGATCATCCTCATACGAAAATGCCAGCACGTCAGTTGGATATGGACTTGCTCTAAATTCCCCCGCCAACTTTGATATAGTGCGATCATCTGTGAAGATTATTCCGACATGCTTCTTTGAAACATTTCCGGGAAGCCTCATGAGTGCCCGCTTAAGGCTATCCAGATGTGGGCTCATCCTCGGATGTTCGTTTCTCATCATGAGTTTTGTGCGCAGCATCGGAATTTTTTGCGGCATTGGCAGCCTTTTCATTTTCAGCTTCCTTTTCGATCTCCTTATCATACTCAATGCGCAGATGGTATATTCCCAAAAGAATCCTCACAAATGCCTTTCCTATGGAGTTGAGATCGCGCAGCGTAAGATCGCATTCATCGAGCTGGGTTTCATTAAATACATCGTGTATGGTTTTTTGCACCGTCTGTTCCACGCGTATCGGGCTCTTTTCCTTAAGCGCCCTCACCGAGGCCTCGGTAACATCTGCAAGCATGAGAATTGCTGCTTCTCTGGTCTGTGGTTTTGGCCCCGGATATTCAAACTGCTTTGGATCAACTTTCATGACATCGGGATCTGTCTTAATTTTAGCCAGATCATAGAAATAGCTTATTCGCCTGGTACCATGATGCTACGGAATCATATCCGTAATACACTTGGGTATGTTCGCAGACTGAGTCAGTTCCACACCATCCTTCACATGTGCAGAGACTATTAATGATGACATCTGCGGCGTAAGCTTTTCGTGTTTGTCTTCACCTGCTTTTGCGTTTTCGACAAAATAAAGCGGCTTTTTTATTTTTCCGAGGTCATGATAATACGCACCCACGCGCACTAAGAGTGCGTTAGCTCCTATTTCACTGGCAGCAGCCTCGCCAAGCAAACCGACAACATGCGAATGATGGTAAGTGCCAGGTGCGCGCACGATGAGCTCACGCAGAAGCGGATGATTTAAGTTTGCCAGCTCAAGCAGTTTGATGTCGGACGTATATCCTGAGACCGACTCTATGATCGGTGCACCTATCATCGTATAGATGGCAGATCCGATACCACCGAGGAATGCAAAGAGAATACCCCACAAAAGTTCGGATATCTGAAAACCGCTTCCTGCCACAACGCTCTCGACAAAGCTTATGCCCACAACAGCCAAAGCCCCTACTCCGCCAGTGATCGCTCCCGCGCGTATGATCATGCTTCTTCGATCGACATTTGCTATCGCCATGACACCAGCCATGCTCGATATGAAGCTAAACGCCATAAGGCGTACGTCGGCCTCCACAAAAAAACCAGCCAATACGCTCATGACCAATGCAAATACAAGTGATATCTCGGCGCCCAAAAACATGCGAAGCAACATAGCAGCGCCAGCAATTGGCACGGCATAATGAAGCGTTGAAGGATCTATTGATATGAGAAGCGCATCGCTCACCGCAGGCGCCAACATGAGCGAGATGCGCATTATTATGAGCACGGACAAGCCAATAAAAGCCATAAGAACATAGTCCGTCTTATTCACCTGTACGCGCCGAAAATATTTCTTCAAAAGTCTAAAAGGCACGAAAAGGAAAAGCAGTGAAAGAATGAACGTGCCCAAGAATTCGAGATAATAAGAACCCTTTCTCTTTTCCTTGACGATTGCTGAAAGGATCTTGATATGACGAGGCTCGTAGCGCGATCCTTCACGAACTATCATCTCACCGGCTGATACTTTGAGTATTACATTTTTTGCACCGGAAGCAGCTGCTTCTAGCTTTCTGTTCGTCTCTGGACGATTGAGAACACAATTTGGCTTGATGAGAAGCCTGGCAACTGCGACTATTGCCTCAGGAAGATCTTTTCCTTTGGAGGAAATTGCTGAAAAAACCGGAGAAAGCATTATTCGCTCCCTCGCCTCTACTACAGTGCGAAGATTGCCAACATCTTCTATCACTGTCTCCT
Source organism: Pseudomonadota bacterium (assembly GCA_043822785.1). Classification (GTDB taxonomy): domain Bacteria; phylum UBA10199; class UBA10199; order 2-02-FULL-44-16; family JAAZCA01; genus JBDRBN01. The sequence continues at coordinate 17,096 of JBDRBN010000042.1, forward strand.
GATAATTCTGTCCAGAAGCTGCTTTCTCATCGATCTTGCGTATGATCGCACCTTCTCCCGCGGGAAATTCTCCCTCAACCCTCTCAGACACAAGAGGCACTGACATCGCCCCCTTAACCAGAGCCGTTATTGCAGCTTCAGTCTGATCATCAAAATTATCTGCGATCAGAGCCTGAATATAGTTATCCGGAATAACGATGCCCAGATGTTCAGAAAAGATCTGGCCGATTTGTTTTTTAGCCTCTTCAGGAAGTTTTGCACCAGAAACAATTCGCGCCTTTGCGTTTTGCAGATCGAGCCAACTCTTAAGCGCTGATCTAGCCGCCTTAAACGCATCACCCACGCGCGCAGTCACAACATCTGAAAGCCCTACGTCAAAATCGAATACGGGCAATACCGATGCCATGGCTTCTTCACGAAACTTCTGACTCGCTTCCTCATCGATTATTTCATAGTTGCGATCTGCCTTGATGTCGCGAGATGCGATCAGGCCAGCCTGTATCCTTGATGGAATTGTTTGAAAGGAAAGCGTAGTCATGAAAGTAGCCATGACTGCCAAGAAGACGATGGCAACCCAGGAGAAGGAACGCGAGCTATATAGACCAGAAAGACTGCTCCGCGCTTTCATCGTCATCCTTCTTCTTATGCCACGCTTTGTTTTGCTTAAGGCTTCAGCCATTTGCCTCCTCGTCACGTTGGTATGCCTCGACGATCTCAGTCACCAGCGGATGTCGAACTATGTCTGCTTCTGTAAATTCGTGAAATGCCATGTCAGAATGTCCTTTTAAAATTCTCCACGCCTCCAAAAGGCCCGAGCGCTGTCCTGGCGGCAGATCTATTTGCGTCACATCACCGTTGACCACCATTTTGGAATTAATACCCAGCCTTGTAAGGCACATTTTCATCTGGTGGTAACTGCAGTTTTGAGCTTCATCTAGTATAATGAAGGCCTTATGCAAAGTGCGACCTCGCATGAATGCTATTGGAGCGATTTCGATCACATCCTCCAACATTAGTGTCTCTACCTTATCCACATCGAGCATGTCGTAGAGCGCATCGCGCAAAGGCCTGAGATACGGATTGACCTTCTCTTGCATGTCGCCAGGAAGAAAGCCAAGCTTCTCGCCAGCTTCGACAGCAGGTCTGGCGAGTATTATGCGATCAAATTCTTTTTTCAGAAGACATGCCACAGCCATGGCCACGGCCAAGTAGCTCTTTCCAGTGCCAGCCGGTCCTATGGAGAATACAACATCATGCCTACGAATGGCTTCGAGATAAGCCTTTTGTCCAGGCGAGCGTGGCACAATAGCTTTTTTCCTTGCTGGTAAGAATATGGATTCAGAAAAAAGCGACTCGAGATCAGCGTCTTTATTTTTGGTGATGAATCGCATGGCGCGCTCTATGTCTGCGCCCATGATCGGGTAACCCTTTTTCAACATGCGATAGAGTTGATTTAGTATTCGCTCGCCAGCTTCGACATTTTTTGGAACTCCGTGCAGCCTAAGATCCGCACCGCGCACATCTATATCGATGCCCAGCCTATTCTCAAGCGACTTAAGGTGCCTATCCTCCGCACCGAACAGATCGCGAGCCAGCCTGTTATCATCGAACCTCAGGGTAATGATCTTATTTTCTGCTGTAGATCGTCTTTTTGTCATAAATCGAATCCATATTCGAAAATTCCAAATTCCAAATCACCACTGTTGTTGCGTTAGAGGTGTTAACTGGTTGAAATATAAGAATTCATTTTTCTCATGTCTAGGTGTCATTGCGAGGAGCGTTTAGCGACGAAGCAATCTCCCGCAAACACAGGTTATAAGGGGATTGCTTCGCTTTGC
>JBDRBN010000043.1:0-41813 GCA_043822785.1 Pseudomonadota bacterium
TCCTGCATCACCTTTAACCTATTGTTTTCCTTCATCGTCAGTAGCATCCCTTCCACCTCCTACGTTTACCCCATAGAAGGTATTATCTACTGACATTTTCCCTTGGGCAATTACCCTGACATTATCGCTTGGGTACCACAGAGAGATGATCTCGCCTTGACAGCTTGGGGTGCATCCTTTAGTTTCCCTTTTCAATTTTGAGCTGGCGGCGTACCCAAATGGTTAAGGGGACGGTTTGCAAAACCGCTATCTACCGGTTCGATTCCGGTCGCCGCCTCAAAAAATTTGGCTAACGCCAAATTCGTGTATACCCCGTGGGTGTTGCCCCCGGGGTTTTTAATTTCATAAAATCATTGATGTTTTTTGCGCTGTTGTCTAATTTGATCTCCCATGATTGAAAATAGGGTCAAGGAGAATGGTCATATATGGTGGCAAGATCTGAAGCCTAATATTCTGTGGTATCTTGTTGGTCTTATTGCTAGCGATGGTTGCCTTAGCACTGATGGAAGGCATATTGATATTACTGCTAAAGAATTTTCATATTTGGAGCTGATTAAGCAATGTTGTAAGATACCAAATAAAGTTGGTAAGAAGCGCAATGGGAAGGGGGAGTTTGTATATCGGATTCAATTAAGCTCAAGATCTTTTTATTGTTTCCTTACTGATCTGGGTTTGATGCCAAATAAATCAAAGAGGCTTGGAGAGCTTAATATTCCAAAAGAATTCTTTCATGACTTCTTGCGCGGAGTGATTGATGGCGACGGTGGGATACGAAGCTGGCAACATCCAAAAAATGGCGTTGAGCAGTGGTCTCTTAGAATTGTAAGTGCTTCTAAGCCATTCGCTGAATGGTTAAAGAAATGTTGTGAGGACTATTTTTCTGTATACGGTAGAATTCATGGAGGAGTGAGTGAAAAATCGCAGTTGTGGGTATTGAAATATGGGAAGCTTGCTGCCCAAGTTTTATTGAGTAGATGTTATTATGATGATAAAGCCCTTTGCTTGAAAAGAAAGGCTGTTATGGCCAAAAGATGTTGTGCAGCAGAAAGGGGGTGGAGTACTAGTAAGACCATAATGAAAGCCCGGGTGGCGGAACTGGCAGACGCAAGGGACTCAATCAATGGGTCTGCTCTGCGGTAACGCAGAGTTAGCAATTGGGTGAATTCGGGGAAGCCCACACTCCTTAAGTTTATGGAACGGGTAATCCCGAGCCAAGCCGCAGAGGGGAACAATTAGGATTTTGTTCGATTGTTTGTTTTGCGGAAGGTGTAGAGACTAGAGGGTGAGCCCCAACAATAATCCCTCATAAGCGCCCAACATCCTGCTTTTGAAAGGGCAGGATGATGAGATAGTCCATGCCGATGGGAAACTATCGGGTCCATGTAAAATCCCTCGGGGAGCGATCCCTGTACCGGTTCGATTCCGGTCCCGGGCACAATGAAGGCAAGCAACGCGAGAAAGGCCAGCAAGGCCAGCAACGTAAGGCGGAGGTAGGGTGTCTCTGTTTAATAAAGAAGAATTCATCAAATTCCTCATCGACAATCATGTTGTGGGGTTTTTTGATAAACCGGTCAAACTTAAATCCGGCAGAATGTCTCATTGGTATGTGAACTGGCGCATTGTATGCGGCGATGTGTTTTTGATCGATCGCCTTGCAGATTTTCTTATTGATTTTATAAAGGATCATGAGTTCACGCCAGAAGCCTTTTACGGCGTTCCTGAAGGTGCTACCAAACTAGGCATTATAGCTACTTACAAATGGGCAAAAGCAGAGCCAGGTTTTACAAAAGGAACGAATGTGTTGTCCATGGGACGCGGCAAACCCAAGGAACACGGAGCCAGTCAGGATCGATTTTTTCTAACGCCTCCTTGCGGAAAAATAGTAGTGGTAGAAGACGTAACCACAACAGGTGGTTCACTTCTAGCCACTCTTGATCAGTTAGCTGAAATGGATGTTGAGGTGTTAGCTGCAGTGGGGCTTACGAATCGAATGGAACTTTGTGATAATGGCAAAAGCGTTGAAGCAGCTGTTAAGGAAAAGGGTATCTCATACCTGACGCTTAGCAAGGCCACTGATTTCTTGCCAGAAGCTTATCGAACTTTAGCTCCTGGAGAACACATAGGAAAGGCAATAGAGAAAGAGTTTGCCGAATATGGCGTGGAAAACATAAAACTGCGATAAATACTGGTCACTAGTCACTGATTAAAGGAGATCCTCATGATCATCTCTCAAGATCGAAGCATAATTCCAGCGTGTGATGTTGGAGCTGAACATCATGAAGCGCTTCTTAAAGCAACGGCTGACCTGGCAGGCATTGGTGCATACAAGATTGGATTTGCTTTATCGCTTTCTATCGGCCTTCCGCGTGCGGTTCAGATAGCCAGGAGATATACGCACAAGCCCCTTATCTATGATCATCAGAAAGCTGGCAGTGATATACCTGATACCGGAAGGGTGTTTGCCAGAATATGTAAGGAAGCTGGCATTGATTCCGTGATATTGTTTCCACACGCAGGACCTGAGACCCAGCGGGCCTGGATCGACTATGCGCGCAACGAGGATCTCCACGTGATCGTTGGAGGGCTCATGACGCATCCTAAGTTTGTGCGCAGCGAAGGCGGTTACATTGCAGACGAAGCTATCATCGAGCTGTATGAGAGATCTGCAGCCCTTGGCGTGACCGATTATGTGGTTCCTGGCAATAACCCTGTTGCAATAAGCAAGATACGTGCGATGTTAGAACGCGAGAGGGTTCATCAAGTAGTGTTTTACTCGCCCGGTCTTGTTGCGCAGGGTGGTGCTTTAAGAGAAGCCATGGAGGCTGCCGGCGAGCGCTACCACGCTATAGTTGGTCGAGGCATCTATGCTGCGCCCGATATGCGCAAGGCGGCCGTGGATCTGTGCGAGCAGCTAGAGGAAGCGAGTTCAGAGTCAATGAACGATGTGGATACAGTAAGCGTGGATGAGTAATTAGTGACCAGTAACCAGTGACCAGTAGGGGGGGGGTTGTGGCTGAACGTGAGATAGAAGTTCTCATCACAACTGAGAAGATAAACAAACGATTGAGTGAGCTTGCTAGCCAGATCGAGGCGGATTTTTTGGACGATGACATGGTTGTGGTGGGCGTGCTCAAGGGCTCTTTTGTCTTCATGGCAGATCTAGTCAGAAGAATCAAACGACCTCTAAGCTGCGACTTCGTTAGAGTATCCAGCTATCACGATGACAAAAGTACAGGCATCATAAGAATGGAGTTCGATATGACACAGCCTGTAGAGGAAAAGAACGTGCTGCTCGTGGAGGACATAGTCGATACTGGTAAAACGCTAAGGCATCTGCTCAAGCATATGCAAACAAAAAAGCCGAGATCGCTGCGGGTTGCTGCACTTCTATACAAGGATATGGGAACAGGAGTGAGGGATCTTGTGGATTATGTGGGTTTTGAGGTTCCAAAGAAATTCGTCATAGGCTACGGCCTAGATTCGAACGGCCTCTATAGATCGCTGCCGTACGTGGGGGCGTTTAAAGAGTAAAAAAATTCCAAATTCCAAGCACCAAACTCCAAATAAATACCAAATTCCAAAATCCAAATTCCAAACAAAATCTCGGTGATTGGGTGTTTCGGTCATTGGACATTGGAGTTTGGAATTTATTTTGGAATTTGGTATTTGGTGCTTGGAATTTAGTTTACTGCCTCACCAACAACTTATTCACCAAGCTCAGAAGATCTACCGTTTTCTCCAGCGTATCCACTGAGGCTTCCTCGAATTTCTGAAGCGTTTCGTCCTGATCGGTTTCAAACTTTATTCCATACGAGTAACCGGATTCGATGGGCAGCTCATAGACTATTTTTCCGGCGCGCAATACTTCATGAATTTCGTCATCGCAGGCGATTTCAAAGTTGAACAATAGGCTACGATCAGGCGGCAGCTCCTCCAATGTTTCTGCCCTGAGACCTCCGGCACTTAGATTTATGATTCTTGCAGCGATCTTTTTATCTTCTCCTTCGATGCTTATGGTTGCGTCTATGGGCGGCGTAAAACTAACTCGCGGATAAACCCTTCGGTTCACCTTCTTTACCTGTGATGGGTCGACCCTCAGTCTCAGCGTATCAGGCATTTGGTCTGGAAGCGGCTCGCTTTCTATTTGTGCCTCAATTTCATATACGGCCGATCCATCGAGCGTAGGGATTAGCCCCAGCAAGGTCTTGTGCATGGGCGCGCCAACAGGAACGTCTATAAGGATATAGTCTTCGCCTATATCCCAAAGGCGAAGCCTCATGGCTTGGTCGCCTTTGAAAAAGAAGAAATGTGCATGCGCATCCTTAAGAACCTCTCTAAGATCGGTTGTCTTTATCATATGATCTCCTTTATCTCGTCTTAAGAATACGTTTCTCGCGTTGCCCTGTACCGGACGGTACAGGGCGTTGCTTGCGTTTTATTGTTTCTCAAAAAACACCTTCCATTTTTCTTCAGCAGGCTTCTTGCCTATGAGCGATACGAATATCAAGAGGATGGTGGCAAGAAGGAACGCTGGAATGATGATGTATTCGCCAAGCTCTGCGCCAGGAATTGCAAAGTGTGTCTCAAAGTAGGCTTGTACATTGGGCAGGTCAAACACGACTTTAGTTGCTATGGTTCCCACCATGCCTCCGATTATAGAGGCAATGCCGCCTGCTGTGGTGACCCTCTTCCAGAAAAAAGCTGCCAAGATAGCAGGGGTGAGCCCTGCGCCTATCATTGTATATGCGTACAGCGCCATGGTGAGGACGTTTCTGAACTTGGTGAGCAGCACATAAGCTATGATTCCTAGAACGACGGTTGATGTTCGGCTAACGATTACCACTAGGCGCTGGTTCATGCCCTTGGCCAAGAAGCGCTGGATGATATCGTGAGTGAGGTTTGTTGCGGGTGCTAGCAAAAATGAGTTAGCAGTTGAGAACACTATGGCTATGCCGGAAGCCAGAAGCATGCAGCCTGCCCATGTTGGCAGCCCAAACCGCGCTATATCCAGTATTACGCGTTCGGCATGTCCATCAGCACCAAGGTCTGGAAACTTTATTCTGCCAAGCACTGCAAGCGTGCAGATGAGTGTGTCTATGATTATGATGCCGATAATCCATCCTATCGCAGCGCGCTTTGCCGTGCGCTCGTTCTTTGCAGAGAAGAATTTTTGATACATGGAAGGCTCGCCCAGAAGCAGAAAAAACACTGGAAAAAATACGGCAGCAGCCCATATGGCGCCGTGCCCTCCAAAGAGAGAAAAATGCTCTTGTGGAAGCGCAGCAATGACAGCCGAGGGTCCTCCGAGGTCCATCACGAGAAGGGGCACTGCAACGCAAATGCCCAAAAGCACGAGGACGCCGTTCATTATGTCGATCGCTACTATAGAGCGCATGCCGGCGAGCGCCGTCACTAAAATCGTCATGGCTGCCATGATCACGATGCCGTTTTGTGTGGGCACATCAGCCACCAGGTTAAGAATGTATGCGCCGCCTTTTAACTGATATCCCACGATCGTTGTGCAGCCGATTATGAGCGCTATTGAACCGAGCGCGCGTGCTGCGCTGTTGTATCTTTTCTCTAGGATATCAGGTAGCGTGTACCCGCCAATGTGTCTTACTCTGCCGGCAAGCCTGTAGATCACAAGGATTGCAACCCATGCGCCCACTGCCATCCATAGCTCTGAAAATCCCTGGCGATAAGCCAGCCCTGCGCCGCCGATGAGGCTGCCGGCACCGGTCCATGTAACGATGAGGGTCATGATCATCATGAACGTGGATACATGCCGCTCCGCAATCATGAAGTCGTTCTGTCCGCGCACCCTTCTGCTTCTCCAAATGCCTATTGCTGACATAGCAACGAGATATGCGATAACAGTAATAAGATAGACGTTCATATTTTTCCTTTCAGTATCTAGTGACTACTGATTGAGCAAGGCGAACTTTAAGATGAACAGGGCGCCGAGTACATAGACCAACCAATTTGCCTCACGCCATCTGCCGGTGACGATCTTGATAAGTGGGTAAAGTATAAAGCCGAGTGCTAAGCCATTGGATATGGAAAAGGTCAGCGGTATGGCCAAGCATGCAACGACTGCTGGAAGCGCTTCTGTCCAATCATCCCAAACGATCTTCACCAGATTTCTCAGCATAAATGTGGCTACGATTACTAGAACAGGCGCTGTGGCTTGAGCTGGCACGATCGAGATGATGGGTGCGAAGAAGAGCATCACTATGAACAGAAAACCTACGATTACGGCTGTAAGTCCGCTGCGACCACCCACTGCGATGCCGGCAGTGGATTCGATGTATGCGGTGACCGTGGATGTGCCAAGTGCTGCGCCAACCATGGTGCCGCAAGCATCTGATGTGAGGGCGTGGCCAGCCCGCGGCAGATAGAGCTTGCCGTCCTCACGCTTTTTCATAAGTCCGCCCTGATCAGCTACTCCGATAAGCGTGGCTATTGTGTCGAATAGATCCACAAAAAAGAACGCGAATATGATTTCTATAAGCCCCAAGGAGAGCGCTCCCTTGATATCCATGGCTCCGAGAGTAGGCATAATCGAAGGCGGCAAAGACACTAAGCTATCAGGGCGTTTGGCCACACCAATCCCAATAGCTATGATTGTGGTGATAAGTATGCCCCACAAAAGCGCTCCACGAATCTTTCTCGCCAAAAAGAATGCGGTAATCACGAGGCCGACCATGGTTACAATGGCATTGGGATGCGCAAGATCACCAAGACCTACAAGCACTGCGTCGTTCTTTACGATGATGCCAGCGTTTTTGAGGCCGATGAATGCTATGAATATGCCTATACCAGCGGCCACACCGTGCTTCATGGAATCTGGAATGGCTTCCATGATCTTTGTGCGGATGCCTGTAACCGACAATATGAAGAAGAGCACACCTGAGATAAACACCGCGCCCAGCGCTGTTTGCCATGCAATGCCGCCCACCACACACACAGAGTAGGCAAAATATGAGTTTGGTCCCATGCCCGGAGCAGCAGCGATGGGTAGCTTTGCATACACGCCCATAAGTATTGATGCGAAAGCTGCAGATAAGCATGTTGCAGTCATCACAGCGCCAAAGGGCATGCCCGATGCTTTGAGGATGGCCGGGTTCACAAATGCGATATAGGCCATGGTAAGAAAGGTGGTAACACCTGCCATGAACTCGGTTCTGAAATTTGTGTTGTGCTCGGCGAATTCAAAATAAGCGGCAATGGCCTTTAGCATGAAAATCCCCCAAATATTTCCGGCTAATGAAACATGTATGTTCATGAAAAGCAAGGCATTAACAGATGCAAGCAACGCGAGAAACGCAAGCAACGCCAGCAACGTTAACATGACACTCTGAGACTGGTCACTGATTACTGGTCACTGATTACTATCCTATATTCCCCCTCCCCATCTACTTCTACAGTGATGTGACCATCTGCTACTGTCGGACCTTCGCTCATTAGCGAGCCGCGCTCGGTTTGATATACTGTGATGCCTGAATTTATGAGTCTATCGATCACGGACGGATGCGGATGAAAGTAGTCGTTTTCATCGCCGACTGAGATAATCGCCACTTCAGGTGTCGTAGTAGAAAGAAAAGTCTCATTTGTGTTTGTATCGCTGCCATGATGCGCAACCCTTAGTACGTCAATATCGCCAACAAGCGGTGCAAGCCCAGTCTCTATATCTGGGGTCTGATAAGGAGGGGATCCTCCGCCGCCGGTAACATCGCCTGGTATGAGCATCCTAAACCCCGCATAGTCGATCAGAAGTACAATGCTTTTTGCGTTTTCGTCCGGCGGATCGCCTGCATCAATGGTTTCTCCATTTGCAAGGCGAGCGCCTGCTGCCACAACCTCCATATGCACATCCCCAAAGTTAAACTGGTCGCCGGCATAAACGGTTTGTCTGATATCAGCGAATTCCTGTTCGATCCAATCGGGCAGGGCGCCTGCTGCATCGCTTGGCATTTCTCCATGATCATATATTCCTCCTTTTATTTTTATATCGTCATCAGTTCCAAATTCCCCATCAGCGCCCAAAAGCACCTCGGCAAGTCCTCCGGTATGATCATTGTGAAAATGGGTGAGCACTACGTGTGTGATCTCATCGATGCCAAAAGACTCAAAGAAGGGAAAAATCACATCCGCACCTGCGCCAGGGGGTCCGGTATCGATGAGCATGGTTTGACCATCAGGCGCTTCAATGAATGTGCAGTCGCCTTGCCCTACATCAAGGGCAGTGATGCGCAATGAAGTGGAGTTTGCAGGCGCATTTAGACCCCCTGTTGGCGCAGGAAGTTTTGATTCTATGTTGCGATCAAAATCCGGCACGCTTCCACATGAACAAATTAGAGCGAGTGTAATGAGTAGTACCAGTCTTCTCATATCGCTTGCATTTGCATGGATGATGCCAAGAAAAAGGCACGGTAATTTATGTGGATTGAAATAATCTGGTGTACAAAAACGATGCAGTGAGTACGCAAATGCTACAGTTTCAAAAATAAAACATCATAGATTTAATGGAAAAATGATGGCACAGAGTTTGCTTTATCATCATACGTGCGAGTTCACATTTTGCTGACATTGCTTTTTATTCTTGTTGGCAACGCTGCATCAGCTGCACAGTGCGCAAACATAATGCTTCCGCCTGTGCTAGAAGTACAGCGTCAGGCCATAAAGCACGCACAATATGATCTTGCGCAGATCACATCAATGAAAAAGCAATCTAGGCTAGCTGCTTTGGTGCCCAGGCTGCAGGTGGATTTTGGCAAGAGGATGCGTGACAACATAGATATCGATATTAACGACAATGTATATGTTGGCGCCAGCGGCATTGTGGTGGGGCCAGAGGATGGCAAATATTCAAACGGCTATACTTCAGACATAAGCATAGGCGTTAGGGCCGTGTGGGAGCTGGGCGAGGCCATCTTCAATCCCCGTGCGCTCGCCGTATCTGCTGAAGCAAGGCACGTTGCACAAGCGCGAAATGTTCTGCTTGCAGACGTAAATCACCATTATTTCAACGTTGAAGGTTTTCCTGCCGAGATTGGGTTTCTCAAAGAGCTTAAACAGAGCACCAAGAATGCCGAAAAAATAGAACATAAGATCCTTATGCGGCAGGTCGCGTGCAAGGAATCGTCGGCAGCCCTTGATGCACTGACCGGCGGGTGGTGGAGCAATGCTATAGATAAAGACGCGAAGCTCTGCGATTTGTCATCGCGAGGAGCCGAGCGCTCAACGCCTTGAGTGCTCGGCGACGTGGCGATCTCCCCAAAATACTTGATAGCATGAGATTGCTTCGGGCTTCGCCCTCGCAATGACATTTCGGAAATCAGGAGGTGAAAGAATGTATTTCCTTATCTCTATCATAATGCTGGCTATGTTCTTGGCAGGGTGTGGCATGCAGGGGATTGGACAGTTCGATTCGCTTATATCAATGCAGCCGCAAGTGCTGTCGGTTACTCCTGCAGATGGGCAGAGCGCTACTGCTGACACATCCGTAACTGTAGAATTTTCGCGCTCAATCGATCCGGCTAGCGTGAATGAAAGCACGCTAGCCATCATCAAGCCCGAAGATCCTGATGAAGATATAGAGGGGATAGCAGATGATGTTGAAGATGGCGATGTAAGGGGCATTGAGGGATTCTATGAATTTAAAGACGAATCTCGCATAGCCGTGTTTCGCGCAAAACAGTCGTTTGAAAAGGGCGCCACATATATACTTGTTGCTTCCAGTCAAATTCTAAGCCCAGACCTTCTGCCTCTGAATCAAAATCCAGGAAGTGCACCTAAACCTTTTTTCAGCACGTTCACCGTAATGGCTGATGGGCAAGGGCAGGGGCAAGGGGAAGTGCAAGGGCAGGGGGAAGGTGAGGCAGAGGTTAAAAGGATTCGACCAACCCATCTAATTATAAATGAAATCCTCTATGATGCTGTCGGAACTGATACTGATGGGGACGTGTTTGTGGAACTTTTAGGCGAGGCAGGTGGCGACATTACAGGTTACAAGCTCGTATTCGTAAATGGGGAAGACGGAATAATAAAGGATGATATTGAGATGCCTGAAGATGCAGTTATAGGCGACGATGAAATTTTTCTCATAGCTGATGCAAAGACCGGCATGCCGGATATAAGCAATGTGGAGCATGCGGATTTTATAAAAAACTTTGATCCGCAAAACGGCCCTGATTGCGTACAACTTTTAAACGAGAAAGGGGAGCTTCTCGATGCAATGGGCTATGGTGAGCCAATCCTCGAAGCAGCTGAGAACGGACTAGCATGCTTTGAAGGCGTGCCTGCTGTGGACGTAGCCTCTGGCCAGAGCCTATCGCGTATAGCTGGGATAGATACCAATGATAATGCTTTTGATTTTGAGGTATTGGAAGTTCCTACCCCCGGATCCAAGTGACGCAACGCGAAGTCAACTATTTGACGTAAAAATTACCATAATGATAGAAAATGAGGTTATCTCTCCTTATTTTTGTCCTTAAGACCCTTTATACACTATTTCTCGATGGAACGATAATTGCTATTACATGGTTTGAAGTGTCCTTTTATATCTAAAAGGAGATCAAAACTATGAAAAACAGGATATTAGCCATCCTATTGATCTTCACAGCAAGCCTGGCCTTTTATGGCCTTGGATGTAAAGGCGGGCCTGGCGTAAGCCCTGGCGAGGTTGGCATGGAAGGGGTTGAGGGTGTAGAGGGCCAAGGAGCTGTTGCTGAAGATCTAACACTACCCACGATAAGCCAGATAATACCTCCAGATCGCTCAAGCATAAGCAAATCACAAGAAATCGTGGTCAAGTTTTCAAAGACCATGGATCCGGCCACGCTTGTTCTTGATGGATCTATGGCCAGCGAGAGTGAAGGTGGTGTATGGTCATCGAGCGAAAACGAGAACGATACCTTGACTATAAGCCCCAAGTCCACTTGGCCACTTGGCATGGCTACTTTGTCAGTTACTTGTAATGATTCGTCAGGAAATCCTTCACCCAAAACTGAACTAAATTACGCAGTTCATGTGGTGTTTGTTAAAGTAGGCGAAACCGGCGATGGCACCATGGACAGCCCCATGGGAAACATAAACGATGCCATAACCCAGGCCATAAACACATGGCCAATACCTTCAGAGGTTCATGTTGCGCACGGAGTTTATGAGGTTTTATCAGGCACCTCACACATCATACTTGAAGAAGGCGTTTCTATCTTAGGTGGCTTTACTGCCGAGAATTGGGCAGCAAGAGATCCCTCCACGAATACCACGATAATCAAGGATACGGGCTCAACAGGTGGGGGCCAATTCGATCCGAATTGCGCTTTAGAAGCTGCATTCGGAATCACGGCCGATACGGTGATAGATGGTTTTAAAATCATTGGGGGAAGCGGTGATTATTCATCTGCCATCTGCAGTCATGATAACACAGGGCCTACGATTGCTAATAATATTATAGAAGGGGGCAGCGGAACAAAGATTGCAATAGGCATATTCATGATCAAAAGCTCGTCAAAAATACATAATAACACTATTTTCGGCACAAGCGGCAATACAAAAATTGGCATAGGCATAATGAACTACACTAACAGTGCAACCGAAATTTTTGATAATACGATTAGCGGTGTCAGTGGAACTGATCTCTGCGTTGCAATTTTTAATATTAAGAGCTCGCCTAAGATATATAATAATAAATTAGAGGGATGCACAGCAAAGGCAGTTTGCGGCATTACAAATGTCGAATCTAGTTCACCTATGATATATAATAACATTATAGATGCGGGGATCGGCACGAATCAAAGCTCTGGCATCACAGCAACGAAAAGTTCGCCAAAGATCTATAACAATACAATAGATGGAGGTCTTGCAAATGAAAGCTACGGCATTCGTATTTTTGACGACGGCCATCCGCATATTATTAACAACATAATTTTTACATCAGGCGGTGCAAAGAGATACGGAATATACGAATATGCATCAAGCAGCGATCCTGCAGAACTAAAGAACAACGACGTGTTCGATTGTCCTACAGCTTTGTATTATGATGATGAGTCGGGTAAAGGTCTGAAATGGTTCGGCCCATGTATAGTCTGCTGTCCTTCATTCAGCAGTTCACCACCCCTACCCTGTAATGACGTGCTAACAACACCTGGTGGCGCTAATAATGTTGGCAACTTCTCCATGGATCCCAAGTTTGAGGGTCCAGACGACTGGCATCTATCGGCAACTTCGCCCAAAGAGGTAACAAAAGGCGGCCTTGATCTTTCAGCTGAGTTCAATACAGACAAAGACGGAGATCCCAGAACACCCCCATGGTCAATAGGCGCGTATGAATACGATTAAAGGCGAGAAAAACGAAACAGGCGAGAAATGCCAGCAAGGTGTAAGGAGGTAATTATATGAAAGACTCAGCATTGTTTAGAGGTCTTCTTGTTGGCACATTAATCATTGTGCTAGGCATCGGCTTTGCTGGGCTTGGATGCAAAAAAGGTGCAGAGGAGGTAAGCGCACCTTCTGACATCACCATAGAAGAAGGCAAGGTGCCTGAAGAAGTTGAGATAACTGAAGAAGGCGAGGTGCCTGAAGCAGTTGTGGCTGCAGATGAATTTGGAGAGCAGGTTGTATATGTTAGCGAAGGTGGCACAGGAGCGGGAACTAGAGATGATCCTATGGGTGTTATTAACAAAGCCATAGATCATGCCCAATCGACTTGGCCAGAGAAACCCTCAAGTGTTCTCGTTGCAGAGGGCACTTATCAGGTTTTATCTGGCAGCACACATGTTTGGATTAGCGAAGGCGTATCCATATATGGTGGTTTTTCAAAGGATTGGATGAAGCGAGATCCTTCTGTTTATATCACCAGTATCAAAGATACTAGTACATCAGGTGGCAGCTGGGATAGCCCGAATCGTGCTGTGGAAGCGGGTAGCAGTGTAACAGATGCGACCGTAATAGATGGATTTAAGATTGAGGGAAGTGGAGGCGGAGCAACTATAGTGTCTGCTATATTCAATCATGATGGCGCAAAGCTTACTATCTCGAATAACATGATAAATGGAGGTAGTGGCTCGCTTGCTAGTATGGCTATCTTTAATTTTAAGAATAGCCCTGTCACAATAAAAAATAACACAATAGATGGAGGCAATGGATCAGCACATAGTCTTGGCGTTTATAGTCGAGAGAATAGCGCAGCGAAGATACACAGCAACGCGATTAATGGAGGGAAAGGAAAATATTCTAATGGCATTGAGAACAGCTCTGGCAGCTCAAGCATTATATTCAATAACACGATAGATGCTGGTGATGGAATAGACGTTTGTCATGGTATAGCCAATTTAAGTAGCTCACCCAAGATCTATAACAATACGATAAATGGAGGCGGCTGTTCAGGATGGAGCCATGGCATCTATAATGCTAAAGGAACCGCAAGTTTTATTGGAAGTTCACCCTTGATAGCTAACAATATAATTTTTACATCCGCGGGTAGTGATGGTTATGGAATATATGAGAATGGTACCACGGATGATGCTGCCGAAGTAAAGTACAATGATTTTTTTAACTGTCCCACAGCGCTATATCATGATCATGATCAAGGAAAAGATTTTACAGCCATTTGCCCTGGCGGAAACTTTGGAATTCTTGCGTGTGGCGATACGCTGAACAGCCCTGTTGGTGAGGGTAATGTTGCTATGGATCCAAAGTTTGTTGGACCCAATGACTGGCACCTCACAAACTTATCGCCGACAACTGTAACAAAAGGCGGCCTTGATCTTTCAGCTGAGTTCAACACAGACAAAGACGGAGATCCCAGAGAAGCCCCTTGGTCCATGGGTGCGTATGAATACGATTAAAGGCGAGACACGCGAGAAAAGTGAGAAACGCCAGCAACGCGAGAAACGTAACTACTTGATATGCTTTGAATCTGCCGTAGGTGTTGCACTTCGTTATTGAACTGGGGTTTGGAATTTGGTGCTTGCCCGCCACTAAAACACGGCGGGTTCGCCCACAAGTTGTTTTAGTGGCAGTCCGCCGACGATTTAGTGGCGGAGAATTTGGAATTTTTTCTAGATTATCCTTGCACGAGCATATCATTTATATATAGTGCACTCTGTTTTTGGCTAGCGCGAGTTGTACGAGAAGTGGGCCCGTTGGGACCCATTTTTTTTTAGGTATGAGCACGGATATGGATATAAAAGATATAGAGACAAAGGCCGAAGAGCTCGTTAAACCCGTTCTTGATAACTTAGGCTATGGGCTTGTGGCCTGCGATTTCATCAATGAATCCGGGCAGTGGATCTTAAGGCTTTACATAGACAAGGATGGCGGTGTTAGCATTGATGATTGCGCTCGCGCTTCACACGGGGTAGAAGATCTCCTCGCGGTAGAGGATATTGTGCCTGTAAGATACAATCTTGAGGTTTCATCGCCTGGCATATTTCGTCCTCTTAAGAAGAGGGAAGATTTTGAGCGCTACATGGGCGAGCGTGCCAGGATAAAGACCCTGCATCCAATCGATGGCCGCAGCAATTTTAAAGGGCAACTTGCTGGCCTTGAGGGCAATGAGATCATCATGATCATCGATGACGAGCGCTATAGGATACCTCTTTCAGAGGTAAACAAAGCAAAGTTAGAACCACAGGAAATTACGGCTGCAAAGCATTGATTATGGCAAGCAACGCCAGTAACGCGAGAAACGAGATATGAGGAGGAAAGAACAATGAAAGCAGGAATGTTTCAGGAACTTGGCCGCGTGCTTGACCAAGTGAGCAGGGACAAGGGCATACCCAAGGAGATGCTCATAGAGGCAATCGAAACCGCATTTCTTACGGCTGCGCGCAAGAAATGGGGCCACCTGGGAGATCTCGAAGCGCACTTTAACGAGGAAAACGGCGAGATAGAGCTCTTCCAGTTCAAGACAGCGGTTTCCAATATCGAAGATGAGAACGTGCAGATGAGCATGGATCAGGCACGTCAGCTCGATCCAGACGCGGAAGAGGGCGACAGCCTTGGCGTAAAGATGGATCCTTCTGTATTTGGACGAATTGCCGCTCAAACAGCCAAGCAGGTTATCATACAGAAGGTGCGCGAAGCTGAGCGCAACATTATATACGAGGAGTTCAAGGGCAGACTCGGCGAGCTCATCACGGGTATTGTGCGTCGTTTTGAGAAGGGCGACATGGTTGTAGATCTCGGCCGTACCGAGGCGGTTATGCCCAAGCAAGAACAGGTGCCAGGTGAAAGCTACAGGGCAGGCGATAGGCTACAAGGCTTTTTCCTGCGCATCGACAAAGAAGGAAAGGGCCCGCCTATAGTTCTCTCAAGACGAAACATCGGGCTGCTCGTCGCCCTTTTCACCATGGAGGTTCCAGAGATTGCAGAAGGCATTGTCGAGATCAGAGCTGCTGCACGCGAACCGGGCGTGCGTTCCAAGATTGCGGTTTCTTCCAACGATGCTGATGTAGATCCGGTAGGAGCATGTGTTGGAATCAAAGGCTCGCGCGTGCAGGGCGTGGTGGGCGAGCTCAAAGGCGAAAAGATCGATATCGTCGCATGGGACAATGAACCAGCGCGCTTTGTATGCAATGCGCTGGCACCGGCCGAGGTCATAAAGGTTATCATCCGCGATAGGGAACATGCCATGGAAGTCGTGGTGCCAGACGATCAGCTTTCGCTCGCCATTGGAAGAAGGGGACAGAACGTAAGGCTTGCAGCCCAGCTTACCGGCTGGAACATAGACGTATATAGCGAAACCAAGATAGAACAGGTAGCTAGCAGGGCTCGCTGCGTGCTGACTGATATTTTGGGAATTGACGATAGCACTGCATTGATACTCTACTCCCATTCCTTCCGCAGCTTTGAGGACATAGCGGCTGTTGATCTAGACCAGTTCAAAGAGGTGCCGGCAATTGGTGAGGAGATGCTCAAAGAGCTTTATGAAAAGGCAAAGGCTGCTTCGGAAAAGGGTCTTTCAACCCAGCAGATGATAGCTGACATAATAAAGGAAGAAGAGGAGCGCGCCCGCGAAGAAGCAACTTTAGCCAAAGCTGCTTTGGAGGCTGAACAAGCGGCAGCGGCGCAAGAGGAAGTTGAGAAAGAACCAGAGGCTGAAGCCGAAACTACAGAGTAAGGAAGGTTCGCATGTCTGAAGAGAAGAACAAAGAAGCTACGACTGAAGTTGTGGAAAAGCGAGTAAAGCCTACGCTGATCCGTCGACGTGCAAAGAAGGTAGAGGCAACCAAAGAGCCCCTTCCTTCTGAGCTTACGGCAGAAGATGTGGGTGAGCCCGCTGCAGAAGCTGTGCTTGAAACAGCAGCCGAAGTTGCGGGGGCAGAGGAGAAGGCGGCAGAAGCCAAGCTGTCTGAAAAGCCAGGCCCTGGTCTGGTTGCTCCTTCAGAAGAGGAAAAGAAGATAGGCGTAGTAGGATACATCGAGCTTACGCCAACTGAAGTTGTTGCAAAAGCCAAAGAGGATTGGCGTGAAAAATATAAGAGGGCGCCTAGAAGACGAAAGAGTCGCGCTGAGATGGAGATGGAAGCTATTCAGCGCGCAGGCGGACTCAAACACTATGCTGACACAGTCGGCACCGATGAGACAGTCCCTGCAGAGGCCGGCCATGCCTTTGCCGATAGGGTATTTCAGCCCGCATATACTGGTAAGCGCAAACGTCCTGCGCGCAAGGTCTTTAAGAGAACTCAAGTTACTGAGGCTAAGGCCATCAAGAAGATCATAAGGATCGAAGATGGCATTAGTGTTTCAGCGCTGTCACAAGCATTGGGTGTTAAGGCAAACGAGATCGTAAAGAGGCTCATGGGTTTAGAGATCATGGCTACACTAAATCAGCAGATCGGCCCAGATACAGCATCGCTCATAGCTGAGGAGTATGGTTTTAAGGTTGAACATACGGCTTTCAAAGAGGAGGATGTTTTGGTGGAACCAGAAGCTCGCGTGTCTATCGAGAATTTAGAATCGCGATCACCTGTGGTAACTGTCATGGGCCACGTCGATCATGGCAAGACATCTATCCTAGATGTCATTCGTAAGAGCAGTGTAGCCAAAGGAGAAGCCGGAGGCATCACTCAGCACATAGGCGCGTATGAAGTTAAGCACGGAGAGAGAAAGATCACATTCATAGACACGCCGGGTCATGAGGCGTTTACCACGATGCGCGCCAGGGGAGCGCAGGTTACTGATATAGTTGTTTTGGTCGTGGCTGCTGATGATGGAGTAATGCCGCAAACCATCGAGGCCATCTCACACTCCAAGGCCGCTGGAGTTCCTATCATCGTAGCTATCAACAAGATCGATAAGCCAGATGCCCAACCCGATCGCGTAAAGCAGTCGCTCACTGAATACGGGCTTGTACCTGAAGAGTGGGGCGGCGATTTGCTCTGCGTTAACACTTCAGCAAAGACCAAGGAAGGGATCGATCAGCTTCTGGAAACGATCCTCCTTCAAGCTGAGATGCTAGAGCTTTCGGCAGATCCTACTATTAGAGCCAAGGGAATTGTGGTGGAGGCATCGCTTGAAAAAGGCCGAGGACCAGTGGGAACCGTTCTCATACAGGAGGGTACGCTGCACGTTGGCGATTACATAGTATGTGGCACATGCGAGGGCAAAGTACGTGCAATGTTTGATGGAGGTGGAAAGAGCATAAAAGAAGCAGGGCCTTCTAAGCCTGCTGCTATTCTGGGCCTGTCTGGCGTGCCAGCGGCTGGAGATGAGATGATTGCTGCCGTTGACGAAAAGAGTGTACGCCTAGTGGCAGAGCAGCGCCGGCAAAAGGAGCGGGAGCGCGGACTTGTAAGGCCTGTGCACGTATCTCTTGAGGATCTGTCGAAACAGATGGAAGAGGACGAGGCAAAGGAGTTGGGCGTCATACTCAAAGCAGATGTGCAAGGGTCGCTTGAGGCAGTGGGCGACTCACTCACCAAACTTTCGACCGATCAAGTTAAACTCAAGATCCTGCACGGCGCAGTGGGGGGAATCACTGAAAGCGATATCATGCTGGCATCAGCATCCGATGCCGTGGTGTTTGGTTTTAACGTCGTTGCTGATAACAAGGCCAAAACAGCTGCCGAGAATGAAAATATCGATGTTCGAACCTATCGTGTGATCTATGAGATGATAGATGAAGTGCGCAAGGCTATGGAAGGCTTGCTCGCGCCAGAAGAAAAGGAAGTGGCTTTGGGTCAGGCTGAAGTGCGTGAAGTATTTAAAATCTCGAAAGTCGGTACTGTGGCCGGTTGTCAGGTTGTAACGGGTAAGATCCAGAGAAACGCACATGCACGTCTTATAAGGGATCAGGTCGTAGTGTTCGAAGGCAAGTTTGCGTCGCTCAAACGCTTCAAGGACGATGTGAAGGAAGTTGCAGATGGTTATGAATGCGGCATCGGCGTTGACGGTTTCAACGATATCAAGGTCGGCGATATAATAGAAGCATTTATCATAGAGAAAAAGCAGGCAAAGCTCACTTAAGTGCAGCGTCTATCGGACGCAGGCACGGACGCGGACGCGGGGATGATCGTTGGAATTTGTAAATTGGACCTCCGAATCTACGAGTGTCGATCCTTAAAGGAAAAGCGCCAGGCTCTCAGGCGAATAAAGGACCGAACCCAGCACTCATTTGGAATAACTATAGCCGAGGTTGGATCGCAGGATTTGTGGCAACGAGCTGAGCTCGGATTTGCCATAGTTGGCAACGACCGCAGGGTCATTGAAGGTTTGATGGAAAAGATACAGGGTTTTGTAGAAGGTCAAGCTAGCGCGCATATCATCGATCAATATAGAGAGATAATTAACGTATGAGCAAGAACCTTCCATACGATAGAACAGAGCGAGTTGCTGATGCCATCTATCATCTCATTTCGCAGAAGATGTTGACCGATATCTCTGATCCCCGCCTTGATGGCATTCATGTTACCAAAGTTAAGATGACTCGTGATCTACGAATAGCTCGCATATATTTCCATATGAATGACGCCTCAGATGAACGCAAGGCCAGCGCAAACAAGGGATTTAAAAGCGCCACAGGCTATTTCAGGTGTTTAATCGGCCAGGAGCTCTCGCTTAAATTTACGCCTGAGGTAGAATTCTACTATGATGATGCGATCGATGCGCACGAGAGGATCGAGGATTTGCTAGCACGGATAAAGGAGGACAAGGCACATGGATGAATACAGTGCATTTATTGAACGTTTAAAAAAAGCCAACAATTTTCTTATAGCATCACACTATAGCCCGGATGGAGATGGTATAGGCTCGGCCATTGCGCTTGGGATTGCGCTTGAAAAGATGGGGAAAAAGGCTGTGCTCTATAGTCTAGATGCTATTCCTGAAAATCTTAAGTTCCTTCCTTACACAGACAGATTCATAAGGAGCATACCGCCAGATGAGAAATACGACATGGCCATCATGGTGGACTGTGCCCAGCGCAAGCGCATATCAGATGAATTTGCAGCCCATAGAGGTTTTGGAGCTGTGGCTTGTATCGATCATCATGTGCTGGAAAAGGCAGAGGCAGATCTTTTGCTTTTGGATGGCCAGGCTGCTTCTACTGGCGAAGTCGTCATGGGACTCATGAAGCATGCCGGTGTTGAGGTGGATGCAGATGTTGCGCAGTTAATTTACACGACACTGGTTGTGGATACCGGCTTTTTTAAATACTCCAGTACAAATGCACATGCGTTGTCTTTGGCTGCAGAATTGGTAGAAAAGGGAGCCCAGCCATGGGTGGTGGCAAAAAATCTGGAAGAATCCTTTCCTGCTGCGCGGCTTAAACTCTTAGCGCGTTCGCTATCCACATTGGAAATAGACATTGATGGCCGCTATGCGTGTATGGAGGTTACAAAAGCCATGCTCGATGAAACCAGTGCAACTGTAGATTTCTCTGATGAGTTTGCGACCTATCCTCGGGCTATCCGAGGTGTAGAGGTAGCAGCACTCTTTCGCGAGGTTGAAAAAGATCTCACAAAAGTGAGCCTTAGATCCAAAGATATAGTGGATGTTGCAATGCTGGCTAAATCCATGGGTGGTGGTGGGCATGCGCGCGCGGCAGGCGTAAGGGTGAAAGCTCCCTTGGCAGAAGCGAAGAAGAGAATACGAGAAGCAGTGGAGAAAGCACTGCAAAGAGTGAAGTGAGGTTAACTATAAATCCAAAACCCTAAATTCTAAACAAATCCTAAATTCGAATTTCAAAATCCTAAACGTTTTTGTTTAGAACATTTGAAATTTGGATTTAGAAATTATTTCGGATTTCGAGATTCGGATTTCGAATTTGTAGTTCCATTATCTTATGATATCAGCAATTCAAAACAAGACGTCCACTATAGACGGGGTCCTCGTGGTTGATAAGCCAGCAGGGCCAACTTCTCACGATATAGTTTCGATGGTAAAGCGACTGACAGGTGCCAGCAAAATAGGTCACTTAGGTACTCTTGATCCTGCTGCTAGCGGCGTTTTACCACTTGCTATCAATGAAGCTACTACGATGGCTGGCCAGCTTGCAGGTATTGATAAGGTATATGAGTTTACTCTTTGCCTTGGCACTACGACAACGACGGATGATTCAGCAGGAGATGTCATAGCTCAAGCTCCTGCCTTACCAGATTTGATGGCAAATCTGCGTTTGATTTTGCCGCGATTCACAGGTTCTATTTTGCAAAGGCCACCTCGATTTTCTGCTATCAAAGTTAGGGGTAAGAGGGCATATGAGCTTGCTAGAAAGGGCATAGATTTCGAGCTTGAACCAAGAAGCGTGAGAATCGATTCCATCGATATAATAGGTGAAAACTGGCCACAGTTAAGGCTTCGCATGTCATGCAATTCTGGCACCTATGTACGAAGCCTATGCAGGGATTTGGGCAATGCATTGGGCTGTGGCGGTCATGCCAAGGATATTAGGCGGCTTAAGAGTGGACCTTATATAATAGATAAAGCGCTAACCATGGATGACCTACAAAAAGAGCCATCGATGTGGCTCAAACACCTTATACTGATAAAAAAAACTCTTTACACACCATAAGTTATATATTAAGAGCGCACTTCCTATGACACTTGAGAAGGCGAAAAAAGAAGATATCGTAAACAAATTCCGCACGCACGAAGGTGATACGGGCTCACCAGAAGTACAGATAGCCCTGCTTACAGAGCGGATCAATCAGCTAACAGGGCATTTTGATATGCATAAGAAAGATCATGCGTCTCGTCGCGGCTTGCTCAAGATGGTAGGCCGCAGGCGTAAGCTGCTGGGCTACCTTAAGAAGCACAATGAGAATGGTTACAAGTCCATCATAGGCGAACTCGGTATAAGAAAATAAGCTGTATACGGAAATACGGAAGGAGAGAGAACTGATAATTTAAATCAACGCTCGCTTTAAAAGGCGAGCGCAGTTGTAAGTTATCAGAAATCCCTCCCTTTCAATTCCTGTGTATCGCAGGCTCGAAATTTATAATTAATAATTAAGGCAGAGTAAACGCATGTGCCCTGATACATAACACGTGTGCATTAGCGTCTTGCCTGAAAGAGAGGAACAATAATGACAAAGAAAATTGAAACAAATCTGGGCGGAAGACCGCTTACTATCGAAACCGGAAGGATTGCAAAGCAGGCTGGCGGTTCTGTGCTAATATACTATGGCGATTCAATTGTGTTAGTGACAGCCCAGGCCAAGAATCAGCCAGCTGAAGGTCGCGACTTTCTGCCGCTCTCAGTGGATTATATCGAGAAAACATTTGCAGCAGGAAAGATCCCGGGTGGATTCTTCAAGCGAGAGGGTAGACCGACCGCGCGCGAGACTCAGACAAGCCGTCTGATCGACCGTCCTATCCGCCCGCTCTTTCCCGAGGGATACTTTAATGAAACCCAGGTCATCGCAACGGTTCTATCGGCAGACAACGATCATGATCCTGACACCTTGGGTGCTATTGGCGCATCAGCTGCACTCATGATATCGCCATATCCTTTTAAAGGCCCTATCGGGTGCGTGAGGGTGGGCAGGGTGGGGGGCAAGCTCATCTGCAACCCCACAGAGGCAGAACGCGACAAGAGCGACATAGATCTTATAGTCGCAGGAACGCGCGATGCTATAGTCATGGTTGAAGGCGGCGCTGAGATGGTTCCTGAAGAGGAGATGATTGAGGCGCTCATGTTTGCCCACAAGCAGATGCAGCCTGCAATCGATGCTCAGCTTGAACTTCAAAAGCAGGTTGGCAAGCCAAAGCTGGATGACCCAATTCTTTCAGATACATCTGAGCTAAAAGAGAAAATAAAGAAAGCTCTGGAAGATAGGCTTGCAAAGGCTGTTAGCATTCCGACTAAACTTGAGCGCTATGCTGCATTGGATGAACTCAAGGATTCGCTCATAGAGGAAATCGTTCCTGAGGATGACGAGACCGGCATGGCGAGCCATGTGAAAGAAGTATTTTCTGATATCAAGAAGGATTATGTAAGAAACATGATCCTGCATGATGGCAGCAGGATAGATGGCAGGGGGCTTACCGATGTGCGGCACATATCCTGTGAAGTCTCGATGTTACCACGTGCACACGGCTCAGCGCTTTTCACAAGGGGAGAGACGCAGGCGCTGGCAACTGTTACTCTGGGAACAAAAGAGGATCAGCAGCTCATAGAGAACATAACAGAGGAGCGCTATGAGAAGTTCATGCTCCATTATAATTTTCCGCCCTTTTCAGTCGGCGAGGTAAAGTTTTTGCGTGGTCCAAGTCGCCGCGAGATAGGCCATGGCGCTTTAGCTGAACGTGCGCTCCGAAAGATATTGCCTTCCGAAGATGATTTTCCTTACACGATAAGGGTGGTCTCTGAAATTTTAGAGTCAAACGGTTCGTCATCCATGGCAACCGTATGTGGCTCGATTTTAGCACTCATGGATGCTGGCGTGCCTATCAAAGCTCCAGTGGCAGGCGTGGCAATGGGGCTCATCAAGGAAGACAAGCAGACAGCAGTGCTTACTGACATCTTAGGTGATGAGGATCATTTGGGCGATATGGATTTCAAGGTTTGCGGCACAAGCACTGGCATCACTGGGCTGCAGATGGATATAAAAATAAGCGGCATCGATCGCGAAATTCTTTCAAAGGCGCTAAGACAAGCGCGCGATGCTAGACTCCTTATTCTCGACAGAATGGAGGAGACCATTGCCAAACCAAGAAAAGAGCTGTCGCCATTTGCTCCGAAGCTTACGGTGATCAAGATACCTGTGGCTCGCATCGGCGATCTCATAGGGCCCGGTGGAAAGAACGTGCGCAAGATAATCGAAGAGACTGGCGCCACCATCGACATCAATGATGATGGCACAGTAGTGATCGGAGCAGTCGATCAAGCATCAGGAGACGCAGCTATACGCGCGGTGAAACGCTCTACAGCGTCGCCTGAAGCAGGCAAGTACTACAAGGGCAAGGTAGTGCGCATTCTAGATTTTGGCGCGTTTGTAGAGATCTTTCCAAAGGTCGATGGTCTTTTGCATATTTCGCAGATCGCCAAGGAGCGCATAAAGCAGGTGACAGATGTGCTCAATGTGGGCGATGAAGTGGTCGTAAAAGTCCTGGAAATCGATGCGGAGAGCGGCAAGATAAGGCTATCGCGCAAAGACGCTTTTGGACATGAGGATGAAGTAGAGGAAATATAAGAGCAGTGACTAGTAACCAGTGACCAGTAAAAAAAAGGCTCCGTGTTTTCACGGAGCCTGTTTTGTATGATAATAAATTTCTATTTGTAGATTACCTGGTTTTTTGACGAGGGAACTTGCCTTGCACCATATCCTTGTGTAGGCGCTTTACCTGTACTTCGGTTTCTTCCAGAGGACCGTCGTTTTCGATGACCACATCAGCATGCTCTACCTTTCGCTCAAGAGGATATTGTGCGCCAAGCCTTAGCAGCACCTCGTCTCGGCTCATTCCAAACTTTTGCTCACAGCGTTCGATCTCTTGCTCTTCGTTGCAGCGCACTACGATTATGGCGTCGAAAAGACTTTCCCACCGCGCTTCATACAGGAGTGGAATCTCGGCAATGGCAAAAGCATGACCATTACGCCCTAGATCTGCCATGCGTTTTTCTATTTCGCGCTTCACATATGGATGGATTTGGGACTCAAGAAACTTCCTCTCATCAAGATCCTGAAATACGATGCGCGCGATAGCTTCTCTATTGACTGTTCCGTCTTCCAAAAGGATCACACCTCCATATCTCTCATACACTGCCTTCCATACTGCGGACTGAGGTTTTAGCGCTTCATGTGCTATCTCGTCTGCATCGAGTATAGGTACCCCTAGTTCGCCAAACATCCACGACACCGTAGATTTGCCTGTCCCGATATTGCCGGTAAGCCCAATTTTTTTCATCTCTGCCTTACTCATCTGTTACCTCATCGGGTTTGGTCTTTGATGTACGCTTTAGATCAAATAGAATTGCCAAAAGCACGCGCGTAGCTACATCGCCCATGCCTACCAGATCCTCCACATCCTCACCTTTGGGTTCATCGCGGGGAGAGCCTAATATGCTAAGTGCTAGTTCCATAGCCATTTTCCATTCAGGGGAGAGCATGGCATGCACTTGACGGATCGGCGGATATTCCTGTGCTTGTTTTTCCATGGTCCAGCAAACAGATTCGGCAAAATCTTTAAGCTTCCATTCATCGCCGAGCTCGTCGCGCACTTTGATGAGCTTATCGAATATTCCTGGCAGGTCAGGGTCCATCTCTAGCGCCTTGCGATATTGGGCAAGGGCTTTATCCAACTTTCCTTTTTCTAAAAGTTTATCGCCTTTGGATTCGTGCTTGGCTGCTTTATCGCGATCGGTCTTTTTTGCCACCCATCACCCCCGTTGTTACCTTTCTCGCTTGTCTCGCGCTTTTTGCATCAACTTATGCGCGATTATCTCTTGTAGAACATCGGGATTTTCCATCATTTGCTTTGCAAGTGCAAGGAGTTGTTCCTGTGTGTTAAGCCCTGGGTCGTCGAGAACTTGCTCCACGAGCTTTTCGATTACGGCTCCCAAAGCCGGCCCCTCTGGAATGCCCTCCTTCATGAGATCGTGCCCGTTGATTGCCAGATCCTGGGGTCCGAAAGGCGGTTTTTTCGCGAGCTCCTCATAGATTCGGCTACGAAGCCTGCTTACCCCCTTGATGCCATATGGATGCTTACCTCCGCGATTGTCAGCTAGCCTTACATCCAAGAGTTTGAATATAAGATCCTTACCGACTTTTGCTACAAATCTTCTGATGGCACGATCAGTGAAGGAAGCATTGGTCTCGAACATATGATTTTCGATTAGCTTGAGCACATTCGAAGTATTAATGCCCACACCAGAGAGCTTAAGCCTTTCCGTCACTTTTCGAGTGAGTTTGAGCGAGACGATCTGATGGCCAAAAAAGACTATGCGCTTGGATGGCGGGTGAAAGCGCGCTGTCCTTGCCTTGCCAATATCGTGCAGAAGGGTTGCGAACATGACTTCAAGATCGCCTTTGTGTTCAATGGCTGAGTCTGCTCTTGCTGCGTCTAGTGCCCTCATGGTGTGCCCATAAACATCATCGCCTGGCTGCTTGTCCTGCTCTATGCCCTTTATCGCAACCAGTTCTGGAAGAACGACTTTAAGAAGGCCTGACTCATCCATGAGGTCAAAGCCTATGGATGGCTTAGGTGCGCTCATGAGCTTTACGATCTCCATTCCAATACGTTCTCCAGAAACAGTTGAAATGAGGTGAGCGTTTTTACACATGGCTTTCCAGGTTTGCTCATCTATCTTTAGTTCAAAGCGCGCAGCAAACTGTATAGCGCGCAAAAGCCTTAAAGGATCCTCTTCAAAAGCTTTTGGAAACACTATTTTGAGAATTCGCTTGTCTAGATCGCCGCTTCCGCCAAAGGGATCTATCAGTTTTCCATCAGCGAGCGATATTGCCATAGCATTTATAGTAAAATCGCGGCGTCCCAGATCTTCTTCGACCGTAATCTCAGGATCGAAGTTCACATCAAAATCGCGATGACCATCTCCTGTAGAGAGCTCGCGCCTGGGAAGGGCAATATCAACTGCCAGTTCCTTTGCCCTGTGCGGACAAAACTTTATTACGCCAAAAGATTTTCCAACTGCAGCGACTTTGCCATACGGCGACAGCAGGGCAGATATTCTTTTCATGCTCAGATGACGGCATAGCAAGTCATGATCTTTTGCTTTCTTTCCCATAATGCGATCGCGCACAGGACCACCAACTTCATATACCTCACCGCCAGCCTTTGTAAGGATATCTGTGTAAATGGAAATGTCGTTGTGCTTTGATCTATTGAGCATGTTTGAAAGTGCCAGCAACGCGAGAAACATAGACTGGTCACTGGTCACTGGTCACTGGTCACTGGTCACTGGTTACTGGTCACTGGTCACTGTCTTGCAGGAAACTTTGCACCTTTGCCTTCTCAGATAGCTTTGCCATCCAAGAGCTAAAGAAATTGCGAGCTGGCCAAAATGTGCTTTTGTCGCTCTTGGTTTCTTTTTTCTCAACAAGTCTGACTATGTAGATCTTTTCGCCTCGCTCTATAGGCTTTGCTATGATGGGTTTTTCGGCGGTGAGCCCAAAGATCTCGGTCATGTCATCGATATTTCCATGTCCATCCAGAAGCGCTTTGCGTTCTCTAATGGCAATGGGTCCGATTTTGGTTGGGGTTATCTTAAAAGCGCTTAGCATGCCTTTCCATTTTTTAGGATCTGCAGAGATGAGAAGCTTTGCTAGGTCTTTAGTTTCATCTGAAGATTTTATTGCCTTGCTTTCAAGAAGATCGCTGGAATCAAGGGTTATGCTTTCAAACGTCCATTCATATTCAACTCGGCTCGTATCTGAATCATCATTAGATGTTTGAGCCTGATCTATGTTCTCAAACATGGATGCGAGCGTTTCCAGCTTCAAGTCCTCGAGCACAAAATTCTCGTAGTTAAGTCCAAAGCGCTCTTTGAAATATGGCAAAAACTGATGCCGGTAAAATATGGAATCAAATTCACCATCCTTCTGTGCATAGGGCGTCTGCATAATTGCATTTGCAAGCCTTGCATCTGATATCACGATTCCCATCTCATCAGCTTGTGTAAGTCCTAGCTCGCGTGTGATGAGCTGCCTGAGTGTGGAAGACTGGGCCATCTTGCGTACAAAATCCGGCACTTCTTTGCCTCCAAAGGATTGGCGGAGGCGCTCGTAGTTATTATCGAGCAGGAATTTATATTCGGCAACGGATAGGGGTTTGCCGTTTACCGTAGCCACTGCTTCGCCAACGTGCGCCCCGCGGGATGCTCTGCGCATGGAGCTGTAGCCAAAGAAGAAAATAAACGATATTACGATGGTTCCAAGGAGGACCTTAATCATCCATGAGGAGGCGTGTTTTCTAAGAATATCAAGCATATTTGAATCCTAACCTTTTTGGCTAACGGCATACGGCCCTCGGCTCGTTCGCTTTGCTCACTTACGGCTAACGGCACTTGTTGTAAGCAGTTGGTTGTTAGCTGTGAGCTGTAAGCGAAAGAAGTGAGCGAGCTGTTTGCCGTAAGCTGCTTGTTGCTGGCTCGTAACCGATGATATGATATAAATCAACAATTTTGTTGATCTTTCTTGAGGGGTCTGTTTAGATCCGACAACTTTTTGAGTCTTCTTAATAAAGGGGGCGTAAGTTATGTTTTTAGATTCACTGTTTGGGCTTTTTTCCAATGATCTTGCGATTGATCTCGGAACAGCAAATACACTCGTGTATGTAAGGGGCAAGGGGATACTTGCAGCTGAGCCATCGGTTGTTGCAGTTCAGCGTGATTCACGCGGCATCAAGCGCGTGTTGGCAGTGGGAAAAGAAGCCAAAGAGATGCTTGGCCGCACAGCTGGCAGCATTGAGGCGATAAGGCCCATGAAGGATGGCGTAATAGCCGATTTCGAGGTCACCGAAGCCATGCTCAGGTATTTTATTCGCAAGGCTCACAATCGTAAAAATCTCATACGTCCACGCATTATAGTTTGCATTCCATTTGGAGTCACCGAAGTCGAGAAGAGGGCAGTGCGCGAATCTGCAGAAACAGCAGGCGCACGCGAAGTCTTTCTAATCGAAGAGCCCATGGCAGCGGCAATTGGTGCTGGGCTTCCGATTACCGAGCCAGCTGGCAACATGATAGTCGATATTGGTGGCGGCACCACTGAGGTGGCTGTAATATCACTTGCAGGAATCGTATTTTCCAAATCCATTCGCATAGCAGGTGATAAGATGGACGAGGCTATAATTCATTACATAAAGCGCAAGTACAACATGCTCATTGGCGAGCGCACAGCAGAGGCCGTGAAGATAGCCATAGGCACAGCCTATCCAGATGGCGAGATTCGCTCTATGGAGATAAAGGGCCGCGATTTGGTTGCGGGCGTACCCAAGACTTTAGAAATACATTCTGAGGAAGTGCGTGAGGCAATAGTCGAACCTGTCAATGCAGTTGTTGAAGCAGTTAAGATAACTCTAGAGCGTACCCCTCCTGAGCTTTCAGCCGACATAGTTGACCGTGGAATAGTGCTGACGGGTGGGGGTGCACTGCTAAGAAATCTCGATATTTTGCTGCGTGAGGAAACTGGCTTGCCTGTGATGGTGGCTGATGATCCGCTCAGCTGCGTGGTGCTCGGTTCAGGAAAAGCACTCGAACGCCTTGATCTTTTTAGGGGAATAACTGTTACATAAGAGCTGCCAGCAACGCGAGAAACGCAAGTAACGTGTAACAGGAAGAAGTGTTTTAGAGATTGACGTTGCTGGTTTTGCTTGCGTTGCTTGCTTTTTTTAAGATGGCCTTACTTACAAAAAAAAGAAGATTCCTTTCGTTCCTCATCCCTTTGATTTTGGCACTCATATTCTTTTCGTTCGCATCCACAAAAATGCGCAGGGCTCCTTGGTATATGGAAGCTATGTGGAACATCATATCGCCTCCTCAAAAGGTCGTTACCGAAATCGCCGACGGCCTTAAGGGAATATGGAGGAAATATATTGCTCTGATAGGAATAGAGGATGAGCGCGATGAGCTTATCGAACGTGTTGGCAAGCTTGAAGGTCAGATCGTAAAGGTTGACGAGATCGAGCAAGAGAATAAGAGACTGCGTGCATTGCTTGCATATCATGACTCCTTTCCTCAACAAACCATAGTAGCGACCGTTGTGGCTAATGATCCGCGTGCTGAGTTCAAGAGCATCACGATCAATCGTGGCAAAAAGGATGGCATTAAGCCTCTGATGCCTGTCATCGGCCCGCGCGGGCTTGTGGGAAAGGTGGGCACGGTTGGCAGTTCCCACGC
Organism: Pseudomonadota bacterium; assembly: GCA_043822785.1. GTDB lineage: Bacteria > UBA10199 > UBA10199 > 2-02-FULL-44-16 > JAAZCA01 > JBDRBN01. The sequence continues at coordinate 29,303 of JBDRBN010000043.1, forward strand.
GCGAGTCCTTTTGATAACAGATCCTAACAGTGCGGTCGATGCATTAGTACAAAGATCAAGGGCGCGAGGCATGGTCGTGGGGGCAGCGTGGCGAGTGGAGCTAGAATCGGGCTACTACATAGCGCGTCTAGAGTATTTGAGGCGCGTGAGCGATATTCGCGATGGCGATGTTGTCGTGACTTCTGGTTTTGATCAGGTCTTTCCACCCGGTATACCCATCGGCACAGTTCGCAATGTTGCAACAACCCGATACGGCGTCTTCACCAATGCCGATGTTGTTCCATTTGAGGACATGGCCGAACTGCAACAGGTCCTCGTTGTGCTTAGCGCTAACAATCAAATCGCAAGCAATATGGAGGTGCGATAGGTGCGCTTCTTCGTACTCATGGCCATCTATGGTGTAGTAGCGATTGTTCTGGAGACGACAGTTCTCGCTGGCTTTCCAACTGAGATGCTTCGCTTTGATCTTATGCTCCCGGCTGTCGCAGCGCTTTCCTTTTACAAAGGTAGGGCACAGGCCATACCTGTAATTATTTTTTTCGGCTTGCTAATGGATGTGGCATCAGCAGCCCCCTTTGGAATGACCGTTCTTTCGTATCTCTTCATATATTTTTTTATGCGCCTCATCATAGCCAAGATATCCTTTCAGGAGGGCATAGGGCTTCTTTTTTGGGTAGCCATCATCAGCCTCATGGATAAAGCAGTTTGCATCATGGTTCTGACCGCATCGACAGGCAAGCTGAAGATGGCTGGCATACTAGTGGAACGAGCGCCTGCTCAGGCACTTTTGGATGCAGCTGTTGGGCTCTTGTTAGTGCCGCTTCTGGTCAGATACTGGGATCTGTCTTGGCAGAAACTACGAGAGCCGAAGGGGCTTGTTTTAAAATGAGTGATCAGTGATCAGTCTTCGAATTTACTGGTCACTGATTACTGGTCACTGATTACTGATTACTGGTCACTGATTTATGCGCCTTATTCAAGAATACACTGCAGATATCGAACATCGCTTCAAGTATGCATTGATAGCAGTGCTTCTTCTATTTGTGGTGATCGTGGGCAGGCTGTATTACTTACAGATTATCAAAGGGCGTTTTTATCACTTCTTCTCCACCGAGAATAGCATCAAGGCCATAAGTGTTCCGGCTGCAAGAGGCATGATATTTGATAGGCGCGGTCAAGTGCTTGTCGACAACCGGCCATTGTTTAACATCACCATTACACCTCAATATGTTGTGGATCCAAAGCGCATGGTCGATACGCTTTACAGCCTTTTGCTTGTACCAAAGAGCGAGATCGAAGAGGTGTGGGAGAAACGAAAGAAGCAGCCATCGTATCAACCTCTCATAATCAAAGAGGATGCGTCCAGAAATGAAATCGCTCTCATCAGGGCGCACAAGAATCCATTAACAGATCCAAACGATCCATATGACCTTCGCGGCATAGATGTGGAAGTGAATTATCAGCGCAATTATTCTGAAGGAAACATAGCTACGCACGTACTGGGTTATGTGCGCGAGATTGATCCAGAGATGTTGACGAGATATAAAAAAGAATTTCCTGGGATCTACCATCGTGGGGATTATGTGGGCATTCGCGGCCTTGAAGAGAAGTGGGATTTAGTGCTTCGCGGAAAAGATGGTTATGAGGAGCATGTTGTTGATGCAGTAGGACGTCAGGTTGATTACGAAGGCATAGCTTCAGAGTTGTCCCACGAGCCATCAGTGGTTGGCGAAAGCCTAAAGCTTACAATAGACCGTGATCTTCAAGAAGTAGCAAAGGAGTTGTTTGGTGAAAGAAAAGGGGCTGCGGTTGCAATAGATCCTAACGATGGCGCTATACTGGCCATGTACAGCTCACCTTCATATGACTTAAATTGGCTTGTGGGTCCTGGCGGATCTCAATATTGGAATCAGATCTCCTCATCACCTGAGAAGTATTTGCTCAACAGGGCAATACAGGGAGGTTATCCTCCTGGATCAACTTATAAAATACTCACAGCCATTGCTGCGCTTTCAGAGGGGGTGGTAAAGCCTGATGAAAATATCGTGTGCAGAGGCTCATATGTTTTTGGTGGCAGGCCATATCACTGTTGGGCAAAGGGTGGTCATGGGCCTATATCGATTCATCGTGCAATCGTAGCTTCTTGTGATGTGTTTTTCTATAACATGGGACTCAGGCTTGGCGTAGACAGGCTTGCAAAGTATGCAAACATACTAAGCCTTGGTCGCAAGACAGGCGTGCCGCTGTCAGGAGAAAAAGAAGGTTTGATACCTACCTCTGAGTGGAAGGAGAAGCGATTTGGCGTTCCATGGCAGGCTGGTGAAAACCTGTCGATAGCAGTGGGCCAGGGCTATGATGTGGTCACTCCTATCCAGAACGCTTTGCTTGCGGCGCAGGTTGCAAATGGAGGAAAGAAGCTTGAGTTGCATCTGGTAGATACAGCGTTTGATGTTGAAGGGAATGAGTCCTACAAGTGGCAGTCAAAGAACAAACCAGAGATGCTACCGATTGATCCCGAAGTGTTTAAGATCGTGAAGGCGGGAATGGATAACGTTACCAAGCCAGGCGGCACAGCTGGGAGGTTGTCAGCATTTAAGGTGTCTATGGGTGGAAAGACAGGCACAGCACAAGTTGTGGCACTAGACGGTGGTGCCGTGTGCCGCACCGAGATCTGCCGTGACCATGCATGGTTTATAGGCTATGCTCCTGCTGAGAATCCAGAGATCGCCGCAGCCGTGGTTGTAGAACACGGCGGCTTTGGTGCATCAGCTGCTGCGCCGATTGTTGGTGAGATGTTGCAGAGATATTATGATATCGTGCATGGCAGCGTGGCTGAAAACGAGAAAGAGGTTGCTGCAAAGATAAAGAGGGGCATTGAGGAAAGAATAAAAACGTTTAAGGTTAAAGCTGAGCCTAATGCTATAGCTGAGGCAGAACCTGAGGTTAAGGATGAGGTTGAGGAAACTAAGAGAGATGCTTCGTTTGAGGAGAAGATGCTGGATTTAGAAATACTCCAGCCAGAGGCTGGTCCGCCTCAGGCGGAAAATCCTAAGCACTGATTACCACTGGCAACGTAAAAACAGACGTTGTCTTTCACGTTGCTTGCCTTGCTGGCATTATTTAATGTTTCTCGCTTTGAAAGGAATTGAGTGAAGATATTTTCTCGAAAGCTATCAGAAGGTTTTCACTGGTCATTGGCCTTGGTCATTGGCGCGCTCGTGATCATAGGTCTTATCAACCTCTACAGTGCAGTCTATTTTTGGGGAGAGGGCGGTGCCACGTCTTTATTTTGGTCACAGCTGCTTTGGTCCATAATAGGTTTGGGACTCATGTTTGTGGTGATCATAAGCGATTATCGAATATTCTATCGTGCTGCCATTCCCACGTATGCAGTAGTTTGTGCTCTTTTGGTGTTGGCACTTATATTGGGCAGCGCTGTGCGCGGTACTCATGGGTGGCTCAAGCTGGGCCCCATTTCTCTTCAGCCCGCAGAATTTGCTAAGATAGCCTATATATTGCTCGCAGCGCGATTTTTTGCAGATCATCCAAATCCAGACGGCTATTCATTGATAGAACTGTGGAAACCGGGCTTAGCCATGATCCTTCCTTTTGTGCTCATCCTTATGCAAGGAGATCTTGGCTCTGCACTTTTTCTTATCCTTATCTTCATCTCCATGTCTCTGTTTGCAAAGGTGAGGCGGCGCACGCTCATTATCTGTACAGTGGTAGGAATAATAGCAGCGGGCAGTTTTTATATGTTTGGTCTTAAGGATTATCAGCGCGATCGCATTTTCACCTTCTTTAATCCAGAGGCAGATGTGCGAGGCAGCGGTTATCATCTGGTACAGTCGAAGATTGCTGTCGGATCAGGCAGGATCTTGGGTAAAGGTTATCTTAAAGGAAACATCAACAAGCTAAGATATTTGCCAGAGCGCCATACCGATTTTATTTTCCCTGTCTTTGCTGAGGAATGGGGATTTATAGGTTCGATTATAGTGATGGGTCTATATACTGCTCTGCTCATCATGGGTGTGGAGGTGGGCGCACGCGCGCGCGATAGGTTTGGGGCATTTGTGGCTATAGGAGTGGTATCTCTTCTGTTTTGGCAGATCACTATAAATCTTGGAGGCGTTTTGGGGCTCATGCCCCTAACTGGTGTGACACTTCCGCTCATGAGTTACGGTGGTTCGTCCATGGTAGCAATATTAGCCTCGTTAGGATTTTTGTTTAACATTCATATGAGGAGATTTAGGTTTTAGCTTTTTAACGCGTCCGCATCCGCGCCTGCTTCCGTATATCGGGCACGGAAGCGGACGCGGGCGAGGAAGCGGATATTATGAAAACTCTTGCTATTTATTGTGAGTATTTCTATGAATCTATATTCATAAATTTGATCCAGGGGAGGAAGATATGGCAGGAAATGTAATCGAAATCAGTGATGATACCTTCAAGAACGAAGTACTCGATTCTCAGATACCTGTACTGATCGACTTTTGGGCAGCATGGTGTGGTCCATGCAGGGCATTGGCGCCATCTATTGAAGCAGTTGCAGACGAACAAGCAGGAAAGGTCAAGGTATGCAAGGTGGATGTGGATTCGAACCCAGCTGTGTCTGGCCAGTATGGAATTCGCAGCATTCCTACAATACTTCTCTTCAAAGGAGGCGAGAAAGTTGGGCAGTTGATGGGTAATGTGCCAAAGGCAGCAATCGATGATCTATTAAAGAGAACTGTTTGATTAATATTAATTAGTTAAATGACAAAATATCATCCACTCCTTAAGGGAGTGGATGTTTTTTTCTGAAAAATCAATTTTCTTGACTTTTATTAGGGCTTTCCTTATCCAGTATCCTTATAAATTTCGCGGGGATAAGTAGGAAAAATAATTTGAGCATGTTCTGACATTTTTAGGGCGTATAGCGTGCTTGATTTGAAAATCGCTTTTTTGTGGGCCTTTAGCTCAGCTGGTTAGAGCGCTTGCTCGACACGCAAGAGGTCACTGGTTCGATTCCAGTAAGGCCCACAAAAAACTGAATCAAATTACGAGTTACGGATTTTATGGAAAAGGGCGACAAACAACTGTTGGAACTAGAAAGGCTTAGGCATTCGGCTGCGCACGTTATGGCTGATGCAGTAAGACATCTATTTCCTGGAGTAAAGATAGCTATAGGTCCAGCTGTAGAGGATGGCTTTTATTATGATTTTGATTTCAAACGTCCGTTTTCTCCAGAAGATCTTGCTAGGATCGAAGGGGACATGCAGCACATTGTAGATGCAAACCTTCCCTTTGAATGCAAAGAGGTAACACGGCAAGATGCAAAAGAGATCTTCAAGGGCGAGCCATATAAGCTTGAGCTTATTGAAGAATTACCTGAGGACGAAATCATAACTATCTATAGTCATGGCGATTTTGTGGATCTATGCAAGGGACCGCACGTCAATAACACCAGCGAGATTGGGGCCTTTAAACTCTTAAGCGTTGCTGGCGCATATTGGCGCGGTGATGAAAAAAATGCGCAGTTGCAGCGTATTTACGGCACTGCTTTTTTTACCAAGGAAGAGCTTAACGATTATTTGGCAAAGGTTGAGGAGGCTGCAAGGCGCGATCATCGCTTGCTAGGCAAAGAGCTTGAGCTATTCTCCACGATGGAGGAGATGGGGCCGGGCCTGGTTCTTTGGCATCCCAAGGGCGCAAGGATTCGTCGCGTAATAGAAGACTTCTGGCGCGAAGCTCACGCGAAGAACGGGTATGAAATACTCTACACTCCGCATATCGCGCGTTTGGAGCTCTGGAAGAGATCAGGTCATTGGGATTTCTATCGCGAGAATATGTATGCCCCCATGCTCGTGGATGACATCGAGTATGAGCTCAAACCCATGAATTGCCCCTTCCATATTGAAGTGTACAAAACGCGACTACACAGTTATCGCGAATTTCCTATCAGGTGGGCAGAGTTAGGCACGGTCTATCGGTATGAGCGCTCAGGAGTGCTTCATGGACTCATGCGCGTACGCGGGTTCACACAGGATGATGCACATATATTCTGCAAGGATGATCAGCTTGAAGAAGAGATCAGGCGCGTTTTGGATTTTTCACTCTATGTGCTGCGCTCATTTGGTTTTTCCGAATATGACATCTATCTCTCGACAAAACCTAAGAAGCACGTTGGCAGCGATAGGGTGTGGATGTTGGCAGAGGATGCTTTAACCAAAGCACTCGAAGGCGCGAAGCTTGATTATTCAGTAGATCCTGGTGAAGGAGTTTTTTACGGCCCCAAGATAGACATCAAGATCAAGGATTCATTAGGCCGGGCTTGGCAATGTACTACCATCCAGGTGGATTTTAATCTGCCTGAGCGCTATCACATGGAATACGTGGGAAAGGATGGAGCAAGGCATCAGCCTATCATGATTCATCGGGCTCTCATGGGCTCTTTAGAGCGTTTTTTTGGCGTGCTGATAGAACATTATGCAGGGGCGTTTCCTACGTGGCTTGCTCCAGTGCAGACAAGCGTCATAACTGTAAGTGAGGCCCAGGCTGATTATGCTGCACACCTTGTATCCCAGCTTCGTGAGCATGGCATTCGTGCTGAGTTGGACGATCGCAATGAAAAACTTGGCTTTAAGATCCGTGAGGGCAGATTGTCGAAGGTTCCTTATATGTTGGTTATTGGCGCCAAGGAAACAGAGGCTGGTACGGTTGCTGTGCGCTCGCGCAATGATGGCGACCTGGGCACCATGAATATATGCGAATTTCTCGAAAAGATTGAGGAGGAGATAGAAAAGAGAGTTTGTTGAGAGTTTAGTGCTGGATTTATAAATTCCAAACTCCAAGCACCAAATTCCAAATAAGCACCAAACTCCAATGACCAAAACACATAGGTTATTTGAGTTTGGAATTTGGTAATTGGTAATTGGAATTTCAAGTAAGGAGGTGGGCTTATTCGACCTACAATGCACGGTGCGAGGCAGGAACGCGAAAAGGATATGAGAACGAATAGACGAATTCGCGTGCCTGAAGTGAGGCTCATTGATGAAAACGGTGAGCAGCTAGGTGTCTTCATAACACATGAGGCGCTCAGACGAGCCGAAGATGCAGGGCTTGATTTGGTGGAAATTTCGCCCGGGGCTAGGCCACCTGTGTGCAAAATAATGGATTATGGAAAATACAAATACGAACAGAGTAAGAAGAAACAAGAACAAAAGAAAAAACAGGCCGTGGTTCTGCTCAAAGAGATAAAGATGCGGCCTGCTACTGATGAGCATGATTTTCAAACAAAGATTCGTCACGTCAGACGCTTCCTCGAAGACGGAAACAAGGTGAAGATTTCCATCAGGTTCCGGGGTCGCGAGATGGCTCATATGGATCTTGGTCATCAACGTATGAAGAGAGTGGTAGAAGAGGTCAGGGAATTAGGAGAGGTTGAGAGCTTTCCTAAGATGGAAGGTAGACAGATGTTTATGATGTTGGGCCCTATTAAGAAGAAGGGCTCTTAGGAGGAGATGGATATGCCAAAGCAAAAATCATCACGTGGTGCAGCAAAGCGTTTTAGAGCAACGAAATCCGGCAAGGTCAAGAGAAAGAGATCTAAGCTACGTCATATTCTGACATCGAAAACTACAAAACAGAAGAGGCGTTTGCGTTCAAAGGGTTATGTTTCTAAGGCTGACAGCAAGAAGATCAAGAAGCTGCTTTTAAAGGAATAAAATCAGAGGCTAGAAGCCAGAAGGTAGATAACTGCAGAAGGTAGAAGATAGAGAAACACAGCCTAGTGATTTTTTCTAACTTCTGACTTCTAACTTCTAGTTTAAGGAAGGAGTGAATTATGCCTAGAGTAAAACGTGGAACCAAGGCGCGCAGGCGCCATAACAAGGTTCTAAAGCAGGTAAAGGGTTTTCATGCAGGGCGCAGCAGGCTCATTCGTACAGCCATGGAGGCTGTGGATCATGCGCTGAAATACGCTTATACAGGACGCAAGCTCAAGAAGCGGGATTTTCGGGCCTTGTGGCAGACGCGTATTGCTGCTGCAACAAAGACGCATGGTACCTCCTACAGTCGCTTCATGGGCGACCTTAAGAAAAAAGGCTCGCAGCTCGATCGCAAGATGCTCTCTGAGATGGCTATAAATCATCCAGAGGATTTTGCTGCTGTGGTCACATGGGCAAAAAGTCAGTAACCAGTAACCAGTGATCAGTGACGAGGAGTGAGTTGTGAAAGAAAAACTGCTCCAGGAGATAGATCTTCTTAAACAGAAGGCCACATCTGAGCTTGGGACCATCACTGATACTTCTGCCCTTGAGGCGTTTCGGGTCAAATACTTGGGACGCAAAGGCCTTATAACATCTATCTTAAAATCACTTAAGGATATACCAGCTAATGAGCGCCCTGCTGTTGGCAGCGAGGTAAACACGCTTAAGCTGGAGATTGAAAATAGACTCAGCGAGCTTCGTGCATCCTTGGGTCAAAGCATGGTCAAAGGCAGGATAGAATCAGAGCGCCTTGATATCACCATGCCTGGCCGCAGGGTAAGTAAGGGATATCATCATCCGCTTAAGGTTGTGATGCGCGATGTCCAACAGATTTTCACTGACATGGGTTTCTCGATTTTTCGCGGCCCTGAAATAGAGACAGATTACTACAACTTCGAGGCGCTCGGCATGCCAGCTGATCATCCTGCAAGGGATATGCAGGATACGTTTTATGTGGAAGGCGATTTTCTTTTAAGAACGCACACGTCGCCAGTTCAAATCCATGTGATGGAAAATCATTCTCCACCCATATGCGCGATATTTCCTGGCGCTGTTTACAGACGCGACAACGATATCACCCATTCGCCAATGTTCCATCAGGTCGAGGGGTTAATGGTCGATCGCCACATAACCATGGGTGATTTAAAAGGCGTGCTGTCCACTTTTTGCCATAAGATGTTTGGCAAAGGAGTAGGAGTAAGATTTCGGCCAAGTTATTTTCCTTTCACAGAGCCATCTGCAGAAGTTGATATACAGTGTATTCTTTGCGGTGGTTCGGGGTGCAGGGTATGTAAGCACAGCGGGTGGCTAGAGATACTTGGCTGTGGCATGGTGGATCCGACAGTGTTTGAATATGTAAAGATCGATTCGAAAAAATATAGCGGCTTTGCATTTGGAATGGGCGTGGAGAGGATAGCCATGCTCAAATACGCGATAAACGACATAAGACTTTTTTTTGAGAACGATATGAGATTCCTAGAGCAGCTATGACTGCCTAGAATCGCTGACTTGGAATCTGGGACTCGGAAATAGGACTTTTAGGTTTTATCCCTATTCCCTAATCCCTGTTCCCTAAACCCTGATTTTATGAAAGTTCCCTTTAAATGGCTCAAGGAGTTTGCTGATATCAAACAAACTCCGCCGAAAGTAGCTGACAGGCTTACAATGAGCGGCCTTGAGGTCGAATCCATTGAAGATCTGGGTCGCGAGGCTGTATTCGATATCGGGGTTACGCCCAATAGGGCAGATTGTCTATCAGTCGTTGGAGTGGCTCGTGAGGTCTCAGCAATTACCGGATGCAAGTTCAAGGGGCTTAGGGTAAAGACACTCAAGGGCACTGGGGCCATAAAGAAAAAACTAAGTGTGTCTGTGCACAAAAAAGCCCGCTGTCCCAGGTATGCGGCACGGATAATTGAAGACGTTAGAGTCGGCACATCCCCATCGTGGATGGCTGCACGCCTGGCAGCCTGTGGCATCAGATCCATAAACAACATAGTCGATGCTACAAACTATGTAATGTTAGAGACAGGCCAGCCGTTTCACGCCTTTGATCAAAATGACATAGCTGGAGGCAAGATCATTGTGCGTTTAGCTGAAGACGGAGCTAAGTTCACTACTCTTGATGGAGTTGTAAGAGAGCTTACCTCCGACGATCTTCTTATCTGCGATGCAGATGGCCCCATAGCATTGGCTGGAGTTATGGGTGGAGAGAATTCTGAGGTGAAATATTCCACGACAAACATAGTCTTGGAGAGCGCTTATTTCGAGCCAACAGGTGTGCGGCGTACATCCAAAAGGCTTGGCCTTACGTCAGAATCCTCGCGTCGTTTTGAGCGCGGTGTAGATCCAAATAATGTTGTGAATGCCTTAAATAGGCTTACAGAACTCATCGTCGAGACAGCTGGCGGAAAGCCATCAGTTGACTTAATTGATGTCTATCCAAAAAAGATTGTTCCAAAGCGTATTAGCATAACGAGCTCAGAAACGAATCGCATTCTTGGAACTGCTCTTAAGCCATCACAGATTCCTAAACTCCTCAAGAGAGTAGGCTTAACAGTAAAAAAGCCAAGAGGTGAGAGCGTGTCGGTCTCGGTGCCTACGTTTAGGCCAGATCTTACACGGCCGATAGATCTTATCGAGGAGATTGCGCGCATATATGGCTATGTTTCTATAAATGAAACACAACCGGAAGTACGTATGGAGTCATTATACAGACCGCGCTATTTTGCTCAGGAAAATATGGTTAAGGGAGCGCTCATAGATGCGGGACTTTCAGAAGCAGTCTTGTATGGTTTTACAAACCCTGCTCTTCTTGAACCGTTTCAGGAGTTGGGACCAACGCCTGTTAAAATCACAAATCCCATTTCGCAAGAGCAAGGGGTGATGTGTACTTCACTACTGCCAGGCCTTTTGGATGTGCTAAAGTTAAACCTGAACAGACAACGAAATGATCTGCGCTTTTTTGCCCTGCAGCGAGTCTTTCAGAGGCCTGGTGCGGTGGGCCCATCAGATGAACCTCTCACTCTTGCGGGCATCATGACAGGAAAGCGCTACCCTGGATCATGGCAGAGTTCTAAAGAGATGCTGGATTTTTATGATGCAAAAGGAGTGGTGGAAAGCGTTTTGGACTCACTTCACCTTTCTGAAAGCGCGATATACCAAAGAGGAGAAGCTCCTGCTTTTCTCCATCCAGGGCGCTTTGCCTATGTCTTGTACGATGGCGGAAGAGTTGGCTTTGTGGGGCAGCTCCATCCAAATATTTTGGCGATGTGGGATTTGGCTCAGGACGTGTTCGTATTTGAGATGCATTTTGAAGTCCTTGCAGAACTCAGTCAGTCAAAAGCACATCGTTTTAAGGAACTGCCTAAGTTTCCGTTTGTGACCCGCGATATATCCATAGTGCTTAAAGATCACATACCACTCGTAGAGGTGGAAAAGGTTATATCAGAGGGTATGGACGAGCTCTTGGATGATGTGAGCGTATTTGATCTTTATAAGGGCAAAGGCGTGCCATCAGGGCATAAGAGCTTGGGCATAGCGCTTAGATTTTCAAGGGATGATCGAACACTCACTGACGAAGAAGTTACACAGGCACAGCGCAACATAGTAGGAAAGCTATCAAGTCAGCTAGGTGCTGAGTTGAGGGAATAAACAACATGCTAACAATACCGCACGCCTGCATCTCTGTAATGAGATGTAGTGCGGGGGAAGGAGGAAAGCATGACAAAGGCCGATATTATAGAGCAGATCTATGAAAAAGTTGGATTTTCTAAGAAGGAGTCGGCTGAAATCGTGGAGATGGTCTTCGATACGATGAAGGAGACCCTTGAAAAGGGTGAGAAGATCAAGATCTCAGGTTTCGGTAACTTCGTGGTCCGGCAGAAAAGGCCCCGCATTGGCCGCAATCCTCAAACTGGCGAAGAGATAGAGATTACAGCCAGGAAAGTTTTGACGTTTAGGCCCAGCCAAGTATTGAAGTCCGCTCTCAACAAGGTTCGGGCAGAGGAAATGTGATTTGTGACCATGTGGTTCACAAAGTTCATGAATCGATTCGACTTGGAGGTCACCGGTGGATAGATCAAAAGCCGAAAGGCCGGGATCGTCTGCGATCCCCAACAAACTCTATTTCCGCATAGGTGAAGTCAGCGACTTAGTTGGCGTTAAGCCCTACGTGTTGCGCTATTGGGAGTCTGAGTTTCCTGATATTAAGCCGTCAAAATCAAAATCAGGCCAAAGGCTATACAAGCGCCGAGATGTGGAGTTGCTACTTAGGATTAAGGAGCTGCTCTACGAAGAACGCTTCACCATAAATGGCGCTCGCAAGAGGCTAAAGGATTTTAGCCGCGTCGACACAAAGGAGCTACAAGACGTGGTCCTGCATCAGGAAGGGCATCTCGAAGCTAAGGAGGAACCAAGACAGCTTGAGGTGTTTGGTTCGAATGAATTGGATGATGATGCAGAGGACGTGATGGATGAGCGTTCTGCTATGCAGCCTGACAGACAGATGGGCAGGGTTCCTATGCGTGACCAGACGAAAACGTTTATGAAGATTCGCAGGGATCTCGAAGAGTTGCTAGAAATGGTTAAGGCGTAGCTCCCGACGCTGCACGATTTTTTTGTATAAAAAAAATCGTTTGCAGCGTCGAGGACCCTGAGCGAAGCGAAGGGTCTCATGGGGTCCCTCCGCAGCATCTGCTGCGTCGGGATCCTCGAAATGGCAGAAAAGATTTTGCTCTTTAAAAATGATAACTGTGTCTTTTGGT
>JBDRBN010000044.1:0-38983 GCA_043822785.1 Pseudomonadota bacterium
CATAACCTTGCTCCTTTCGGAAAAAAACTATAGCATATCATTAATATATTGAAGCATTGCTTTCCACTGCCCTCTCATATTTTTTTGTCAAAGAACTTTGAACCCTCCCCTATTGCGACACAGTCTCTGTAAGGGGAGGGTAAGGGTGGGGTAGACAGGAAAATGGTTAGAAAGGTGAACTCATTTGAGAAACGTATTCGCGAAACACTTAGAATCCTAAAGAAACTTTATCCTAAAAATTTGCGGCCGTGGGCAAGGCGGAGCAAACCATTCTTCACATTGATCGGTACCATCTTGTCTGCACAAACCACCGATGCACAGGTGGATCAAGTCACTCCCAAGCTGTTTAGGCAATATCCTACGCCAACAAAGCTTGCTTCTGCCCGCGTATCTGATGTGGAGAAGATCATAAAACCTGTGGGCCTTCATAAGGCAAAATCAAAAAGCATCATCGCAATAGCTCGTATGTTAAGGGACGAGTTTGATAGCAAAGTGCCGGCAGTGCGTCCAGAGTTGATGCGGTTGCCAGGAGTAGGAAGAAAGACTGCGAACGTGGTCTTGATAAAATCCTTTGGCACAAATGCCATGCCTGTGGACACGCATGTATTTCGTGTGGCAAATCGCATAGGCTTGGCAAAGGGCAAGACGCCAAAGGATGTGGAAGCCGGGCTCGAGAGAATAATTCCTGAGCGCGTTCTTGGCGCTGCGCACTTTTGGCTCATCCATCATGGCCGCACTTTGTGCACTGCCCGCTCACCAAAGTGCAATGAGTGCCCTTTGGCGCGGTTGTGTGAGTATGCGCTTATGTCATTGCGAGTCACGAAGTGACGAAGCAATCCCCTTAGCATGGTTGTGTTTTCAGGAGATTGCTTCGCTCTCGCTCGCAATGACACTCTAGTATCTCCTTATAACCGCCTTTACTATCCCTCCTATGGTGAGTTCATTTTTAGGTCGTATTACAGGATACTTGGAGTTGGCTGGCACCAGCTCCAGCGCGCCTTTGCTTTTGCGATAATATTTGAGCGTCCATTCGCTATCTACGCAGGCCAGCACGATATCACCTGATTTAGGGGTTAAGCCCCTTTCGATTATTACAAGATCGCCCTCGTGGATGCCTGCATCTATCATGGAATCGCCGGATACCTTGAGAAGAAACGATGCTTCGGGCTTGTCGATCAGGAATTCATCAAGCGATAGGGTGTCGATGAGCTCTTCTTCTGCAGGTGAGGGAAAACCTGCCTGCACATAGCCCATAAGTGGGATGCCCAGCCTATCGCCTTTGGGGGATAGCCTGCCTGCTGTATCTTTTTCAATATATCCTTCGTCGATGAGCTTTTTTGCCAGGCGAAAGGCCGCGTTTTTGGAGCCATATCCAAATATGCGACACATCTCGGTGTATGTGGGCATGCGCCTATTGCTTCGCCAAAACCGGCGAAGTGCATCTATCTTATCGCCCTCTATGGGTTTAGTGAAGTTAGCCATTTTTCTTAGGCATCCCCGGCCCCGCGGGAGGGGAGTAAACGCGAGGCCAGGGCAGCCTTTTTTCCGGCCGTCTTACGTATAGGCCTTTTGACCATACTCTCTGCAAAAGGCCTTATCGCAGGACGAGGGCTTATTTTGAGTGTTTAACCTATGATGGCAGGGTAAGTGAACGCCCGTTCACTTGTCAAGTGCCTACTTGAAAAAAGGTGTCCGACACCTTATTGGACTGCAACTATCTGTTTTATAAAACAAAAAAGGTGTCCGACACCTTTTGTCAATAACTGCACAACCTTTGCCCATTTTTGCCGATAATAAACATAGTAGGGTTTCAATTCTCTAAGTGCCTTACACCAGGGGGGGTGCGAGGCAAACATGTTTAAAATCACTCTATATTTCTAATGATAACGTTGCGTTCTGTGAGGGGAGAAAACAGGGCAAAATGGCGGACCAAATAGTACAAAAAATAATCTCAGCATACGTCGATATCGAGGGGCTCACGAGCGATGAATGTAAATCGCTTAGTCTAAACGAGAAGCAGGCCGATGCCCTTTCCGAAGCGTTTGCTGATGGATTTATAAGTGAGGATGAGAGGGGTAAGCTCACTTCTGTCGGATTTTCCTCCCAATTAATAACCGATCTGAACAGCAGTAATGCTCTACAACAAAGGGTAAAGTGGCTGGCCGAAATAGGACTTAAGGATCGGGATCCGGATGGGGGTGTTCACTTTAATGCAGCCGATGCACTTGTCGAGATCGGTTCTGGGGCTGTTCCCGCCCTTATCGCAGCGCTTAAGGATTCGAATCAGGAGGTTCGCAGTTGCGCAGCCTGGGCCCTTGGCAAGATCGGCCCTGCTGCAAAGGATGCTGTTCCCGCCCTTATCGCAGCGCTTAAGGATCAAGATTGGGAAGTTCGTTATAGTTCAGCAAAGGCCCTTCGCAAGATTGGCCCTAAAGCAACAGAGTATGGTGACTTGTTCAACGCAGCATTCAAGAATGCTGATATCGATGCTGCTGAAAAATCTATCGGTTCCCGGGGAGCTTTCCTCTTATGGCAGAAGTTTGGCATCGAGCGATTCAATCGGTATCATCCATCTATTCTTAAACACCTGGTCAAGATGGCATCTGATGTAAACCATGATAGGCACAAACCTTTAGTCCTTGCCTTAGTTGCGTCTTACGATGACTCTGATGTGTTCTATTGGGGCAGGCGTTTTAAATACGATCCCAGGATTCGCCTGGTGGTGATCGAAGCCAACAACAGGATAGATTTTAAGGATCTCGCTTGGCAAATGCGCAATACCTACGGCATTCCTGATGTGGTGTTAATGACAGCTCATGGCTTATGGGACCGAATAAGAATCGGTAACATAGACCGTCCAATTAGATGGCTCAAGAATGGAGATCTTGCTGAGGATTTCAAGGGGTTCTTTGGCGACAAAAAAGGGCAGGTTGTAATCAACGCCTGCGATGCAGGAGCGCCGCCGCCAAAAGGCAAGAAGAACTTTGCGCAGATGGCAGCCAATGGCTTTGACGCAGAGACCATCGCTGCCAGGGCAGTCGAAGGACTCTTGGATTTACGCGTAGAGATCACTGACAAGGGTCAAGCTCGCCTGGTGCCCACCTACTTTGAGGTGGGTGCTGATTTTTTCGGCATCAATCACGGCGGCATGAAATTTTATCCACATCAGGAGCCCGTGCATGAGCGCGTAGCTGATGTGAACAACAGCTGGCAACCCGGTATTGCATTAAACATTGCAGACAAGGAATGGCACGTCGGCACAAGCTTTGGTTATACCCATCAGCTCTTTAACAGATTGCGCTTTCGCTATGATCTCTTAACCGATGTGGGTATGAACGATCATATCGGTTCGCGCATCCTCTTTAGCCCCGAAATAGCTGTTGGTCTATCAAACCACATGATGTTTGCCACAGGTCTAATGGGAGGCGTTGAATTTGATTTGGATGATAGCGAGCAGGTTTTAATACAACCTGTTATTCAGCAGTACTCTGCGTTCAAGCTGGTGTTGCCTGCAGCAAATACAGAATTCGATTTTGGCTATGTCAACACGGTCGATTTTGAGAATGGCATTCGCCCTTCATTCTTCTCCAGGCTTCAGGGAAGATTTGATATTTTGGAGTAGCTATCACGCTAGTCCTAGAGTAATCCTTTTTTTGGAACCAATACTTTGTCTTTAAACCTCATTTCCCAGTCAAAGCGTTGCATGACATCTGTGTAGTGCCACCTGATCCTGTATCGAAAATACAGTTATGCACGATTAATTCCTTGCCGTTATGAAAAAGAGTGGCGGAAATGTAAAGCAGGCCAAATTTTAAATGAAATGGTATTTCATGCATGATGATTGGGGCGAATGCCCATAAAGGAAACCTCTTCCAATTCTAGTTTGTCCGAATGAGTATGCCCAAAAGTCATATGAGGCGCCTGGCCTCTTTTGCAATATTCGTCATAAATCATTTTACCGTCTTTAGTAGCAAAAATAACTTTTCCTTTGGTGATGAGGATTTTGTTGTCGGATTCCCTCTCCTCCTCACAATCATCCAAAAGAACAAAGGACTCCGGATATTTATCGCGTATTTCTTCCCAGGTCATTTTTTGTCCCATAGACCCTCCACAAATCTATTTATACGCCCCACGTCATTCACTTATCAAGAAATTATTACCCACTTCAGCATGCCTAACAAATTCTTGGAGGTGGTTTTCCCATATTTTTGGAAATTAATCAGGACATAATCAAGAAACGAAAAAAGGTGTCGGACACCTTTTTCAGTCGTAACATATTGTTTTATATAGTTAAAAAAGTGTCCGACACCTTTTCAGTGTTAAGCTCATTATACACAGCAAGATCGCAGTGCTTACTAGGCCCAAAAGCCGCATACCGATCCAGAAGGTTACTGCGATATTGAAGAGTGCAATCGATGCATAAAAGGCAGGGTAGAGAAGATCAGTGCGTTTATCAAAATCCCTTTTGAAAAAGGAGGGGAAGGCGTGCCAGGCCACTGCATTAAAACCTATCACCGCTAATGCCACCAAAAACCATCCGCCAAAGTTTGTAAGAGGCACGCCAAAATACCAGCCAGGATAAGCGTAGTAATGTATCTTTCCTAAGAACCACAGCTCTCCCATGGTGGCTACGGGATCGATTATCACGTCTAAAAACATGGTCAAAAGTGCACCTAATAGCACTGCTAAGAACATAGAGTTTTTCTGCCATCTTCTCAGGATAAATACCGCCATGGAAAATCCTGCAAAGATGAGAAAGGGGTATGAGAGCGAATCAAAAAAAGGTACGCCTGCAATCATGAGCTCGCCTGGCATATTTTCATATACATAATGATACTCGCCATAAGGAAACCCATTGTGTATGGATGAAAACTCAGAAAGCCATGCTATGGCATAACCAGAGATGAGCCATAAAATGGTTTTGCGGATTCCAAAAAAACGCCAGGCTAGCACCAAATACGCTGCGAGGAAGATGAAGACGTAGGGTCTGTTGATTATTGATGTGAGTAGTTGGTTCATAATTCCGGCTTGTCATTGCGAGCGTAGCGAAGCAATCCCATCTTAATCAGGAGATTGCTTCGTCACTTCGCTCCTCGCAATGACATTTTCATTCAAGTGCCACTCCACCGCATCCTTTACAGTCTCATACAATGGGCGAAAGCTCACGCCCAGCTCTTGCGCAACCTTGGACGTATCAAAAAACCACGGATGGTGAATGGTTCGTATTCCACTAACGGTTATGCCTGGATGTTTTCTTGTGACCATTGATGTGAGCTCTCGCATTATCGCAGCAGCAAGCGCTATACGATAACTCACTTTTCGTGTAGGAGCTGGTATGCCAGAGACTCGTGAGAGCTCTTCAAACAGCTCTCTGAGAAAAATATTATGAGCGCCTACGATGTATGTCTTGCCTATTCCATTTCCTGAAAGAGCCTCTATGTGTGCTAAGGCAACGTCCCTTGAATCCACCACGTTTATGCCGGCATCGTAGTATGCTGGAATGCTTTGGGATAAAAATGCTCGTATAAGCCTGCCAGGCGGCGTGCCGTGTATATCGCCCGGGCCTATCACTGCTGTAGGTCTGAGAATCGTTGCTGGTAATCCCTTTTTGATAAATTCTCTTACCACATCCTCTGCTATGAATTTGCTGCGTTCATAATGGCCGTTCACCTTGCGCAAACTAAGTGCGTTCTCTTCATCAGCTAATATTCCGGCCTGCGCGCGGCCCATAACCTCGCAACTGCTCGTGAATATGAATTTGGTAACACCTGCTTCCATGGCAGCTTCGCATACGTTGCGAGTGCCTTGCACATTTATAGAATAGAAGTCGTCTGATGGCTTGTGCCATAGACTATTTAAAGCTGCGGTGTGGATTACTGCTTCGCAATCTCTAATCAGCTGCCCCATGAGCCTGCGATCGCGTATGTCGCCGCGTAGGATGGATATGCACTGAAAGTCTCTGATGTTGTTTGGTTTTTCATATTTGGCCAATAGCGCCACCACTTTTATGTTTTTGCGAGAAAGGTCACGGCAGATGGCAGAGCCGATGAGGCCGCCGGCGCCAGTTACCAAAACGGATGAAGGAATAGGCATAGTTATGCTTATATAACAGACAGGGTCCTAAGTGTCCACCTGGAGGGCCAATCGAAGGACAGCGCCCTGAGCCTGCCGAAGGGGCTTGCCCTGAGGGAGCCCTTAGCTTGGCTAAGGGCGAATCGAAGGGTTGACAGTAAGGCACGCACTCCGATATCCTCTGCAAAACTAAAAAAACGGGGGAAACAATGTGGCGACTAATAAAATGGCTCTTTTTTATGGCTATTATCGGCGCAATAATTTTGGCAATTACAGGCAAGAAGATCGGCGGTAAGACCATTGAGGAGCACCTTGAACCAATTCTTGGAAACAAAGTTGTAAAAGAGGGCATACGCGACGTGCGCTCTCTTGTGGGCGAAGGGCTTAAAGCAGCAGGCGAGGCTATCTCCGAAGATGTTACTGATGATGAGCGCAAACAGCTCGACGACATGGTGAAAAAGGAGTTGGAAGGTGGAAAACCCATTGAGATGGTGCCGGGTCAAAGCGCTTTGCCTCCTAAGATGAATTCGAGCGAAGAGCATGAAAAAATACAAACTGGGCGTCCTTCATTTAAGGAAATGGAGGCCCTGCCCCAAACCAAAACAAAGGATACTGAGAAAACAGGTATTCAAGAACAAGGAGTAGGCAGATGACAACGAGTGCAGAAGGCGTAAAATCGTGTAAGCAAGAAGGGTGCAAGAGGCCATATAAGGCAAAGGGATTTTGTAACGTGCATTATAAGAAATGGCGTCGCGGTGAATTAGACAAGCCAGGTCGTTATCGCACATGTGCAGAAGAGAGTTGCCATAAGCCCACCCACAAAAAGGGATATTGCGAGCAGCATTATTCTGCTTGGTCGGCATCCAAAAAGCCGCAAGAGGCGGCCGAAGCAAAACCCGCTGCGGCAGCACCTGCTGCAGAGGCACCTAAAGAAGAACCCAAGGCCGAAGAAAAGCCGGCTGAGGAGAAGAAGGAATAGTGATTTTTTAAACTATGAATTCTTGCCCGCTTCAGACAGAGCAATGAGGCGGGCAGTTTTATATATTGGCGAGAAACGTCAGCCTATTAGTGTCATTGCGAGGAGCGTATGCGACGAAGCAATCCCCTAAAGACATATTTGTAGGAGATTGCTTCGCTTCGCTCGCAATGACATTCCTTTCTTGGTGAATGAATTTTATGAGTGCTACAAAGAAAACCTTAATGGAAGGTTTCAATCGCTTATTCGATTACTTTGGCCCTCTTGAGTGGTGGCCTGGTGATACGCCGTTTGAGATCATGGTGGGCGCTATCCTTACGCAGAACGCAAATTGGAGAAATGCGGAACTCGCGGTAAGAAATCTGAAACAAGCAGGTGTGCTGAGTCCAAAGGACATGCTCGCACTTCATCCTTTGCGTCTTCAAAACTTGATCAGGCCCGCCGGCTTTTTTAGGGTAAAGGCAAAAAGGCTCATTGCCTTTCTCAAATATTTTGTGGGTGAATACGGCGGCAGCGCTGCTAGGATGGCCAAAGAGGATTTAGAAAAGCTCAGGCCGGAGCTTAAGGCTATCAATGGAATAGGATCGGAAACTGCTGATTCCATGCTCTTGTATGCGCTCAATAAACCCATTTTTGTGATCGATGCATATACAAAGAGGATTCTCTCCCGTCATGCGCTCTGCACTGAAGAGGATGGGTATGATGAACTGCAAGAGCTTTTCATGGACAGGCTGCCTCATGATGTAGTGCTGTTTAACGAGTATCATGCCTTGATCGTAGAGGTAGGAAAAACTCATTGCCGCCCGACAAATCCCAAATGTGACGGCTGCCCGCTAAATGGGTGGAATTTGTGATAAAAACTGCCCCAGCGCGAAATGCTCTGGGGCAAATTACCATTCTGATAGTTTTTTAAGAGATAATCGCTTATTTTACCTCTAAAACTTCTATAAATAGCACTTTATATTGGAACAATAATTGCACTTAATGTAATATGCTGGGGCAATTAAAGCGTTTATATAAACCATAAACTAGCAGGATTGAACCAAAGAGGTGACTAAGATGAAATATTTAATCACATCTAATAGGTGGCTGGTCTTAAGTGTAACTCTGTTGGTCTTTGGATTGGGCATGATAGGCTGTAGTAAAAGTCAGCAAGTAGAAGGGATCGCTGAAGAGGTTTCTGAAGAAGGAGGGCCGTCTGATGAAATTGGTGTTGCTACGCCCATCGACGTGGGTATTGAGCTGCCGCCAGAAGAGGAAACAGAAGTTCCAACTGTGCCCGAGCAGCCACAACCTGATGCGCAGGCCCCGAGCGTAATCAGTACCAATCCTGCAGATGGCAGTGTCAGTGTATCCCATTATGGTTTAATCCGGGCGAAAGAGGGTCAGACGCCATTACCACCTATCAAACCACCCAAGAAGATTATCATAACATTTGATGAAGAGATCGATGCCTCTGGAGCAGAAGTAAGTTCGCTGCAGCTCTCGCCGCTAGTCGGTGTTTCAAGTGTTACGCCTCTTGGTACCCAGTCTGTCAGCTTTACGCTGGAAGAGCCACTTGCTGTAGATACAAAGTATGAGGCTACCCTTAAAAAAGGCGTTATTAAAGATGTTTCAGAGAATGCGATGAAAGCCGATTACACCTGGCACTTTAAGAGCGCTCCTTGTGGCGATGGCCTTGGGCTTCTACCGTGTCCAACGGTAGAAAATATCCTAGAAAAAATTAGCACAGAGAAAATTATCGCAGAAAAAATTAGCACAGAAAAGAAACACGAAGGACTCTATCTAAGCGATGAATCCAAATTCAAATTGCCAGCGGTTGGTAGTAAACAAAAGGACGGAACGGACTTTTCAGGCCCGTGTAATATTGATGTGTGTCTTACAAAAGACTGTGAGCCAACTAAAAATAATGTCGTAACCGAACTCGATGTGATGGCAAGCAATGATGGTATCCATCAGCTAGAGATTGGCTGTAATGATATTGGAAGTTTAGGGAAACCAGGGCTTTCGCCGGCCATGTTGCCGTCAGCTGGAAAAGAGTTGGGCGGCCAATATACTATCAAGCCTCCTTTGGGCTTTGTCCTTGCAGGATGGTATGCCCAGAGTGGTTTGAACGATGTGGAGTCAATTATACCGTACGCCAAAAAACTGGATGTATGGGGTGTTAATGACGAGGTCTTATGGAGTGGTAAGCAACTTGGCCATCCAGTCGCTGGCTTATCTAAGTGGCAGCTTTACCTCTGCCCAAAAGGCTCTGTGCTCAGTTGGGTTAGTGGCCAATTTTACAACACCTCTTACAAAACACCAATGTTTGGAGTTGAGAAATTAAACCTGTTGGAAGGCTTTTGTCGTAAAGTCGTCAATGATGATGTTGCCAAGCCAAAGGTTGCATCTGTCGAATTGATAAAATCACAGAAAATCGAAGCCCCGATCGGAATAGTAGCCAAACCTTGTGTCTTATCCTGTCAAGATGAGAAGCATCCCAATGGTGTTGTAGTAGGGTTTGAAGCCGTTACGTCGAAGAAATTGATTGAGGGTATCAAAGTCATCAAGGAAGTGCAGCTCCTGTGTAAGGATGTGACAACAGCGGGACTTGAGCCAAAGGGCTCTAAGTACAGAAAAACTGGCAGTTGTGGCTTTTTGCCACCTGATGAGCAACACAAGCGAATCACCATATCGCCCGGGTTTGCTGCCAATGGAATCTATGCTCGTGCGGGGGATCTTTTTGATCAATTGGCTTTTTATGGGACACCAGTCGATGTGTTTGATGATGGGTCACCGGTCAATGCTGGAGAAAATAATGGGAACGTTCTCAGTTCAGTCAAGGCTGGTGGCAAAGGAGGTGGACAAAAGCTAGAGGAATATTGTCCGCAGCACAAAGTCATAACCAAAATTACCTTTTCTGCGGGTAACTTTAATTTTGAACCAGGAACCGATGCATATGCAGGAACCGAGTATGGCATTCCGGTTGTCTTTGGCATCCGTGATTTCACTTGCGCTAAGGTTGACCGAACTTTTGGGGAGAGAATAGAAACGCTTAAGCAGTGAACTCGCACTATCAAGGATTAGTTTTGAAATAATAAAAAACTACCCCAGGGGCGCTAGCCTTTGGGGTAAATTTTGGTGTGGCTGGCGTTTCTCCGTCCCACATTATGTTTTATAACAATTCTCCGGCTGCGCTTGCAGAGGCCCATGCCCAGTGCAGATTGTATCCACCCAGGTCGCCTGTCACGTCAACGACTTCGCCTATAAAATAAAGGCCGGAGCAGAGTCTTGATTCCATAGTCTTGGATGAAAGTTCCCGTGTATCCACGCCTCCAAGCGTGACCTCGGCTTTGTCAAAGCCCGCTGTTGCGTGCGGCGTAATGTTGAAGCGATGTAAAGTCGCGTCGATTTTGCCGATATCTTTGTCCGAGAGTTCATTCACGCGCTTAGAGGGTAAACGGCTTCTGCACAGCGCTTTGGCCAGGCGCGCGGGCATATGGCGCGAGAGAAACGTAAAAAGTTCCATGCGCGACGTAGCGGCCCTCTTTTTGCGCAGAAGTAG
Organism: Pseudomonadota bacterium; assembly: GCA_043822785.1. Taxonomy (GTDB): domain Bacteria; phylum UBA10199; class UBA10199; order 2-02-FULL-44-16; family JAAZCA01; genus JBDRBN01. The sequence goes on from JBDRBN010000044.1 coordinate 10,596, forward strand.
AGCGATGTTCTTGCCCGGCATGAAATCAATGGCGATTTCCTTTTCTTTGTCCCAGTACAGCGACGATTTTAACATCGCAGGGCCGCTTAAACCCTTGTGCATGATCAGGCAACCGCCGGCAAACCTCTTTTTGCCGTTTATCACTTCGGCGTGAAAAGATATTCCGCTTAACCCAGAGAAGATATCCTGGTCGCATGGAGCAAGCAGATAAGGCACCAGCGCCGGTCTGCACGGCACCACAGCATGGCCAAACTGCTTTGCTATGCGATAACCCAGATCAGTTGCTCCGAGTTTTTTAAAAGAAAGGCCGCCTGTGGCCACAACGAGTTTGCGGGCCCGAATAGTGCCTGTGCTCAGAGTTACCATGAAATCGCCTTGCTTCTTTATCGATTTCACATTGCCTATACTGATTTTAATTCCGCGGTTGCAGAGCTCGCCCATAAACATATCGAATATTTTTCTTGAAGATCCTTTGAGAAAGAGCTGGCCCTGTTCCTCAACAGAGAAGCTGATCCGGTGCTTTTTAATCATAGAGATCATGTCTTGAGGCGTGAACCTTGCCAGAGCCGACTTGACAAAGTGGGCATTGCCGCAGACGTAATCCTCCGGCCTTACATTCAGATTCGTGAAGTTGCATCTGCCGCCGCCTGACGCCAAAAGCTTTTGCGCAAAGCTCTGCCTGCGGTCGATGAGGATGATTTTGCGGCCGCGCCTTGCAGCGGAAATGGCGCACATGAGGCCGGATGCTCCGGCACCAAGTATAATTGCGTCATAAACCACATCGTTCTCCTTGTTTTAATCATCGAACTTGATCGCCAGCGCCTTGAGGTAAAGCGATTCTGAAAGCCCGTCAAGAACAGGATGATCGATATCCTGTTTACCGCGCCATATGATCGCGCCTTTGCGGCCTGATTTTTTTAGGCACTCAAGCGAGGTCTCTTCAAGGATCCTTTGGGTGATCTTATGCGAGCAGGAGCTTATCATGAGAATGCCGCCCTGCTTCAAAAGCTTTATCCCACCATTGAAGAGCTTCCTGTAACCGCTTATGGCCTGCGCAGTTTCCGCACGGTTCTTTGCCATGGCAGGCGGATCCATGTGGACGAAGTCAAACTGCTCTTTGCAGTTTTTAATATAATTAAAGACATCTGCCTTGATGAACTCGATGTTTGTCTGCGAGTTGATCTCTGCATTGCGGCGGGCTGCCTCAAGCGCCGATTTGGAGCAGTCCACTGCAACAACGCTCTTTGCTTTGGCGGCGATCTGGCATGCAAGCCACCCTTGATAGCAGAACGCGTCAAGGGTTTTGCCGCGCGACAGCTCGCACGCCTTCATGCGTATGCTGCGGTAATCGAGATATGCGCCGGTCTTCTGTCCTGAAAGAACGTCGAGTTCAAACCGCATGTCTTTCTCGCGCACCATTGCAATCGAAGAATCACCGCAAAGAATTTTATCCTTGCCCGCAATGCCTTCGGAACGAGACATCGCCCTGCTTGAGCGCTCTATTATGGCGCGCGGCTCAAGCACATCTTCAATAGCAGCCACGATGTCATCGCGAACGGTCTGTGCTCCTTGCGAGGTGATCTGCAGGGATACGATGTCGTTGTAGCGATCGATGATGATCGATGGCATGCCGTCGCTTTCGGAGTGCACCACGCGATATGTATCGGTTTGTTTCTCGAGCGGTTGCCTTCTATTAAGTGCTTTTCTGATCTGATCTGCCCAGAATCTGCGGTCGATTTCTGCCTTGTGGCGAGTGATGATGCGCAGGTAATAGCGCGAGCCTGGTGAGAGAAAGGCATGGGCAATGACGCGGCTCTGTCGATCAAACACCCTGGCAATGCATGGGATCTTCGGCTTTCTGCCCACTATGTCCTGTTCTGAAATCCACAGGACACCCTCATTTAAACGCTTTGCAGCGCGCGCTGAGAGGGTAACCGTCTGTAAAACCATAACCATGTTAGCGATAGTCTATCCCGGTTTCTATGCAGGTCTTACTAATGATGTTTGCAGAATATAGTGACCACTGCGGAAAATGTCATTCCCGCATGTTGTAGGCGGGAATCCAGACCGTGTCAGCCTCTGCTGGATCCCCGACAAAACCACTCGGGGATGACAAACAGTCACTATATTCTGCAAACATCATTAATGCCATCGTGTATGCATCAGATTTCCTAACACATTTCCTAACACATTTTGCAAGCGAAAATGGATAAGTTTCATGCGGTGATCGGGTTTTGATCAGAGAACTGCAAGTGATGAATAAAATCTGTGAAGGAGTGAGGAACAGCATTTAAAAAATGAAATCGAGCGTTTTTCTACAGCGCTCATCTGCAACGAGTTGATTCGGGCAAGATTGTAGTGTGCTCTCATCGATACTCCGTCACGGGCTTTCTTTAGTCCGAGTTTGCCATGGATATCGTCAATTTAGTCGGTGCTGTCGGATTTGGGTAAAAATAGTAAGCAACTTTTCTGAAGGACAGCCGAGAACTAAAGTGAAATGACCTGTTTTTCTGATATGTAGACAAAGTTGATAAAATAAGGGCACCTCTAAAAACCCCAATTTTTTGTTTGTCATCCCCGCGAAGGCGGGGATCTAGTCATGGGAAACGTGATAAATACTGGATTCCCGCTTTCGCGGGAATGACAACAGAACATATTATCATAGGTTTTTAGAGGTGCCCATAAGTGAGTCATAGCCCGAAGGGAGGTTGGGTTATGAAGAAAGAGAAGACGGATCTTCAGAGGATCGCTTGCAGGCAACTTTCGCAAGATATCCTAGATAATAAAGCATCATTTTCGAGGAGGACCAATGTCTGAAAGATTTCACTGCAACAATGAAAAAAAGACTTGTTGGCAGCATACCTTTGTCTTCCGCGATGACAATCGAAATGGCATTCTGGATCTTTCAGATTCGGTCGATCTGATCCATGAAACCGGCACGAAGGGGGGCGACGGAGACGTTCATGATCTCTCGCTGTCGTGGGTAAAAACAAATACCGTCAGACAATTCCTCTCCAGCTCGGGAGGATTTTACAGCGGTTTTTCCCCGCTCGTTCGTCTGACGAGATTTCTGGGCCCGATGATTCCGTCAAAAATCAGACTCGGGGGAATCTGGGATTACCTCGGCCGCGAACAGAAAAAATGGGAAGAAGCGGGAAGTGAAATACCGATCCGGGACTAAAGGCTTACGGTCACGGGACAAGGTAGAAGCCGATCCCCTTTCCCTGAATTTCGCCCACCTTATTGCAGCTGTTCACGGCGCGCACGTTGACGCCATAGGGGGTCCAGTACTTGAGCGAGAAGGGCGGTGATTGGGTACCCTGCGCGGTCTTTGTCCCGACAAATCCACCTCCAAATACATAAACCTCAACCTGATAGCTCTTGGCACCCGAGACAGGGTTCCACTTGAATGTGAAGTTGTTGGGGGTCGACGTTTTGGTGACACAGGTATTGCAATAATAGGCGTGGGAGCCGGCAGGCAGGCTTGTCACAACCGCCTCTCCCAGATCCGGACAAGATTGCCCTTCGCCTAACCCGGACCCAGATCCCGACTCTCCTCCCTCCTTTGAGGACGGTTGGGGAGACCCAGGTTTCGTAACAAACGATGGAACGATCGCGGAACAGATGTCGATGTTGGGTAGTTTCTTGGCGCAAACCTGCCATTGATAGCCCGTGTCGGGTTGGAGAACGCGTGTCGCCTGCGTTTGGGAGGCCAGATATCCCCCCGCGCCGAGTCCACCGGTTATGCTGGATATCTTCAGATGGATCTCATCGACCGGATACTCAGCACAGCCATCGCACACCCATTGAAAGACCGTCGGATTGTATTCGACGTTTGTGGCCCCGTGCGCCGGGCTGACGGGGACCGGTTGCGGCGGACCGATGTCATAACTGACATTGCTCGATGGGTTCCCCGGATAACCCTTCGGACCGATCGCCGTCACGTTCCAGGTGTAGCCATCCTTGTTGACAGAATAGGAGGAGCCGGGGCTGTCCCAGTGCAGCGATTGTTCATCGTGTTTTACGCCTGCTACCGACGGTGGATTAGGAAGGCATCCGCCCTTCTTGAGGCAGATGGCCAATTGATACGAGACCGCACCAGGGATCTTCTTCCAGATAAAACGGACCGGTTTCTTGAACGGAAGAACGCCCTTTGGATAGATCGCCTCCGACTTGGTCTTATTGTAATCAGCAGTAAAAGAACCCTTGGAGAGCCCTCCCCATTCGGAATAGGGAGGCGGCCCCTTGGGAGTCACCGCCCAATAGAAGGGGCCCTCTGTTCCAACCGCATCGAGATTCGTCCCAAGAATATTTTTAGGTTTCGTCTCATCAAAAAGGGGCTTGGTCAGATTTTCATTGGTCGAAACGACCACGTGATACTCCACCGACCCTTTCCAATCTTTCCATTTCAAACCAATCCCCCAAGGGGAAACGACCGCCCCATTCGCAGGTGAATCCAACATCGCAACCGGTAGGGCGGTTTTAAAGGAGACTTTGGACCAATCTCCCCAGGTCTCATCAGGCCCGACCGGCATGACACGCCAATAGTACCCCTTGCCGACCTTGAGATCGAAGTTTTCCTTCAGACCGGTCGTTGTCTTTTCGTCATTTGCGGCAAAATCGGCGCTCTCAGATACCTGAACCCTGTACTTCACGGCGTCAGGAATTGATGTCCAGGAGAACTTCCCGTCCCACGGGTTCTGCGAGGTGCTGCCAGATGCCGGAGAAAGCAATTTAACCTGCTTGGAGGCGGTCTTGAAAGACAGAACCGGCGACCAATCGGTCCATTCCGCCTCCTCGTCGGTTTCCGAAAAGGGAGTTCGAGACGACTTGTTCGGCGGCGCCTCTCTGGAACCGCCCAACCATTTACTGAGGCCTTCCAAGATGCTTTTGAATACTCCCTCTTCCTGCGACGGGGCCGGAGCCGTCTGTTGGAGCCCATATCTCCCCCGGACCCGCCAGTAATAGATCTTGCTCGATTCCAGAGGGAGATCGGCCACTACGCTCGGGGCGCCTCCCAAACCACCGGTATAAAGGGCGGATGTCGAAACCGTCTTGAGCATAGCGGAATTGAAATCAAGAGTGGGAGAAACTTGAAACTCCCATTCCGTCTCCGATGGGAGCGGCTTGCACTCGAGATGCGTCTTCCAATTCTCGACGTTCGCTTCCCCCATTTGTGGCGAGCAGTTCCGATCGGCTTGGTACTTATCCCCCACACCGACGGCATGCCAGGCGTTCGTGACCGCGATGACCTCCTGGGAATCCTTTCCGTAAAGGGTCTCGGCAACACCGATCGAGAGGACTCGAAAATCCTTAAACGTCGCCGCCGACGGCATCATCGTCATCGTCAGGTAGGCCAGGTCGAGATAAGAAGAGTTCTTCTTCCCGATTCCGACAACCTTGTAATCGTCGCCGTTCCCGTTCTTTCCCTCCCCCCCATCCACGATGAGATAAAACCAATGACTCAGGATGGTACTGTTCTTGTGGATGCCGCAAAAATCGTTCTTCTCCGAACAAGGGCTATAAAGGATGCTGTTGTCGTAAGGGGTATTGCCGTAGGTGTCCGGATTCGAGGTCCACATCTTTTCCACCGGGTCATAGGTTTTCCAGACAGATTTCTGCGGTTCCTTGAAATTTAGCGAGCACGGTTCAGACATCAGGGGGGTGGCCTTGCACCAGGAAGGAGGAGTTCCTTCCTTATCCGCTTGAACGAACATCCCAAAGAGGTCGGCAAACCCTTCCATCAACGCTCCGGTCTCTCCCATGTTCACCAGGCCTGGATTCGCCATTCTCTGGACCGCGTGGGTATATTCGTGTCCGACCGTCTCGAGGTTGACGCAGGGGGGCAAGCTCTTATCCAACACCTTGATTTCATAACCGCGGAACCCAAGTATGGGAGGATTTTGGCTCGTTGCCGCGGCGCAGTTGCTAGGTGAGTCCTTGAAAAAAATAATGGATTTGGTCGGTTCGATATCGGGGGTCAGGAAGGTGTTTCGATAGTAGGACATCACCTGCTGAACCCCCCAATGAACGCTCGCCGCAACTTCGCCCTCCTGGCTCTGGAAATTGTGTTCCTCATCGTCGTCGACGCTTTCCTCGATGTCCGAGAACTGCATTGTTTGAGCGGCCCCGTCGGGACAATCCAGCGTCTCAATTTCCGGCGTTTCCACCGTCAGCCGGTAACGAATATCCGGCGGCGTTGCAAGGACATCGATTGGAATCTTTCCGACCACAAACTCCTGCGTCCCGTTGTATAAGGTCTCCCCCTTGATCGCGACATCCTCTTCCCAAATGCCGCTCATTTGATTGACGATCTCTGCAGTCTTTGCATCGACATCGAAAATCTTGGCACCGAAAGAATTCGACGGGGTGACACAGAAGCGGTAGACCAGCCGAAAACTTTCGGGCGTGAACCGGAAATTTTCGGAACTGACAGCCAGTTGTCCCTTTGGAGTTTCCTTATAATCCGGTTCCGAGGAGCTCTCAAAGAGCTGATCGGTCCCGACTGCATCGGCCACGGAGGCCAATGCTTCCAACTCCGAGATCGCCGGGGTGACGTCCAGCGTCAGGCCGGAGGCGATCTTTCCGACTGCAAAGGTCACTGCTCCATCATTCTCATGAAGAACATAGTCCGCCCCCAGGACGTCAAGCCCCTTGTACTGTTGCTTGAAACGACTTTGAACCAGTCCCCATTTGTCAAGCGTTCTGCTGCTGATTTCCGACATCTGATCGTTCGCGCCAAGACCAAGACCCGGGGCGTAAGACTCAAAGAATTCGGCGCGGGAGACCTGCGTATTCGGCTTCAACCGGACGCTTCGGACCTGTCCGTCCACTACGTCGACGCGCTCGGAGTCTTGCCAGATCCAGAAGGCCTGGTCCTCTGGGGTTGAGATCAATTGTCGGGGGATGGGGGAAATAATCGATGGCGTCTTGGAAACCGGACCGGATGGTTCGGCCGCGCCTACAGCGGTTGCCAGAAGAAAAGAAAGCAGAAACGATAGTAACTCAGATTTCCACATAAGGAATCTCCTTAGCCTGGCAGAACGATCCAGGCGGCAAGGATAATCAATGTGACAATTCTTATCATTTTGATAGTATCCTTCTTCCTTTTCGGGACCTCGTTCGAGGGTGTTGCGCTCCTTGGCCCCCTGTTTGCGAGGAGCGCAATTCGCAAAAACATCCGTTCTATCCAACACTTGGATCTCATTGTCAGCATGGAACCAACTTTCGAAAGCCCGAATGACCTCAAGTCACAAGGTATTTATTTGCAATCGGGGTGCCAGTTTTTTATTTCACGATGGCTGCTGTCAAACTCATAACCAGAATTACCTTAAGATTATGCAGGTCTTACTACTGCCATTGTATATGCATCAAGATTAATATATTTCTTTGCCGCTTTTAGTACATCATCTGCATTTACCCGCATTATCTTCTGAGGATATTTTTCTACTTCGTCATAAGGTAAACCATAAAGACAATTAAATGTATGTGTGCTCGCAATTGCTCCGTTGCGCTGAAGGTTAAGATCATATACTCCCACAAGATATTGCTTTGATCGATTTAGCTCCTCATCATCCACTTTCTTAGTTCTTATTGCCTCAAGCTCAGCAAGTATTCCCTTCACCGCTGTATCCACCTTGGCTGGTTCTGTTGCTATATAAACTGCAAAGTAGCCTGGCTCTATTCCTTCTTGATTGAGCGAGCTAACAGCATAAGCCAAACTCATCTTATCGCGCAGTTCCCTAAAAAGCCTACCGCCCTGACCTGATAGTATATTGTTTAGCACTGTCATAGCATAATGATCAGGGCTTTTGAATTGGGTACCTTGAAAACCTATTACTATATGAGCCTGCTGCTTTTCTCGTTTTGTTACTGTCTTTTCGATAGGCTTTGTCGGCTGTTTGTCGCTCTTCAGTCTTGGCAATTTAGCCTGGCCGCGCGGCAAGTTGCTGAGCATTTCATTAGCTAAGTTTGTTAATTCATGCGAGTTAACATCGCCTGCTACGGTTATTATCATATTCTCTGCCCGCATTATGCTCTTGTGAAAGCGCTTAAGGTTTTCGGCTGTGAGCTTGCGTACAGATTCTTTGGTTCCAAGATTTCTTAACCCATATGGATGTTTTGGGAACAGAGCCTTTAAAAATTCTGCAAACGCAAGGGTGGACAACGCGTCCTCCTGATCCTTTATGGCCTTAAGAAGTATGGAACGTTCCTTTGACACCTCTTGGGATGAGAAAGATGGATTGGTAAGCACATCTGCAAATATTTCGAATCCTTCATGAAGATGCTCGCTTAAGAACTCGCACCTAACACCACATGAGTTGCGGCCGCTAAAGGCATCTATATGGCCGGCAATTGCCTCTATGTCTTTTGCGATATTGACTGCAGAGCGCCTGTTTGTGCCTTTTGTCATGGTACGCGCCATAAGCTCAGAGATGCCGTTTGTGCGCGAAGTTTCAAAACGCGTTCCGCCCAGCGCAGCAGCATAGATTGAGACCACAGGAAGATGATGGTTCTCTATCACAAGCAAGGTGGCGCCGTTTTTGAGCTTAATCCTCTGAACCCTTTCGATCGTTGATTCCTTTTTTACGCCTGGCTCTTTTATAGGAGCGGTCATGGCATCAATTATTTCTGCGGGCTTGGATACCCATTTAGAGCCATTAGGTACCACAAGCGATGCGCTTAAGTTTTGTGGCGTTAGATATTTTCTTGCAACTTGGCGCACCTTTTCTGCATTCACATCTGCAATCATCTGATAATAGCGCGCTTCAAATTCATGGCTGCCGGCTGTAGCTAAAAATGATGCGATCTTGCCAGCCTGGCCTCCAACCGTCTCCTTGTCGTAGATCTCGTTTGAACGGATGTTGAGCTTTGCGCGCGAAAGTTCTTCAGAGGTTACGGGCTCATCCCTGAGCTTTTGCAGCTCTTTTTGCAAAGTCTCTATGGCGCGCGCTGTGTCCTTGTCGTCAAGCATTGCACCTATAACACACAGGCCTGGATGCTTGGGCGTAAATGCAAACGAATAGATGTTGTGAACCAAGCGCTGTTTTTCCTTTATCTCTTGTTCTAACCTGGATGATTCTGTGCCACCTAGGATGTGTGCGAGTATGTCGATGGCTGGAATATCAGGGTGCGTTAGTTCGGGAACATTAAAACCGAGCGAAAGATAAGTGCTCTGTATATTCATCTCTTTGATCGTAAGGCCGCAGCTCCTATGCATAGGTTCTGGTAAAATCTTTGAGGTTGGAGCGCTTGCTCCTTTGAAATCAGCAAACTGCTCCTTTATTCCTTCAAACATCTTATCAATTTTAAAATCGCCTACTGCGATGAATGCTATATTCTGTGGTGCATACCAGCGACGATGAAAGTCCAAAAGCTGATTTTTTGTGAAGGACTTTACTGTATGCGGATAGCCGATGATAGGACGCCCATAGGTGTGCACCTTATAGGCTTCTTGAAACAGGCGCTCGAGAGCCATGCGTGCGGGATTATCCTGCTCGCGCCTTATCTCTTCGAGTATTACCTCTGCTTCGCGGGCCAGTTCGTCAGCATCAAACAGGGGATTTTTTACAGCGTCTGCCAGAATCGCCAATCCTTTGTCAGCAAATCTGGTAGCCATGTTGATGTAATAGACTGTCTGATCGATTGAGGTATACGCGTTGATATCGCCGCCTGCAGCCTCTACGTCTCTGGCAATGGTGCCGGTGGGGCGTGTTGGCGTGCCCTTGAAGAGCATGTGCTCTATCACATGGCAGATGCCAGCTTCTTTATCGGTTTCATTTGCGCTGCCTACCTTTACCAGCGCCTGAAAAGATACCACCTTGGCAGCGTGATTTTCTTCTAAAAGCACCTGCATTCCGTTATCCAGCGTAAAAGTCTTTATGGACATGGCGAATCCTGTTGAAATTCAATGGGGTTTTGTTAGGTTGAGGCCCACCTTTAGCAAGGGGTCAAAAGAAAGGAAAGCGAAATGTTAGAGCTTTTGTTCATACGACACGGTCGTACGGAATATAATGTAAATCGTAAAGTCATGGGTAGAAAGCCCATACCGCTGGATGATGTGGGCCGAGCTCAGAGCAAAGAACTTGCAGTGAGGCTTTCGGGCGAGAAAATCGATGCCATAATTTCAAGCCCTGTTTTTCGCGCTATACAAACAGCAGAGGTAATTGCTGCGTTTCACGAAGATTTGAAAGTTGAACAGGATGAAGGGCTTATTGAGATTGATTATGGTCAGTGGGAGGATCTTACTTTTGATGACCTGGTTGCTAAACATGAGAGCGAGTGGAGAACATATAGAGAAGATCCGAAGAGAACCTCATTTCCTGGTGGCGAATCTATGAAAGAGGCCGGGCGTCGGGTAGGAGAATTCATGGATAAGATTCTTAAGCGCTTTGATACTGGTAGGGTAGCGCTCATCTCGCATGCTGATGTTATAAAACTCGCCTTTTTGCATGTTTTGGATATGGAACTAAAATATCTTGTGAGGTTCAGTATAGATAATTGTGCTATATGCCTTGTGCGTATAACCAAAGATACAGGTCCCAGGCTTGTGATATTAAGCAGCTTAGACGGCATCGGCAAAGATATGATCAGCATTGACAGTACCTGTCATCGCGAGCGACCCTGAGCGAGTGAAACGAGTCGAAGGGGAGCGTGGCGATCTCCATTAGTTTATGAGATTGCTTCGCCCCTACGGAACTCGCAATGACACAAAGGACGTAAAATGAAAAAGAAGTGGGAACAGGTGTCGATTAAAGAACTTGAAGCAGAGGTGCGCAAACACAACCGCCTCTATTTTGAAAAAGCCGCGCCTGAGATTACGGATCTGGAATTTGACCGGCTCGTAGAGATTTTGCGCTCCAAGGCACCTGACTCTTTTGCTCTTACGGAACTGCTCTCAGATGTGCTGCCTACCGGCGTTAAGGTGCGCCACGAAATCCCCATGCTGTCTTTGGATAAGTGTTATGAGGAAAAAGAAATTTTGGACTGGGCTGATAAATTTAAAGGGGATGTGACAGCCAGCCCCAAGATAGATGGCGTTGCGGTGAGCATAAAGTATGATGCAAAAGGCTGCTTGGTGCAGGCGGCAACGCGCGGGGACGGCATAGAGGGCGAGGACATAACCAAAAACGTGCGGCGCATACGATCTGTGCCAAGGCAAATAGGTGCGTTGGCAAAAAAGGGCCGCGATGGCGTTGAGGTGCGCGGCGAGATCTTTATGCCCCTTTCCGTGTTTGCAAAATACAAGGGCGAGTTTGCAAACCCAAGAAATTTGGCAGCAGGCGCGGTCAAGCACAAAGACCCTACAAAGACTGGTGGATATAAACTCTCTTTCTTTGCATATGATCTTCTTGGCGCTGATGCCAAAACCGAGCAGGAAAAACTCAAGATGCTTAAGTCTGCAGATTTTCCTGAAATGGAAGTGCACATAATAGAGCGAGATCAAATGCAAAAAGCCTTTGATTACTTTTTCTCTCGCCGTGAAACTTATGATTTTGAAACAGACGGCGTAGTGTTTAAGGCAAACGAGGTGGACGAGCAAGACAGGCTTGGCGCTACGGCGCATCATCCCAGGTATGCAATCGCATACAAGTTTCAGGGCGATTCTGGGACTACGGTTTTAAAGGATGTGGAGTGGAGTGTGGCGCGCACCGGCGCCATCACCCCTATTGCCATAGTCGAGCCGGTAGAACTCTCCGGCGCAATGGTGGGCCGCTCCACCTTGCATAATTTGGGCATACTCAGAAAACTCATCGCTGATGGTCTATTCAAGGGTGCCAAGGTCGTGATGATGAGGCGCGGAGGGGTGATTCCACATCTTGAATCAGTAGAAAAGCCCGGCAAGGAGCCCATCAAGATACCTTCAACATGTCCTTCGTGTGGTGCAGCCGTGAGAGAGGCTGATGATGTGCTCTATTGCACAAATCCAAAAGCGTGCGTGAAAAGCAAGATCGGTGAGCTCGCGCACTTTGTAAAAGTGGTGGGCATTGATGGGTTTGGCGAAAAGCTCATAGCTCAGCTTTATGAGAACGGCGTTGTCACAGATCCTTCTGAATTCTACGATCTTACAGTTGATGAACTTTTGCGCATGGAGCGCATGGGCGAGACGCTCGCAAAAAAACTCATCGGCAACGTAGATGCAAATCGCACTATTCCGCTGGATGTATTTTTGCAAAGTTTGGGCATACGCGAGCTGGGAAAACACGCGGCAAAGATCTTGGCAGGGTTCGGAAGCCTTAAGAACGTGATGTCAAAGACAGAAGAAGAATTAGCAAATATCAATACAATAGGACCTATCATCGCCCATGAGGTGGTAGCGGGCCTTGCTGCAAAGAAAGGGCTTATCGATAAACTCATAAAGCATGTAAAGGTTGAGGCTCATGCAAGAGCTGAGGGCGCATTAGAAGGCAAGTCATACTTGTTTACCGGAAAGCTTTTGACTATGGAACGCAGCCAGGCGCAAAAGCTAGTTGAGGAGAACGGTGGCGTTGCAGCAGAGTCTGTGACCAAAGATCTGGATTTTCTCGTGGTGGGCGATGGCGGCGGCGCTGGATCAAAGTTGGATAAAGCAAAGAAACTCGTCGCATCAGGCGGTAAGGTTAAGGTGATAGGAGAGAAGAAGTTTGTGAAAATGATTGCCAATAAGAAATAGCGAGACAAGCGAGACCGGCGAGACCGGCGAGACAAGCGAGAAAGGAATGTCATTGCGAGGAGCTTTAGCGACGAAGCAATCCCCTTAGTATTGTTAGATTTCAGGAGATTGCTTCGCCCGCCAACAATCTTTGGCGAGCTCGCAATGACAATTCGAGACTTATATGAACACAATAAATACAATCCCCGATTCCTACCGAGGCATTGATGAGGCCGAACTCGATAAGCGCATCTCCTCTGTAAGAGATAAGCTGGGCAAGGACCTTTGCATTCTAGGCCACTATTATCAGCGTGACGAAGTGGTTAAGTGGGCAGATCATCAGGGCGACAGCTTTCAGCTTGCAAAGTATGGATCAGAGACACCTGCAAAACATATTGTATTCTGTGGAGTGCACTTTATGGCAGAGGCATCTGCCATACTGGCAAAGCCAGGCCAACGTGTATTTATGCCCACGCTTGAGGCGGGCTGCCCGCTCGCTGATATGGCGGATATCGATCAGATGCAGATGGCATGGCGCGCGCTTGAGGATGTGGGCGCGGCAGATGATTTTGTTCCAGTCACATATATGAATTCCAGCGCTGCCATAAAGGCGTTTTGCGGTAGTGTTGGCGGAACGGTTTGCACATCATCCTCTGCTGGCAAGGCTTTTGATTGGGCGGCAAAGCAGCATAAAAAAGTGTTCTTCTTGCCTGATGAAAACCTTGGCAAGAACACGGCATTGGCTTGCGGATTTAAGCCAGAAGAGATCGGTGTGTGGGATCCTAATGTCGCAGATTATGCTAAGCAGGCTATGCGTTCAAAAGAGGCGAGGACAATCGTGTGGAAGGGCTTCTGCCACGTGCACACGTTTTTCACGACCGAGCACGTTGCCAAGGCCAGGAGCAGATATCCAGGCTGCAAGATCGTCGTGCATCCGGAGTGTTTTCCCGAAGTGGTGGATCTAAGCGATGCAAATGGATCGACATCGTTTCTCAAAAAATATGCAGAGGATGCGCCTGCTGGTTCGACTGTCGTGATCGGCACTGAGATAAGTTTTGTTAACAGGATCGCAAAAGAGAATCCTGATAAAAAAGTGCTTCCCTTGGCCCGTTCTTTGTGCCCAAATATGTTTCGCACATCTCTTGCAGACCTGTGCTGGGTGCTTGAGGAGCTTGGGCAGGTAAATGAGGTGAGGCTGCCTGAGAGGGTTATTTCGGAGGCAAAAAAAGCATTGGATAGGATGTTGGCCTTATAGAACTGTAACATCATGAAAAATAAGGCGAAAATACTTTAAAAAACACGCAACAAAGGGGGGGGTATCAACCGATAACAATAGTGGAGGAATCCCTGTATGTGGAGTGGTGGACAAACATTGAGCCCGGCTGATGCAAAGGCAAAGGTTGAGGATCTGCGCAAACAGCAGGATGAGTTGCGTCCTGAGCTTCAGGAGTTAGATCGTGAGCAGGGCGAGCTGGTTAGCCAGCGCGATAACGTTACTCAACCTGCTCATGAGAATGCCTCTGGTGATTATAACGATGCTGCACGCGAATCCTCCAGAAAAGAAGGCGATAAAAATGTACTGGAGGGTCAGACAAGGACAGCCGAACAAGAAGAGCGAAATGCCAGGGAAGCGGTTGATCAGTTTGGTCATGATATCAGTCAATCATGGAAGCGCTTGGATCCAAGTAGAGCTGCTGCTGAGAACGCCTGGCAGATGGCCAGGTTTTTTGAAAAACATTACAGACGTGAGTATTTTGATGATGTTATACAGGCGCAACTTGAAGCGATTTGTGAGAACAGAAACGCAGGTGGCAAGGCGTTGGTTGCCTTTCATGCAGCTTGCGTAAACATGGCAGCGGCAATGCTTGGTTTGTCTAAAAACCTTTCTTCGCAGTTAGAGCACGCCTCATACATTACAATCAAGGGTCCTAAAGAAAACCGTGCCCCAGAGCAGTATGCCAATGCCCAGCAACAAAGTGATAATCTTAAGGCATCAGAAGACGAAATCAGAGAACGCGCCCAAGATCCGCACTATGCTCAAAAACTTAGCGAAGTGCAGGCAAGAAGGGCTGGTCTTGAGCAGAAGCACAGCGCTGCAAAAGCACAGCACGCTGCTGCCGAGCGCAGAGAAGATGCGGCCAAGAAGGCAAGGGATAAAGCAGCAGAAGAATACAGGCAAGCTGCTCAGGTTGTGCGTGATAAGGCTGAAGAAGTTGGAAAGGTACAAAATGAATTGCAGGATTTAAGGCGCCAAGAAGAGCGCACCATTAATGATCAACAGAACAAACAGGCTGCAAATGCCAATCGTGCTCCAGCTCAGGGGCAGCAGCAGCCTCAACCAGGTGGGCGGCCCGTGCAACAACCCCAAAACACGCCACCGACAGACGTTAATCCTTTCTACAATGGTCCAAGAAAATAAAGCGCACCAGATCTTAACTTAACCAACTTTCCCCACATCTACCCCATCGATCTCGGTCTTGCATTTAGGGCACAGGCCTTTATTCGTGATCTTGTTGTTTCCTACGAAAAAACCTTTGCGCTCTATAAGAAGTTCATTGCAGTTGTAACAGTATGTGCTCTCGGATGGGTCGCCAGGCACGTTACCCATATACACATATCTAAGCCCTGCCTCTTTGCCGATCTTGTGCGCCATCTCCAGGGTCTTAAGCGGAGTTGGAGGTAGATCATCCATGTGATAGTGCGGATGAAACCTGCTTATGTGCCATGGAATCTCGCGTCCTGTCTCTACGATGAAGTTGGCGATGTCTTTAAGCTCAGAAGGATCGTCGTTCATTTTCGGCACTACCAGCGTTGTTATCTCCACCCAGATTCCCAGCTGTTTCATGTAACGAATGGAGTCGAGCACGCCGTAAAGCTGTGCCTTCATTACCTTGCGATAGGTATCTTTGCGAAACGCCTTAAGGTCCACGTTGGCAGCGTGTAGGTTTGGATGAATGGCATCAAGCGCATCACGCGTCATGTAGCCATTGGTGACAAAGTTGTTTCCTATGCCTTCTTTTACTGCGAGCTTTGCGATGTCATATGCATACTCAAAGAATATGGTGGGCTCGGTATAGGTGTATGAGATGGATGCACAACCCTTGGACTTGGCTTTTGCCACCACAGCTTGCGGCAACACCTCGCTAAGGTTTGTGATATGCGGGCTGCCCTCTGCGCGATATTGAGAGATCTCCCAGTTTTGGCAGAAATCACACCTGAAATTACAGCCCGGCGTTGCCAAAGACAACGCCTGGGAGCCGGGCTTATAGTGAAACAGCGGCTTCTTCTCGATAGGATCAACGGCAATGGTTACGGGTTTTGCATAGAATATGGAATAGAGCGTGCCTGCATCATTATATCTTACCTGGCATATGCCATAGCTGCCGTCGGATATCCTGCACCCATGCCTGCACAGACGGCAGTACACCTTTTTATCTTCTTCTTTGGAATACAGCATAGCCTCGTGCATGGTAAATACCCCCAAAATAAAGATGCCAGCAAGGCCAGCAACGTTCTGGATATCAGGTCTACCCCCTCCCGACCTCCCCCTTACAAAGGGGGAGGAGGTCACACGTTGCTTGCTTTGCTGGCAATTTTATTCATTTTGGTACCTGTATCTTATGTTTTCTCATCTTTGTACTCAGCGTGGTGCGCGCAATGCCTAGCTTGCGCGAAGCGCGCGACAGGTTGCCCTTGCACTCGCGCAATGCTTCTATGAGATGGGCGCGTTCCTGATCTTTGAGCGAGCCGTTATCGTCTTGTTGAGTGCCAAGGGTTGCAAAATTGAGGTCAGTCGCTTCAATGACATCGTGGTCGCACAAAAGCAAGGTTCTTTCGATGGTGTTTCTAAGCTCCCTTGCGTTCCCAGCCCACTTATGGTCGCTAAGTGCTGTGAGCGCAGCGTCGGTAAGAGATAGGCTTCTTCCTTTGGGCGCAAATTCAGAAACAAAGTGTTTTGCTAGAGCAGGGATGTCTTCAGGCCGTTCGCGCAAAGGGGATATTTCTATAGGAATCACAAAGATCCTAAAGAGAAGATCCTCGCGAAAAGTTTTCTGCCTAGCCATGCGGCCGAGATTTTTGTTTGTGGCGCACACCAGCCTAAAATCCACAGGAATTTCTTCTTGCCCGCCCAGCCTGCGAACGGTTTTAGATTCCAGTACGCGCAAGAGTCTGGTTTGAAGATCGAGCGGCATCTCGCCTATCTCGTCGAGAAACAGTGTGCCGCTCCTGGCCTGCTCAAAAAAGCCAGTTGCCCGTTCTACTGCTCCTGTAAATGCGCCGCGTTCATGACCAAAGAGCTGACTCTCTATTATAGTGCTGGGTATGGCGCCACAGTTGACAGCCACAAAGGGCTGTTTATTTCGGTTGCTCAACCTGTGGATTTCGCGCGCTGCCAGCTCTTTGCCTGTTCCGCTTTCGCCGGTGATGACAACGGTTGAATCAGATGGAGCTATGCGCGAGATGAGGGCAAATATCTCTCGCATGGATTTGGATGCGCCGAGCATGTTTCCGAGACGACTGGATTTTGATGGTACGATGCTTTCAGTTTCGCTCACCAATCTATAGTTGACTACAGATCGACCTATTCGAAATACCCCGTGTGGCTGCATGGAGACTTGGTTGATCTTTGTATCGCCCACAAATACACCGTTTGTGGAAGCCAGATCGATAAGCCTTACTTCTCTTCCTTTGATTTCTAACCTGCAATGTCTGCGCGACACATATGGATCGGCAACAGCTACATCACACGACGCATGATGTCCTAAAGTTATTTCTGATTTGGTCATACACTTTTTTGTAGGCGCTTGGTCAGGCGAGTTTACTATGATCTCTATGCGTTCGGTGGTAAGGCATTTGTGCGAAGGGTCATAAGAGATGACGCGCGTTAAGTGCGGTGTGGAGGCAAGGGTTTTAATGGGCACCGCATCTATGGTTGTGTCAATGAGAAGAGTCCAAGGCCCTATGGATATTCGATCGCCTGCATTTATCTCTGCCTCTTTCTTGAGATCGCCGTTTATGAGCATGCCGTTTTTTGAAAGATCTGTTGCATACAAGTTGCCGTCTCGCCATTCTATGCGACAGTGCTTGCGCGATATTTCTGGATCTAGAAGTCTAAGGGTGTTGCCTGCAGCTCGGCCTATGGTGAGCGGATCAGAGCCGATTGGCTCTTTCATTAATCTCTTGCCTGCTCGCTGGAGCGTGATCTCCAACATGAGCCCTTTTTACACATATAAAGAAAACGTAGTCAATCACAAACCCAATAAAAAAGCGAGAAACGCGAGACAAGCGAGAAACATATATGGCATTAAAGATGCATATGTAGAATGTATGCGTCCGCTAATGTTGATTACAATGTTAATGGTGTGCCTGATTTCGAACAATGCGCGTTCTGATATTCGAATTAGCGAACACCTGTGTGATGTTGTGAGCGAAGCCGTCTTGACCGGCTTTGATGAATCGTTTTGTCATCGCGAGGAGGCCGCAGGCCGACGTGGCGATCCCCATAGTTTATTTTTTATCTTTCCCGTTGACGGAAGGGTGAGTTCTTTTTTTGGCAGACGAAAAGATCCATTTCATAAAGCCGTCGCAATTCATAAAGGAATAGATGTTGCTTATAAAACAGGCTCCCCTGTGCTTGCAGCTGGGCCTGGCCACGTATCATATGCGGGCTGGCTGGGAGGCTGCGGAAATATGTGCGTGGTGGATCACGGCAAGGGGCTAAGCACTCGCTACTGCCATCTTAATGAAGTGGATGTGAGGAAGGGGCAGGAGGTGGCCTTTGGCCAAAGGTTAGGCAGCATGGGCGCAAGCGGAAGGGCAACCGGTTCGCATCTGCACTTTGAGGTGAGGCGCGGCGGAGTTGCCGTGGATCCTGCGGAGTATTTGGCGTTTTGACTTTGCTTTGGAATAGATATAAAGCAGAAAACCTGTTTCCCCCTCCTTTGTAAGGAGGGGCAAGGGGAGGTAGATCAGGATCTACCCCCTCTAACTCCCCCTTACAAAGGGGGAGAACTAATCTTACAGGAAAATATAATGAAAAAGATGAATCGAAAAACTCTCAGGCAGGATGCGCTTAACTATCATAGCAAAGGCAGGCCAGGCAAAATTGAGATTGGCGTTACCAAGCCTTGTGAAACGCAACGGGATCTGTCGCTCGCATATACGCCTGGTGTTGCCGAGCCGTGTCGCGAGATCGTGTGCGATGAAAACGCGGTGTTCGATTATACTATAAGACGAAATCTTGTCGCCGTTATCACCAACGGTACTGCTGTGCTGGGACTTGGCGATATAGGCCCGCTCGCCTCTAAACCTGTGATGGAAGGAAAGTCCGTGCTCTTCAAACGCTTTGCAGATGTGGATGCGTTTGATCTGGAGATAGATGAAAAGGATCCTCACCGCCTGATAGAAATCATAAAATCCTTAGAGCCTACCTTTGGTGGAATCAATCTTGAAGACATAAAAGCGCCTGAGTGTTTTGAGATAGAAACAAAGCTTACCGAGATTATGGATATTCCTGTGTTCCACGATGACCAGCACGGAACAGCCATCATAACAGCAGCAGGTTTTATGAATGCGTTGGAGTTGGTGGACAAAAAAGCTCAAGATGTAAAGGTGGTATTCTCAGGTGCAGGTGCGGGCGGAGTGGCATGCGCTAGGATGCTTAATACAATAGGAGTGCCAATTGAAAACATATGGATGTGCGACAGGAAAGGTCTTGTAACCTGTGATCGAGCTGAGAAGGAACCGCATCGCGGCCAGTTTGCAAAGGATTGTGAGCCAAAAACGCTTGAAGATGCGCTGCAAGATGCAGATGCATTTGTGGGTTTGTCGGTTGGCGGGCTGTTAACAAAAGATATGGTTAAGACCATGGCCAAAAAACCCATCATCTTTGCCATGGCAAATCCTGATCCTGAGATCATGCCTGAAGATGCCAAAGAAGCAGCACCCGATGCGATCATCGCAACAGGTCGGTCGGATTATCCCAACCAGGTGAACAATGTGTTGGGTTTTCCGTTTATCTTTCGTGGTGCTTTGGATGTTGGTGCGCGAAAGATAGATGAGGGCATGAAGCTTGCTGCTGCGCACTCGCTTGCACAGCTTGCCAAAGAGCCGGTGCCGGCTGACGTGTGCAAAGCATATGGAGTGAAGAAAATAGAGTTTGGACCTGATTATATAATACCGAAGCCAATAGATTCCCGCGTGCTCTTGTGGGAAGCTCCAGCTGTTGCAGAAGCTGCTATGAAAGCAGGCCTGGCGCGAAGGATGATTGAGGATATAGATGCCTATCGGAAGTCTTTGTCATTGCGAGCGGAGCGAAGCAATCCCAAGTGATCACGGAGATTGCTTCACCCAGCACCATACGGTGCTGGGTTCGCAATGACATACGGGTCTCGCTGGTCTCGCCTTTCTCGCCTTTCTCGCCTGTCTCGCATTTCTCGCTATTTATTTGTTTTTTCCACCGTCATATTGATATCTACTGCGGGGGCTGAGTGGGTGATGATGCCTGCGGAGATATAATCCACGCCAGTCTCGGCATAAGAGCGCACCGTATCCAAAGTGATTCCTCCAGACACCTCAAGCTCTTTGCGGCCTTCTACGAACTCCACTGCAAGCCGCACCTGATCCACAGACATGTTATCTAACATGATGATGTCTGCACCGCCTTCTAAGGCATCGCGCACTTCTTCCATCTTTCTGGTCTCGATCTCGATCTTCTGATCAGGCGTCCTCACCTCAAGCGCAGCCTTAAGCGCCGCAGTAACTGAACCGGCAACAGCGATGTGGTTATTCTTGATGAGGAAGTGATCATACAGACCCATGCGATGATTTTTTCCGCCGCCCATCTTTACTGCATGCTTTTCAAGCGCGCGAAATCCTGGCGTGGTCTTTCTTGTATCGAGTATCTTGGCCTTTGTGCCGCTTATGGCATCAGAGAATTTTTTTGCCATGGTGGCTATACCTGAGAGCCTTTGCAAAAAGTTAAGCGCTGTGCGTTCAGCACTCAGTAGAGATCTGGCGTCTCCTTTTAACTCGGCAAGCACATCACCTGCTCTACAAAACTCTCCATCAGATTTTTTAGCGCTCCATTTGATCTTTGGATCTACTGCTAAAAATACTTTCTCGGCAATGTCCGATCCGGCAAGCACGAGATCGCCTTTTGCGTTGATTGTGGCTTTTGCCTGAATGCCTTCCGGGATCGTGGCCCGGGCCGTGATGTCGCCAGTGCCGATATCCTCTTTGAGAGCCATCTCTATGAGTTGATCTATGTTGTCCATGTGTGTCCTTTCCCCTCCTTTGTAAGGAGGGGTAGGGGAGGTAGATCATGCATTCACCTTGCTTACAATGTCCTCTAGCACTCCCTCCAAATTCTTCATGATTTCGTCATTTGTATAACGAATAATTTTTAGGCCGAGCGAACGTAAATAATCCTCTCTTTTAGAATCAAGCGCCTTTTGTTCATTAGTAAAATGGGTTTCTCCATCTACCTCAATGACTATCTTCTTTTCAGGACAATAGAAATCTACGATATATGGGCCGATTCCGTGCTGTCTACGAAACTTAAGTGAGTTCAATTGCTTTGAGCGAATCCTATACCAAAGGCGCCGCTCAGGTTCAGTCGATTGTTCAGAGCGGAGATAGCGTTTGAACTCAAGTTGAGATGCATCGCCTTTTAGTGTTGGTGGCATATTATTGATCTACCCCCTCTAACTCCCCCTTACAAAGGGGGAGAAGTGTTTTGCAGGATCTACCCCCTCTAACTCCCCCTTACAAAGGGGGAGAAGTGTTTTGCAGGATCTACCCCCTCTAACTCCCCCTTACAAAGGGGAGGAAACTAGGAGAGCGCGGAGAGCGCCTCCTTTAGTTTTTTAAGCCTTTCCTCAGCCTCTTTTTTGCGGGCGCGTTCCTTTTCTACAATCTCCGGCGGGGCTTTTGAGGTGAAGGATTTGTTTGAGAGTTTGCGATCCACTCCCTCGATTTCCTTTTCCGCCTTTGCGATTTCTTTTTGCAAGCGCGTCTTTTCCGCCTCGATGTCGATGAGACCTGCTAAAGGGACTTTGGTAATCTGATGTTCTGTTACATTAACTGCAGCATTTGTGATCTTGTCGGCTTTCGCCTTTGACGTGGCCTCAAAGCTATCCACCCTTGCAAGGTGTTCGACATACCTGGGTTGTACGGCCTTTGCGAGTTTGTCGTCGGAGAATCCTGATGTTGCAGAGGGTATGCGCTTTGCCGGCGGCACGTTGCTTTCTCCGCGGATGTTTCTTATCGCTTCCACAGGTTCCTTTATTGTGGCTTCGAAGACATAAGCCTCATCGGCAAATGGAATCTCTGTCTTCTTTGGGTAACGCGACACGATGAGCGGCTTCTCATCAGGATTAATATGGCTCCAGATCTCCTCTGTGATGAATGGGAGAAATGGGTGCAAGAGCTTTAGCATATCGGAGAGCACATATTTGAGAGTGTATTGCGCTGCTGCGCGTTCTTTTGCATTATCTTTATTAAATAGATGCAGCTTGGAAGCTTCTAGATACCAGTCGCAAAAATCATTCCACACAAAGTGATAGAGCGCCTGGGCTGCCACGCTGAATTTGAAATCGTCAAGCGCAGCGCGAGCATCGTTCGTCGCGGATGCAAGGCGGTTTAATATCCATTTATCTGCTAGATTTAGATCTTTGTCTGCCGGCTTCTTAGCAGGCGCATCTTCAAGGTTCATCATGGCAAAGCGGGCTGCGTTCCAGAGCTTGTTGCAAAAATTTCTGCCCATCTCGAACTTGGATTCGCTGAGCTTAAGGTCCTGGCCTTCGGTGGAGAGCACCATGAGAGAAAAGCGCATGGCATCTGCGCCGTACTTTTCAATCATGTCCAGAGGATCGATGCCGTTTCCTAAAGACTTGCTCATTTTGCGGCCAAGCTCATCAAGGATAGTTCCGTGAATATAGACATCTGTGAACGGAACATCGCCCATCATCTTAAGGCCCAACATGACCATGCGCGCCACCCAGAAATAGATGATGCCGCGGTCTGTGACAAGGGTGCTTGTGGGATAATAGGACTTGAGCGTGTCTGTGGTATCAGGCCAGCCCAAAGTGGAGAAGGGCCACAGCGCAGAGCTAAACCAGGTGTCAAGCACATCATCCTCTTGTCTTAGCTTTTTGCTCTTGCAGTGCGGGCATTCGGTCGGCGTTTCTCTTGAGACAATAGGAGGACAGGGCGGCTCTTTGCCGGCCTCGCAATACCACACAGGTATGCGGTGCCCCCACCAGATCTGGCGTGAGATGCACCAGTCGCGGGCATTATCCAGCCATTGCATGTAAAACTGGGTCCAGCGTTCAGGGTGAAACTTAACCTTGCCGTCTTCAGTTGCACGCAGCGCCACCTCTGCAAGCGGCCGCATGCGCACAAACCACTGGTCAGACAGCCGCGGCTCTATTGTTTTGTGACAGCGATAGCAGTGACCCACTGCGAGCTCGTGATCTTCGATCTTTTCTATAAGTTTTGCTTTTGTAAGCTCTTCCACGAGCTTTTCTCTGCATTTTTCCCTGCTGAGGCCTTTGTATTTTTCTCCTGCCTCTTCATTCATGGTGGCATCTTCGTTCATTACGTTTATGCGCGGCAGGTTGTGGCGCTCGCCGATCTGAAAGTCGTTGGGATCGTGCGCGGGCGTAACCTTTACCGCGCCGGTTCCAAACGATGCGTCCACAAAGTCGTCTGCGATGATGGGTATCTGCCTGCCCGTCTCAGGCAGGTGTACAAGTTTTCCGATAAGATGTGTGTACCGCTCATCTTTGGGGTTTACTGCCACGGCAGTGTCGCCCAGCATGGTCTCGGGCCTTGTTGTGGCAACCGTCACGTGGCCTTCTTCTGTAACCATAGGATATTTTATGTGCCAGAGGTTGCCCTTTGTATCCTCATGTTCGACTTCATCGTCGGCCAAAGCGGTGTGACAGCGCGGGCACCAGTTGACGATATACTTTCCACGATAGATGAGCCCTTCATCATAGAGCCTTACAAAACATTCGCGCACTGCCTTTGATAAGCCCTCGTCTAACGTGAACCGTGTGCGGTCCCAGTCGCAGCTTGCACCCAGTGCCTTTAGCTGAAGCAATATTCGATCGCCGTATTCCTCGCGCCATTTCCAGATACGATCGATTAATGCCTCTCTGCCGACTTCTTGGCGCTTTTTTCCTTCCTTTTTCAAGACCTCTCGCTCCACAACGTTTTGCGTGGCAATGCCCGCATGATCCGTGCCCGGCTGCCAAAGCGCGGCAAATCCGTCCATGCGCTTGTACCTAATTAGTATGTCTTGCAGGGTATTGTTCAGGCCGTGGCCCATGTGCAGGGCGCCTGTGATGTTGGGCGGAGGTATAACGATGCAGTAGGTTTTTTCTTTGGGCTTATCTGGAACATGAAACAAGCCGTTCTTCTCCCAAAATGCGTACCACTTTGATTCGACCAGTTTGTGTTCATATGCCTTGGGGAGTTCCTTCACGTAAGTCTCCATTCGCAGATATCTAACAAAGCAAAATGTCTAGGGAATTTGGCATGATCTGTCAACTTAGCTCTTGGTGCATCCTATACCTTTGTCTTGAGATATGCCTTGAGCCTCGGAAGCTCAACCTTGACCGTTTTCCAAACAATGGCGAGGTCCACACCCAGATAGTCATGGATCAGGCGGTTGCGCATGCCTACGATCGCGCGCCAGGGAATCGGCGAATCCTTCACAGAGTTAAAGGAAATCCTGCCGGCTGCCTCGCCGATGATCTCCAGCTGCCGGATCACGGCGTCTTGAGTCTTTGCGTTTCTGATGAACGCAGCCTTCTTGATGCGGCCAACGTAGGATTCAATCCGTGCGATTGAATCCAGCATATGAAGAAGGAAAGGTTCAGGCTGCTTCTTCATATAATACCTCGCGACCTTTTAGTATCTCGTCCTTGAGATGCGGTGAGAGCGAACCTGGAGTAACGACGTCAAGTTGGTGTCTGGTTCGGATAAGCGCCTTGAGCTCTTCCTCAATGCGGGCGAGCTCGAACAATGAAACAGGCTTTTTGAACTCTATGAGAATGTCAATATCGCTGCCGTCTTTGAAATCTGGACGGAGGATTGAGCCGAAGAGGGCGAACATCCTGATGCCATGCCCGCGGCAGAATTTCCCAAGCGCCTTGCGGCTGACAGGAAACCGCTTCTCGATTGCGCTTGCCGCTTTTGCGGAGGTCAGAGGCGTGATCTTAAGGCCCTGGCCTAGCGCGGCAAGAACCTTTACGAGGTTTTCGAGGTGGAGATTTGCGTCGGCGAGAAATGC
Organism: Pseudomonadota bacterium; assembly: GCA_043822785.1. GTDB lineage: Bacteria > UBA10199 > UBA10199 > 2-02-FULL-44-16 > JAAZCA01 > JBDRBN01. The sequence continues at coordinate 35,528 of JBDRBN010000044.1, forward strand.
GGCGATACTCTGCCTTCTGACGCCGCTTCGTTCGGAGAGCGCACGCACAGAGAGACCCTGTTCGTCGATCAGCTTCCGGATATGTGTCCTGAGGTCCATACAAATATGGTACTAGAAATAGAACCAGAAATCAAGCGGTACTATTATTAGACTTGTGAGAAGATTAAATGCGGCGCAATCACAAGGCCTTACCCTTAAAGCAGCTCACCTCTAGGAGCCTGTCGGAGTACAGGGGCAAGCCATCCGACAAATAAAAAACATTTCCCTTAGGGGCGCTGATGAGGGCTTTACGAAACGACTTCGTATTTTTTTTCAACGAGATTTCTAAATTCCTCGCTCATATCGTGCCAGTCGATCACATCAACCATGAAAGGGAGATCAGATGCAGCAAAGGCGTCCTTGAGCCGTTCTATGAAACGCCAGTCAAACTTTTCCGGCCCCATGAGGACGAGGTCCAGATCAGAGGAAGGTTCCGGCCGGCCGTTTACGCGCGAACCGAATGCCCGCACTTCACAGTCCGGCGCATGCAGCGCAAGAATGCGCCTGATCTCGGCTAGGTGCTCTGGGCGTACGTCAATCATTCATGGCCTCCAGGCGACCGAGTAGCTCCTTTGCGTCAACGATAAATCGCGTTGCAACCTCGTAAACGATCTTTGCCTTATTCGCATCATAGATGTGAGCAGTGATGTTTCGCGCATCGCCGTAATCAAACCATCGCTCAGGGTGATCAATGAGCCCGTGTCGCGCCGCCATGCGGAAGAGATCTTTTCTTGTACGCGGAAGAGCGGCCTCTTCAAGAAACCTGTTCTCCTTAAGCCAGCGCTGAATGAATTTCCAGCAGAGTTCATAGGTGAACTCAAAATTCTGTATCACGCCCGCGCGGATCGTATCGGCTTGTTCTGTGGAAAGGCTGGACATGAAGCCCGTATCTCCCGCGACATTTACGGCATCGTCAAACAAACCAACGGCCTTTTCGATGCTGCTCAAGTCCAAATGCATGGTGTCTCCTTATTTCCGTGTTTTGCACTGCTGGATCCCTATTTTTGTAACACTTCTGCTATTGTTTTAACAGCCCCCATGAGTTCTTCTTTTTTGATGATAAGCGGCGGTGCAAAGCGGATGGTGGTCTCGTGCGTGTCCTTTGCCAAAATGCCCTTGTCCATGAGTTCAAGCGAGAAGGGTCGGGCAGGTTCGTGCAATTCCACTCCCGTGAGCAATCCCTTGCCGCGAATTTCTTTTATGCGTTTGTGATTCATCTTTCTGAGTTCTTTTCTAAAAACATCGCCTAGCTCTGCTGCACGCTCTGCAAGGTGCTCGTCCACTATTACGTTGATCGCTGCTTCTGCAACTGCGCAGGCAAGCGGGTTTCCTCCAAAGGTTGAACCGTGATTTCCCGGCTCGAATGCCGCCATCATTATTTCGTTATCGGCCACGATGCCGGATACAGGATATACGCCGCCGCCCAAGGCTTTGCCCATGCAGATTATATCAGGGCGAACCCCTTCCCAATCGCTCGCGAACATGCGACCTGTGCGGCCGAAGCCGGTCTGGATTTCGTCGCAGATGAGAAGCACGTTGTTGTTTTTGCAGATCTCGGCACATTTTTTAAGATAGCCATCATCGGGCACGAGCACTCCTGCTTCGCCCTGAATGGGCTCAACTAGAAACGCTACCGTGTTTTCATCTATGGTTCTCTCCAGAGAATCGATGTTGTTGTATGGGATGATGTCAAAGCCTGGAGTAAACGGGCCAAACCCATCGCGGCAGATCAAATCAGTTGAAAATCCTACAATGGTAGTAGTGCGGCCGTGGAAGTTTCCGTTACAAACGATTATTCTGGCCTTGTCAGCTGGCACACTCTTTTTTATATAACCCCAGCGGCGCGCTGCTTTGATGGCTGTCTCAACAGCTTCGGCGCCTGTATTCATGAGAAGCGCTTTGTCGAAGCCAGTGAGCTTGGTGAGTTTGCGCAAGAAAGGTCCCATGCGATCATTATGAAAGGCGCGCGATGTGAGAGTGAGTTTGTCAGCTTCGTCCTTTAGCGCTTTTACGATCTTTGGGTGTCTGTGGCCCTGGTTTAAAGCTGAATAGGAGGCAAGCATGTCGATATAGCGCTTGCCCTCTACGTCTTCGACCCACGCGCCTTCGCCCTTGGAAAGCACGACTGGCAATGGGTGATAGTTGTGCGCAGAAACCTCTTCCACCTCTGCAATGAATTGTTCTGTCTTGCTCATCGTTCCTCCTCGGATAATGTCATTGCGAGCGTAGCGACGCAATCTCCTCAAACCCAAGATGCTACGGGGAGTGCTTCGTCGCTAAAAGCTCCTCGCAATGACAGTCTTATTTATCGTATAAACAAATTCTTAATAAAGAACCACATGTTCTCTTTGCGCTCCCTTAACCTGCGCCAGGTGTAGGGAAGCCACATATGACCAAAAGGCACATAGATTCGAACGCGCCATCCATCAGCGAGTATCCTTTTTGCAAGCCTTGTGCGAATGCCCAGAAGCAGCTGAAACTCAAAGCGCTCGGGATCTATGTTTTGATATTTCGCGAACCTCTGTATTTCTTCTATCAACCAAGTGTCATGCGTTGCAATACCATGATAGAGCCTTGAGGTCAGAAGCCTTTTTGCCTGGGAGAGTAATTCCTTTCTGATAATCCGCATATCCCTATGCGCTATCTCAGGTGATTCTTTATATGCGCCTTTGCACAGCCTAAGCGGGATTTCGCGCTGGACCAAATCCACTATGTCCTCAGGCGTGCGAAAGAGCATGGACTGAACGGTGGCCCCCAATGGCACAGCGCGGTTGCGTTTGATTCTACGAATTACATCCAAAGTCGCTTGGGTTTCCTTTGAGCTTTCCATGTCCACGCGCACAAAACCGTGAATCTCTTCTGCTGCATGAACTATCCGTTCTAAATTCTCAATGCACAGTTCCTTGTCTATATTAAGGCCTAACTGCGTAAGCTTAACTGATATATTGCGATCAAGGTCCTTTTCCTTGAGCGCGCGCAACATGACTAGGTATTGCTCAGTAGCCATCTTTGCTTCAGAGATGCTGGTGACGCTTTCTCCAAGGTGATCGAGCGTGGTGGCAAAACCCTGTGTCTTAAGTCTCTTTAAAACTTCAAGCGCGTCTGTGAGCGTTGTGCCTGCGATAAACCTTCTGGCAAATGGTGCTAGAAGGCGAGATGACAGCGCGCCCACCCCCCTCCTTTGTAAGGAGGGGATGGGGGAGGTAGAACCTGTTTTCAATGAATTGCCGTTTTTGCTTTCTGGCATTCTCTACCCCACCCTAACCCTCCCCTTACACAGAGACTGTGTCGCAATTGGGGAGGGTGACTTGATATAAACGTTCTTTGACAAAAAAATATGAGAATTTTGTTACAAAATACTACCGGCCAAATATTCGAGTGATGTCAGTCCATATTCTCTTCTGTTTTATCCTTGTG
>JBDRBN010000045.1:0-4829 GCA_043822785.1 Pseudomonadota bacterium
GGTACAGCGCCCATAGATGTCACAAGGATAAAACAGAAGAGAATATGGACTGACATCACCCGAATATTTGGCCGGTAGTATTATGTAACAAAATTCTCATATTTTTTTGTCAAAGAACGTTTATATCAAGTCACCCTCCCCAATTGCGACACAGTCTCCAAAGGGGGAGGGAATCCTGGGAGCAATATGCAAAATACTTGGATAGACAAACAAATAACATATGACGGCACTCAACTGCGATCTCGTTGGATTCAAGATCAAACAGGTGTAGAAGGAGACGCTATTGCTGCATTCATAGGTCCGGCTGATGTTCCTATTGAAAACATGGTGGATCTTGAGGATGTTGCGCGAAATGCACCGATCTTTTCAAAAAACATGCTTCACTTCATAGTGGAGCATTTTAATTGCGAGTTGCCTTTGGCAATTGCCAGACAACGCATATTGACTTCGATTGCAACGGACGAGCTAAACGCAGAGATAGGGAATTATAGTATCAAACGCCTAGGCGATGACATCTATGATGGTGAATATAAGCTTTCGGTATCCATTGCCACTTTTTCGCCAGTATCCTCACTCATCCACTTTGCATTGAATATAATCAGCGACGAAACTCCGGTTCCCACAAAAGGTCTTGCCGACTACGGCATAGAACCACGCTCTTTTGCCGACAAAATTACAAAGCGCTTTTGTGAGGAGATTAAATCAATGGAAAAAGCGAGGCACAAGGTGAGGTGGGTAAAGTAAAGCGTTTCTAGCCATTTATTTATCGCGCAATCGCACGGCCTCTTTCGGCTCTTCCGCTGCCATTTCTTTCAGACTCAGCAGACCTTCTCTGATCCTCTTCGCGGGTATTCCTTTCTGCCTCTTCGGCCCTGGTCCTGCGCCGGTTGAGCTCTGCCTTAGTCACTAACCCCGCTGTGGGCTTGAAGCTAGATTCTGCAAGAATATGGTTGTACCCAGATTCCTTTATGACATCGCCGTCCATGTGGGCTGCTCTAAAAGCCGGATCGTACTTTATGTTCATGAGTGCTTGCGTGATCTCCGCTTTGACTATGTCTGAATTCAATTCTGCCCTTGCCTCTGCCCCAAGTTTCTTAACTGATTCTGAATTCATGAACTGTTGCCAGAGAACTTCGCCTTGTCCATGCTGCATACCCGATTCTGTGGCGCGGAGTGCTTTGAGTTCCTCGGGTGGCAGGTACGCATTTTGATCGGCATGCTTTAAGTATGAGAGGCCTTGAGACGAGAGGCGAGTCAATATATTCCCCTTTGGTCTCCACACGACATTAAATTGAGAGGGATCTACAACATATTCAATGCCCATCACTTCGAAATGGACTCTTTCACTAGAGCGATTTTTGACAAGCCTTAAATTTTCTTTGTTTCCTCTTGGTCTATAGTTCAAGTCTATAATATGGGAATATGATCCATTTCCGTTGATATCCACTTCTACCCAAGCGTGGGGGGAAGAATTGGCGATCGGAAGGGTTCCTCGCACATAACGGCTAGGCACGCCTGCCTTTTCCAGTGCCATATGAAGAAGCGCGGACCTGTGTCTGCAGCACCCGCCTTGTTCAAAGAAGAGCCCTATAGTCTGATGCTCTCCGTTTTTAACAACACTATTACCCTGACCAGGGGCATAATTGTTTTGAACCATATCTGCTACTTCTGTAGCGATCTCGAGGTTTGTGCGGCCTTTTCTTCGTCCCTCTTCGCCAATTTTCTTTGCTCTAACTAACACTTCATGAGCTCGAGAGTCTTTATTAAAATTTATTGTTAGGCCTTCACGGGAGAAGCTTTCAGGGTCGTTGATATCAAAACGAGATCCAGGAAGGACATCTCCGTTGCGAAGCACGTTAATATTTCTAATCTCTTTATATTTCGACGGATCTAATTTTCCTTCACGAGCAACCGGTTCGAGATTGGCTGACTGATCGTCAGCAGGTGGGGGAGGATCATCAGGATTTCTTAGGCGGCGGGGCATGCCTTCATCAACAGCTTCATCTCTGGCTTGCAGCCAGTCGAGCAGCTCTTGTTTGCCGCTTGGAGAAATCATGCTGAGCAGCCTCCCGCCTAAATAGACCGCAGTGGCGCCTCCTACAATGACGCCAGCCAGTATGCCCGCTGATACCAGCCAGTTGCTCTCTTCCTTAGGAGGTGTGGGTGAAGGCGTAGCAATGGGTGCAGGCTCTATGGATGGCTCGTCTTTGACAGGTGTTGGATTCTCGATCTCATCGATCTCTCTGATCGTGTGCCACGATCCAAAAGAGCGCCATATGCCAGATCTTGCCCAACAGATTCCTCCCTGGGTAGTGGCCGCTCTATCCCTTGCAAGCTTATCTACTGCATCGCAGGTATTTGGCTGCTCATCAAGATCCCTGACGCCATTCATTACAATGCTGTCACATACTGGCGGACAGGTCATATTCGCCGAGCTGCAAATTTGTACTCTAGTACATGGCATAAGCTTCTCTTCCCCCTCTATCACCCCACCCTTTGAGGAGATATTGCAGATAACCTGATATGCTTATCATGACCCTCTGTCTAATTATCGACACAAAACTGAGAAAGTTGCGGAAAAGAAACACCCAAATCCGACAGCAAGGCATGTGGTTTGAGAGAGTATAGAAAAAAAAGTAAATTCATCAATGATCTTATGGGGTTAGAAAAACAGGTCATTATTGTGCGTGGTGCCAGGCAGGTTGGTATTCGTGGTGTTGCTCAGAATTTGCGGGCTGTTAGAGTAGATATAACATGCTGGAATTACTGCATAATGGGCTGGATAAAGTGGTTATTTTACTTTTTATATGGATTTTTCATCTGGACCACTAGCTCAAGCAATACTTCCTGGCCAGCAAGCCATTCATTATATAGGTCGTGGTCATGTTCAGGAAGGGTGGCTTTGCCAACGAGCACGCCTTTTAGGTTTTCAGCGTCGATATATCCTTCGGCCTTTACTCCCTCAAGTTCGATGCTGCCTGTAGTGAAGCTTAAGTCAGAGAGAATTATATCGATAAAGGGTTTTACCATCGAATCAGAAAGTTCGCCGTGCTTAGTCTTTGCGTTAAACCCACGAACCCTGAGGTCTAGATTTGTAAGGTCAATTATAGGAAACATCTCCCAGCTCAAACGGGCCTTTGTGCCTGGTATGCCTTCTATCACTACTGCGAGTTCATTAAGCTCTGCAGGAGGATCGATTGCAACGAACTTAAGCTGAGGTAATGACTCGCCTTTTATCAGCGCGCCTTTTTATCAAGCTCATAACAGATGGTTCCATAACCTTCAGCCGTATATGGCGGGGCATCGGGAATGGTAACAAAATGTGCGGTGAGATTTACAAAGGCGTCAATGGAATGTTTACAATCTGGTTTTTCCTGGGCTTGTATGAGGGAGGAAAAGAAAAGGACTGATACCAGAGCTGCTAATGCGATGAAGAGCTTTGTATTGATTTTTTTCATTATGCACCCCCTTGGTTAGGGCACATAAAACACTCATAAAGCTAAAGTGCCAATACGCAATGCGTTAGGGCAGTTTATATCTTCTCATCAGGATCAAACAGCTTGGCATACTCGCTTAGTGCAAAGCGGTCGGTCATGCCTGCTATATAGTCGCATATGCGTCTTGCTGCATTGCCCTCTGTGCGGATTACCTTTTCAAGCGAAGGGGGCAGTACTTTTGGATTGTTTAGATATGTGTTGAACAGGGCTGCGAGAATGCGCGTGGACTTATCTGCCATGCGCTCCACCCGATAGTGGCGATAGAGGTTGGCGAGAAGAAAATCTTTAAGCTCCTTGGTTGCAGCTAACATCTCATCGCTAAACGCGACTATAGGCTCATCGATTTTTGCAATATCCTCCACACTCTTTATGCTTAAGCGCTCAATTTTCCTTCTCGTTCCTTCCTGCAGATCCATGACCAAGAGGTGTATGAGCCTGCTTATGGTATTGTACTTGGCGATCTTTGGCCTAATGTCAGGATATGCTTTTATCACTTTTGCCCTGGTTTCGCGCCACAGTTTAACGCTTTCTAAAGCATCAAGGTTTAGCATGCCCGATTCTAGGCCATCGTCGAGGTCGTGGTTCATGTAGGCAATTTCGTCTGAAACGTTAACGACCTGTGCTTCGAGCGATGGAAAGCGCGGGCCTGAGACAGCAAGGCCCTTGAGCTCAGGCGAATCATATTCGCTTTTGTGCTTGAGCAGGCCCTCCAATACTTCGTGAGAGAGATTCAAACCAGTAAAGCCAGGATATCTTCTTTCTAAAAGGGTTACTACTCGATAGCTCTGACGGTTGTGCTCAAACCCGCCGTACTCTGCCATGAGATCATTGAGGGCAGTCTCGCCCCTGTGCCCAAATGGGGTATGTCCCAAATCATGGGCAAGCGCGATGGCTTCGGCCAGATCTTCGTTTAGGCGTAGCGTTCGCGCTAGTCCCCTAGAAATCTGGGCTACTTCAAGCGTGTGGGTGAGTCTGGTGCGATAATAATCGCCCTCGTGGTTTACAAAGACCTGGGTCTTGTACTCAAGGCGGCGAAATGCCTCGCAGTGGATGATGCGGTCGCGGTCGCGCTGAAAGCAGGTTCGGTAAGGGCACTTCTCTTCAGGATGCACGCGGCCGTGACTGTGCGCGCTCTTCACAGCATAGGGTGCAAGCCACTGCTGCTCTTTAACCTCGTATTCCTCACGGGTAATCATGAAGTAAACATAGCTTTTAAGCTACGCTCCTTAAAGAACCCGCCGTGCCCTATTAAGGCAACGGGCTCGTCAAGATAAATAAGTCAAATGGCAAAAGCGAAAGCATCCTGTGCAAAACTGAACTTGTTGGCCAGAA
>JBDRBN010000046.1:0-59945 GCA_043822785.1 Pseudomonadota bacterium
AGCAAAGCGAAGCAATCCCCTTATAACCTGTGTTTGCGGGAGATTGCTTCGTCGCTAAACGCTCCTCGCAATGACACCTAGACATGAGAAAAATGAATTCTTATATTTCAACCAGTTAACACCTCTAACGCGACAGCAGTGCAAGCAACAAATACCAAATAAGCACCAAATTCCAAACCCCAAATTCCAAACAAAACCTCATTATTTTTGTAGTTTGGTTATTGGAATTTGGAGTTTATTTGGAATTTGGTATTTGGAGCTTGGAATTTTGTTCTTTCAAAAACTCCTCCACCGCCATTGCTGCAGAAATCCCATCACCTATGGCTATCGATATATGCCTATCCTTATTACGATGGCAATCTCCGGCAAAGAAGACCGCTGCTGGTTTGGCTTCAAGTATTTCACTGTCCATAAAATCAAAGCATGTGTTCTTGCCAATGCATGCTATGACGAGATCTGTTCGTACGCTCTCATCGTTTTTGAATTCAACAATCAGCTGATCTGATTTGCGAACAATGGATGCAACATTTCTTGACGGCAAAATTTCAATGTTCGCTTTTTGAACATCTCTTAAAAGAGGCTGTGCGCAGCGAGCCTCATTATATTTCATGGCTATTGTCACATTTTTTGCTCTGCGCGAGAAACTAAGTGCCTGATCAAATGCAGCATCTCCGGTGCCTATTATGAGAACGTCTTTTTTTTCGTGCGCAATCTCATGTGCGTTTGCATAGTAAAATATGTGATGGCCCTCAAGCTCATGCTCACCAGGCACTCCCAGGCGCTTTGGAACAAGTCCTGATGCTACAACAAGTGCCCGTGTGTTCGTATATCCTTGATCAGTAGTGATTACAAATCCGCATTCAGAGCGTTTTACGTTTTTCACTTCTTCATCACGGATTTCTGCACCACAGGACTTTACCTGTGAGAGAAATCTATCCATAAGCTCTAAGCCGGTTATGCCATCAGGAAATCCTGGATAATTCTCTATCCTGTTTGCAGCCAGCGCCTGCCCTCCTGGTTTTGCTTTCTCAAACAGGGCAATGGATAGGCCCTGGCGATAAGCTTGCAATGCGCAGGCAAGGCCTGCGGGCCCTGCTCCTACTATGGCGCAATCCACGATATTCATTTTCCCCTGCTTTGAAGCAAAGTTAAGACAGATTCAGTCTTTTCTATGAATGCAAAACCGTATTTCAGGTTTGTTATTGCTGCATTATGAAACTCGGCGCTGTTTGATGCGCATGCATCCTCCACAACGACTGGCTGCAGATCCTTCATGAATGCATGTCGCGCTGTGGTTTCCACACACAGGTTTGTCATGACTCCACATATGACAGTCGTGTTTATACCATCGCCTTTTAGCCTGGCATCCAGCTCATTTCCTTCAAATAGACTATAGCGCGTCTTTGTGATGAATATTTCGCCTGCAGCAGGTTTTATTTCATCAACGAGCTTTGACTGCTCTTCATCATCCCAAGGCAGTTTATTATCCCACCACTTAGACATCTGCCCAGGCGGATCAGTCCTTTTATGCGCATGCCTAGAGAACACGATAGGCCTATACATTTTTCGAAAAGCCTCGATAAGCTTTATGACATTTGGCAAAAGGCTCTTGGGAGGATCCAAATATGCATCAGCGCCCTCTTCAAGGAAGTAGCGCTGCATATCTATAACGATCAGAGCTGATTTTGTGAGGTCCAATTGCTTCATAAGTAAGGTTCTCTGAGATCCTTCGGGCGCAAGCACCCTCAGGCTTGTCCTGAGCGCAGCCGAAGGGATGACCCTCGGGGAAAACTCCCGAGGGTCAACTTGTAAGGTTGCGGCCAGACCAAGTCAATAGTGGTGAGACCAGCGAGAGCGACGAGAAACGCCAGCAACGCCAACAACTTAAATATTTCTCAGAATTTTTGGATCTGAAATCATGATAAAAACACATAAAAATTACTGCCATAACGGTAAATATGATGTAAAATATCATACAAACTTCCTAAGAAGGCCATATATCCTAATATTTACTGCCATAACAGTAATAATGCTTGAATATTAGTTGAAAATAAGGCTATGCTCTACATTGACATTAAATATTACTGCCATAGCAGTAAAAAAGCCACAATGGAATCAAAACTCAGCAATATAGTAAAAGAACACCGTAAGAGAAGCGGACTTAGTCAAATTGAACTCGCGCGAATTGCAGGTGTGGGCAAGACCGTGGTGTTCGACATTGAACACGGCAAAGAATCTGTCAGGCTAAACACATTGCTCAAGGTGCTAAATGTCTTAAACATCCAGATTATCTTCAAGGGCCCATTCATAAATAACGAGGATAAGCGATGAGAAAAGCCATGATATCAGTTCATGGAATCGATGCTGGCATACTCGAAGAGATAAGCAGCAGGGAATATCGCTTTGCATATCTGGAAGAATACAAAAAGCCTGCTATCTCCATGAGCATGCCTACCGATAAAAGGATCTATGAGTTTGATAGGTTTCCTCCGTTCTTTGATGGACTTCTCCCAGAAGGATTTCAGCTCGAGGCGCTTCTGAAAACAGACAAGATCGACAAGGATGATTTCTTCACACAACTCGTAACAGTGGGCGCCGATCTCGTAGGTGCTGTTACTGTGAGGGAAATCACATGAGACGATGCCCGATCACCTATGAGATCATAGATGATAATGTGCACTATTCCCGCAAAGGGCTTAATCAACTTTCACGTCGGTTAACTGATCTATCACCCCTTCCACTCACAGCTTCTGAGCAACGCCAGGAAGCTGGTGCTCGTTCAGACAAGATGTCCATTCAGGGCATGCAGCCGAAACTCAGCGCTATCCTCAACATAAAGAAAGGGCGCTTTGAGATAGTTGATAGGAATGGAAAATACATTCTCAAACCCCAATGCGAATTCGAGGAAATACCGCAAAACGAAGCCATCACCATGACCATGGCCGGCATGATAGGAATTGAAGTGCCGGTTCACGGACTTTTGTTTTCCAAGGATGGAAGTTTTACCTATTTTATTAAACGCTTTGACCGCACCCCCAGAAAAGGCAAGTTGCAAGTTGAAGACTTTGCGCAGTTATCAGGTGAGTCGCGCGAAACAAAATATCGCAGCTCCATAGAAAAGGTTGCGAGTATCATTGAGAAGCACACAAGTTTTCCAGTTGTTGAAAAGGTAAAACTGTTTACGAGAACGCTCTTCGCATACCTCATAGGCAATGAAGACATGCACCTCAAAAATTTTTCGCTAATAGTTAGAGATGATAAAGTCGAGCTTTCTCCGGCATATGATTTGGTAAACTCGACCATTGCTTTGCCACGCGCAAAGGAGGAACTGGCACTTCCTCTTAATGTAAAGAAATCAAAAATTAAACGCAGCGATCTTATCGACTACTTTGGTATGCAAAGGCTAGGGTTAACTAAAGCAACTATTGATGACATTTTGGCAGTAATTGATGCTGCAATGCCTAAATGGTTCGATCTTATTCAGCAGAGCTTTCTTTCAGCTAGGATGAAGGAGAATTACATGGCTTTGCTTAAGAATCGCAGCGAGGTGCTTGAATTGTGAGAGTTCGATATACCATTATCTTTTTTGCCACGCTAATTGTGCTCGTCGTTTTGCACATATCTCCGGCTTTTGCCCAAACCCATGATCACGTGCTTGGTGGCTTTGAAATGAACGGATATGTAATCGCAGTCGCAGGCTGGCAGCGTTTCAGCAATGATCCCATAACAGCAAACGGAGACGACGGCTCATACGAAGGCCCCATAGGCGCATGGCTTCCAGGTGCTGTGGTGGCAGGAGCTGCCGCACCTCAACCAGGAAGCAATTTTATCGGGTTTTTCATACCAAAAGTAGAATTCGATATAATAAAGCGCTTTGGCAATCGGGCGCGTTTGCGCGCAGATCTACAGTTTGGAAGACCCCAGTCCGGTTCGGGAGCAGGATTCTTTAATCTCGAACACGCCTATGCTGTGGTAACGCTAGTTGAGAAGTACAACGTTGAATTGTGGCTCGGAAGAATTGGTCTTCAGGCAGGCTTTGAGCCATATCAGAACTATTACAATGATACGATTTCCTGGAGCCTTTTATGGCGTTCTATATTTCCGCCTGCGTTCATAACCGGCGCACAGATCTCTGCAGTATTTTCTGACAACTGGTCGCTCTATGTTGCAGTGGGAAACGGAGCCATACGCGACACAACGGCTATGCCAAAGGAAATGCCATCATGGGTGACATCGCTCATCTATTCCTGGGGTGAACAGATAAACGAGTCGAGCCTTGTGCTCACTGGTTGGTTTGGACCCGAGTCAAACAGCAACCGGCATTTTACCTTTGGGTGCGATGTTACGCTTAGCTGGTGGATTGCGCCCAAGTGGGAACTCGGACTTGAGGCAGAGTGGCAGCGCGATAACGGAAACGGGGGCCCGAATACCGATTACGCTGCTGCGCTTTTAAACCTACACTGGGACTTTGCGCCTAAATGGTATGGGGTTTTCAAATATGCATATGGCCAGCAGTTTGATGTAGGAAACGGCGTGATAAACAAAACTGGCGCAAAGCAGCAGATCCACGAGCATAGCCTGGCTTTGGGATACTATATCGCAGATAGTGCAAAGCTTAAGTTAGAAGGGCGGTTTGATGTGGTGGCTCCGGCAGGAGGCCGCACGCAATATGTGGGCGGCACAGCTATTGCGCTTAACTATGCATTTTAGGATTTATTTGAGGGCGGGCATTCATGCGTAAATTACGTCTCTTTGCTTCAGATCTGGATCACACGATGTTTACTCCAGGGGAGCCGGCTGACACGGAATCCCTTAAGATCCTTATGGACTGGCTAAAAGACAATTCAATTAAATTAAGCTATGTTTCCGGACGTTCCTTTGACATGGTATGGGATGTAATGGCTGAATATAGTCTGCCTATGCCGGATTATATCATTTCCAGCGTGGGAACCTGCATAACCCATCATAAACATGGCAAATGGGTTGTGCTCGACAAATGGAGAGATCGGCTTAGATCAAAATGGTCGCATATCACTGTATCTAAGCTTACTGAAATGATGTCTTCATTTCCTCAAGCACAGATGCAGCCAGATCAGGAGCAGGGAGAATTTAAGCTAAGCTACCGCATCCTTGATGATGAACCGCTTAATGTGTGGGAACGGCGAGTTGAACAAGGCCTGAAAGAGCGCGATTTGGAAATTACTCTGATCATAAGTCAAGGTGGAGAAAGTCCTATATGTGTAGACTTTGTGCCTAATATAGCTTCCAAATCCAAAGCGCTCGAATTCTTGGCAGAAGAGATGAAGATTACTAAGGATGGTGTGGTCTATGCTGGCGACAGCGGTAATGACGAAGACGCCCTTGCGTGCGGAGTTTTTGGAATTCTAGTTGCAGGAGGCGAAGCCGGTTTAGCTCATAGGCTAGGCAAATACAAACGCATCTATTGTGCAAATTCACTTCAGGTCAAAGGGATATTGGAAGGGCTCAGACACTTTCGCTTTATGAAGGAGGTAAAATGATTGCCGTTATAATGGCAGGAGGCGTTGGCTCAAGGCTAAGGCCGCTTACAAGTTATTCGCCAAAGCCCATGTTGCCGATACTGAACAAGCCGATCATGGAATACGTGCTTCATCCACTGGTTCGGGCAAAAATAACGCGCGCAATGGTAACGCTGTATTACAGGCCGAACGATATCAGAGATTATTTCACTGACGGCAGCGACTGGGACATCGATCTGAAATACTCTTTGGAAAAGCAGCCTCTTGGGACAGCTGGTTCTGTTAAGCTCGCGCTCTCAAAACTGAAAGTGAACGAGCCTATTTGTATAATAAGCGGAGACGGGCTTACTGATTTTGATCTTGGCAAAGCTTTTGAAGAGCACAAAAGAAAAAAAGCTGACGTGAGCATCCTGCTTAAGAAAGTGGAAAATCCGCTGGAGTATGGCGTTGTGGTGACTGATGAGGATGGGTGGATCGATAAATTTATGGAAAAGCCCGGACGCGGTCAGGTGGTGAGCGATCTGGTGAACACGGGCATATATATCATCGAACCAGACATAATCTCCAAGATTCCCGATGACGTTGAATACGACTTTGCAAAGGATCTGTTTCCAAAGCTCCTAAAGGCAAAGACCAAAATGTTGGGAATAACGATGGATGGATACTGGGCAGATATCGGCGATCTTAAACAATATGTTCAAACTCAATGCGACATACTCGAAGGAAAAGTTAAGCTCAGAATTCCCGGACGAAAGCTGGCGCCTGGCGTTTGGGTTGGAGAACATGTGGAGCTTAGTGGCGAGGAGGTGCTGCGGTCTCCGGTCTTTGTAGGCGAAAACTGTCGCTTGGGTAAGGATTGTAAAATCGGACCGCATGCGATTATCGGCGATAACGTTGTCGTGGATCCTAGGGCTAGCGTACAGCACTCAGTCATCATGTCGAACTGTTTTTTGGGCGAAGGCGTTCAGGTTGATGGATCGATACTCGGCAGAAATGTCATCGCTGAAACAGGAAGCTCGATCTATGAGGGTGCGGTTGTCAGCGACAACTGCCTTCTGGGCCAGCATTCCACTATCCAGGCAGGCGTGTTCATCTGGCCTGATAAGCGGGTTGAGGCTGAGGCTGTGGTGACAAACGACATGGTCTGGAGCACATCGCATCAGGCGCAGGTGTTTGCCGGCAACGTTGTAAAGGGTTTGGCCAACATACGCATCACTCCTCAGTTTGTCATGCGACTGGCCATGGCTTTTGGCGCGGTTTTGGGCCGCAATAAGCTTGTGGTAGTAAGCCGCGATGGTTCGCGCGCATCTAGGCTCATGAACCGGGTTTTGACCTCAGGGCTTATGGCCATGGGCGTTAATGTGATTGATCTCTATGGAATGCCTGCTTCGATCTGCAGCTATGCGGTGAGGTCGCTTGGCGCAAATGGGGCCTGCCATGTTCGCATAGGCGATGAGCATTCTGAGATGATCCAGATGGAGTTTTTTGACAGCAACGGATATCCGCTGGGCCGCGATATTCAGCGCAAGATCGAGGCGTTCTATACTCGGGGCGATTTTCCCCGGGTGAAAGTCGAAGATGTAGGCTTGATGCACTATCGGCCCGGCTTTATTTCAAATTACGTTGCAGAGGCCCTTCGCCACATCGATCGCGATCTCATTGCGTCCAAGAACTTTTCGGTTGTCATCGACTATGCATATGGAACCACCTGGCAGATCATCCCGCATCTGTTAGAGCCTATCGGTTGTGAGCTCATAACTCTGAGGCCATATACAGAAGGCGGCCCACGGCGCGTTGCGAATAGCGAGGCAGCGCTGGAGCGCCTGGTCAGGATGACGCGCCTGAATGCGGATTTGGGCGTGCTCATGAGCCCAAACGGCGACAGCTTCTCTCTTGTGGATGAGCTTGGCAATGTTCACTCTCCAGAAATGGTGAGATTGCTTCTCGTTAACAGAAAGCTTGCTGTCAGCAGGGATTCGATAGTCGTGCCTGTCAACTGGTCAGATGCTTATCCTGTTTTGATTCAAAGAAGCGGCGGAAAGGTTGTTCCGGCCAAGGCGGATTGGGGGGATATAATAAGAACCGCTGCAGGCGAGATCGATACGCCTGGCGAATGGGTCACCTTTCATCACTTCTACCATGAGATAGATGCATCATTTGCGTTTATGAAGATTTTGGAGCTGATAGCCAGCACGAAGATGCCCCTTTCCAAACTAGTAGCAGAACTTCCGTCAGTGCGAATTTATACTGTACGCGTAAGCTGCCCGTGGGAGAAGATGGGTACGGTTCTCAGGCGGTTTGCAGAGAGTTATCCGCCGACCCAGGTGGAAACACACGACGGCATAAAGATACGGACAGCAGAAGCGTGGTGTCTTGTGCTGCCCGACGCTTCATCTCCAAAACTGATCATCTCCGCTGAAGGCACGACCGACGACAAGAGAGACAGAATGCTCACATCCTGTCGGGAACAGATTGAGAAAATGATCGCTGAGGAGGCCGGATGATCGAAGTCATAAGCCTTGGCGAGATGATAGTTGATATGATCGCTGAAGGTGAAAGGCAGTTTTGCGCGCATCCTGGAGGCGCGCCCGCAAACGTGGCCATGGATTGTGTGCGGCTTGGGCATTCCGCGGCATTCATAGGCAAGCGCGGAAATGATGCGTTTGGCAACATGCTGAATCAGACGCTGGAGCAAAAGGGGGTTGATGCCACAGGTTTCACCTCCACGGACGAGGCAAACACGGGGTTGGCATTTGTCTTCAGAAAAGAAGCAGGAGAGCCCAGTTTTTTCTTTTATCGCAACCCAGGTGCGGATGAACTTTTGGATCCAGAAGATATTCCATCAGCCTTGTTCGATGGGCCAAAGTGGTTTCACTTTGGCTCTATCTCCCTTTATCACGATAGATCAAGAGCCGCTACAGAACATGCCTGCAAGCTAGCTAAGGATAATAATTTGATTGTCTCATACGATCCAAACCTCAGGCCGCACCTTTTGCGCGAGCGGAAAGGCGCGCTGGATGCGGCGCGCAATGCTGCCCGCTACGCTGATGTGATCAAGCTCGGTGAAAAAGAGGCCCTTCTGATAACAGGCGAATCAGACGAGAAAGATGCTGTGAAGAGTTTGTTCAAATCCGGCATAAAGATGATCGCCATCACGCGCGGCTCAAAAGGCTCATCTCTCATCCTACCGCACGCCAGGGCGGATGCGTTTCCTCCCAAGGTCAGTCCGGTCGATACGACCGGCGCTGGCGATGCGTTTACGGCTGCGCTCATCTGCGGAATGCTTGAAGGTGACGTTTTCAGTAACGATGATATTGCTTCTCTGGATGATAAGAGGTTATCAGCAGTGCTTGAATTTGCATCGGCAGTTTCAGCCAAAAGCACTGAGGCTGAGGGTGCCACTGCGGGCGTGAAAAGATGGGGGGAGAGACCATGAGAATCTGTTTTATAAATCCCCACAGCGATCCTTTGGCAAAGCCGGGCGAGCCGGATTCCGGAGGGCAATGCATCGTTGAAAGTCATCTGATGAAATATTTTGTGAAGATCTCGCCGGATGTCACCATCGACAGCTTCACGCGCCTGTGGGGCGATAAGCCAGAAGTGGAACAGATAGCAGATCGTGCGCGGGTGATACGCGTTTTGTGCAACGGACAGGACTTTATTCCAAAGGAGATGCTCTGGGAAACCCTTCCCGAATTTGTAGATAAGATGCTCATTCGATGGGCAGATGAGAAACGCCAGTATGATATCTATCACGCGCATTATGCTGATGGCGGGAAGGCTGCCCTCATTACCATGTCAAAAAAGAGCGCGCCTCTGGTTTTTACCGCGCATTCTTTGGGGAAACTAAAACAGATGGTCCTTCCGGACGAGAAGGCATATCGTTATTCAGTTCGCATTCCAGCTGAACAGGAGACTTTGGCTAAAGCATCTAGGATCATTGCGCTAAACAAAGTCGAGATTGGCCATTATAAGGAGCTTTACGGCATTACGCCTCCAAAGGTTAGGGTAATTCCAAACGGCGTTGATACTGAATATTATAAACCAGCGCCCGACCGAGATGAGATCAGAAAGAAGCTTGGATGGGAAGGAAAGCGGGTGGTGTTCACAATAGGCAGAATCGATGCTAGAAAAGGATTTAACCTGCTAGCTTCAGCCGCTGCGGATGTGATGCATCAGTTAAAAGAGGCGGGAAAGGAAGTATTATTTCTGCTTCCTGGCGCAGGCAAGGGTCGCACAAAGGCTGAAAGGGTAGTTGTGGATGAGATGGCGGAATTATTGGGCGAGGCTGTGTCATCCACCGCATTTTTTCCACGCCTTTCTGATGAGGAACTTTTGGAGTATTATCGTGCAGCAGATCTTTTCGTGTGTCCTTCGCCGTATGAACCCTTTGGGCTTGTGGTGATAGAGGCCATGGCATGTGGCGTGCCCGTGGTATCGTTTAATAGCGGTGGGCCGGCAGATATAATTTCACATGGCGTAGATGGGGAGCTTGCAGATATTGTGGAAGGGCCCAAATCATTGGCCAAGGCCATGGTGAAGGTGTTGATCGATGAAGATAGAAGGCTTAAGATGGGTAAAATGGGCAGAAAAAAAGTTGAGGCTCATTATTCATGGGATGCAGTGGCGCGTAGTACTCTGGAGCTATATCAGGAGGTAATTGATGCGCGTAGTTGATTCAAGGACGTGGTGCGATCAATCCGCAGACGTATTGCATGCTTTTTTAGAACACTTGGCCCAAGTGCGAGATGGAATACTGTGGAGAGGAGAAATTGAGGATGCGTTCAAACGATTTCTTCATACATATGACCACTCGCAGCGCAGGTTGATTAAGGGAACGATGGGTCAGAAGATATCGCATGTGCAGGAAGCGGTTGTTGGGGAGAAGCAAATATACTTTTTGCTCAGACCCATCGCAGGCATTCGTGAAGCCATTTCGATCTCACGGCATGATGATCGCATAAATTCAGTCGATATAGAACATTACCTTGCAGCTAGGGAGACAGCTGCAACGGGCTCTCCGAGCAGCGAGGAGTTTTCATTTAGCATAGATTTTTCTCCTTTTCGTATCTTTCATCCGGATAAACCCGATCCAACTCTTATAGGTAAAGGTCTTGATAGGCTTGCGCATATCTTTATTTCAAAAATTCATGAAAATCCACACTGGGCGCTTAGCAAGCTGTTGGAGTTTCTATCGTTCAGAAATCACGAAGGTGAACCGCTGCTGTTTAGCAGACCCATGGATTTGGTTTCGCTAAACCGCGCAGTAGAACGAGCGTTGGATCTGACAAGGCTTTATCGCGATCCACAGGCCAAAGCTGAGCTTTTATCCGAACTAAACCTCCTTGGCCTTGCCAAGGGATGGGGTGATACTGCAGAACGGATGGAAGAAACCTTTACGCTGTTGGCTCACGTTCTTCATGATCCAAAGGATGAAGACGTGCGCAAGCTTTTGTGTCGATTGCCCCTCATACAAAAAGTTCTGCTCATCACCATTCACGGGTGGTTTGCACAAGAAGGCGTGCTGGGTCGGCCGGATACTGGTGGACAGGTTGTATATGCTTTAAATCAGGCCCGTGCGCTAGAAAGGCATTTGAAAAATCTTTGGAAAGCTGCTGGTGTGGATGCTAACCCAAAGATCATAATCCTGTCTCGTCTTATTCCAGAATCTGACGGCACATCGGTAAATGTTTCCAGAGAACCAATTTACGGAACGGATAACAGCTTCATCATGAGGGTGCCATTTAAAAATGAAGATGGTGAAGTGGTGCCGCACTGGATATCTAGGTTTAAG
This sequence comes from Pseudomonadota bacterium, assembly GCA_043822785.1. Classification (GTDB taxonomy): domain Bacteria; phylum UBA10199; class UBA10199; order 2-02-FULL-44-16; family JAAZCA01; genus JBDRBN01. The sequence continues at coordinate 11,293 of JBDRBN010000046.1, forward strand.
GTGTGGCCATACCTCAACCGATTTACAAAAGATTCATACTATCAGCTGATGACAGAATACGAAGGGCTGCCAGATCTGATAATCGGAAATTATTCAGACGGAAACTTTGTGGCTACAGCGCTTGGACGGGAATGGGGAGTGATTACCGGAGTAATCGCTCATGCGCTTGAAAAGAACAAATACCTGTTTAGCGATGTGAGATGGAAGGAGATGGATAAAGATTATCACTTCTCCGTGCACTATTTGAATGATATGTTGAGCAGCAACTCTGCGGATTTTATCATCACCAGCACATATCAGGAAATAGCTGGCACGCATGAGGAGTCAGGGCAGTATGAATCATATGGCGTGTTCACTCTTCCTCAAAACTATCGTGTTCAATCTGGCATCGACATCTATACGCCTCAGTTTGTAATCAACCCGCCAGGTTATGACGATAGCATCTGTTTTCCGTACGATTTAAAAGATCGCCGTGATGTGGCGCTTGTCAAAGAAGTTGAGAATATGTGTTTTGGCTCGGATGGAGTTGAAGGCGCGGTGGGGTGCCTTGAGGATCCAAATAAATCGCCTATCTTTTCGATGGCGCGATTGGATAAGATTAAGAATATTGCGGGATTGGTTAAAATATTTGCTCAAAGCGATGAGCTTAGAGAACGTGCAAATCTGATAATTGTCGGCGGTGTTACATCTGAAAAACAATCCTCTGATTTAGAAGAACAGCATCAGATACGCGCGATACATCAATTGATAAAACGCCATAATTTGAACAGACAGATCAGATGGCTTCCAGGAGAAACCAATTCTGCAAGAGCTGCTGAATTCTATCGAGTGATGGCCGATCGCGAGGGCGTATTTGTTCAACCTGCGCTTTATGAGGCTTTTGGCTTGACCGTGATTGAATCCATGGCGTGTGGCTTGCCGGTGATCGCTACGCGGTATGGTGGGCCATCAGAGTCGATACAGGATGGAGTGACCGGTTTGTTAATTGACCCACGTAAATCTGCATCTGTCACTCGTGCAATAATGCGCCTCATATCGCCTGACGGTGGTACTGCTACCAAGCTGTGGCACCGCATGAGCGAGGACGGAATGAGGCGCGCCCGGGATGTATTTTCATGGGATCGTCATGTGGGAAAGGCAGTAGAAGCCGCTGGCCTATATGGCTTTTGGGACAGGCTCTTCAGCAGAAGCAGGGCGGTTCAACTAAACTATGTGGATGCGATCCATTACCTTTTACTCCTACCAAGGATCAAGGAGAGCGCATAAGATGAAAAGAGGCAGCGGCATACTCCTTCATATAACTTCACTTCCTTCGCAGTATGGAATTGGCGATCTGGGCCCGCAGGCTTATGAGTTTGTAGATTTTCTCTCATCTGCTGGGCAGAGCTATTGGCAGCTCCTGCCGCTTAATCCAACCGATCAGATATGTGGCAACTCTCCCTACAGCAGCGCATCGGCATTTGCTGGTAACACACTTCTCATTAGCCCCGAGCTTCTTGTGAATGATGGGCTGCTTACTGAGGATGATTTAAGTTCAAAGCCAAATTTTTCAGAAGGGCGTTGTGATTACTCTTCTGTCATTCCTTACAAGGAATCTCTGTTGAAGCGAGCTTATGAGCGGTTTGTTTCTAAAAAGGGCAACGATGAAAAATATCGGGAATTTTGCAATGAACATGCCTATTGGCTGGATGATTATGCCCTTTTTGCCGTAATCAAGAAAAGGATGGATGAAAGGGTGTTTAGCGATTGGCCACAAGAGCTTCGCGATAGGGAACCCTCTTGCATGGAGGAGCTGCGAAAAGAGAAGTCAGATGAAATCGAACAGGTGAAATTCTTCCAATATCTTTTCATGAAGCAGTGGTTTTTGCTCAAAGACTATTGTGATGTAAAGGGAGTTAAGCTCATAGGCGATATTCCTATATACGTAAATTATGATAGCGTGGATGTATGGACTAACTCTGACATATTTAAGCTTGATCCTATGACCAAGAAGCCATCTGTAGTTGCAGGCGTGCCCCCTGATTACTTTAGCAAGACAGGCCAGCTATGGGGAAATCCTGTATACAGATGGGATTATCTAAAGGAAACAGGCTTTGAGTGGTGGATGAAAAGGCTAGGGCACATCCTTCATCTCTTTCACATGACGCGCATAGACCATTTTCGCGGCTTTGTGGATTTTTGGGAAGTGCCTGCATCGCACAAGACGGCCATGGAGGGAAACTGGGTTAAGGCGCCAGCCATAGAGTTCTTCACAACTCTTATAAAGAAGTTTCCTGAGTCACCCATCCTTGCCGAGGATTTAGGCATCATCACCGACGAGGTGCGGGAAGTGATAAAGCAGTTTGGATTCCCAGGCATGCGTATTCTCATGTTCGCATTTAGCGAGGACAAGCCCGATCATCCCTATTTGCCACAAAACTTCATTCGCAACTGCGTCGTGTATACTGGCACCCATGACAACAACACAGCGCGTGGCTGGTTCAAAAACGAGATATCTGCAGCTGATAAGAAGAGGCTTGAAGCATGTGTAGGACATGCTGTTTCAGCAGATACTGTAAACCGGGAGCTCATCAAACTTGCCATGGAATCGATTGTAGATACCGTGCTAATACCCATGCAGGATGTGTTAGGATTGGGCGAAGAGGCGCGCATGAACGTGCCAGCAAAGACCCAGGGTAACTGGTCATGGCGCGTGTTAAAATCTCAGCTTACCCCTGAGGTTTCGTCAGGGCTTAAAGCCCTTGCGCAAAAGACAGAGCGTATATCCTAAGCACTATAGAGGATATTATTTGATTTTGATTATGTCGAATAGAGTTGCACATGCGTAGATTTTTTATTGGTTGAAGGAGATAGGGGATGACTAAATTCAAGGTTCTTGTCGTCGATGACGACAAAGAGATGGCGGATCTCGTCGCCACTATTTTTCAGAGGGATGGCTATCGTGCTGAAGCCGTCAACAGCGGCAAAGGCGCATTTGAATACCTGTCACGAGAGAGGCCGGATTTGATAATCCTGGATCTCCTGATGCCAGAGATGGACGGCTATGAAGTCTGCAAGAGGTTAAAGTCCTGCAAAGCCACATCCATGATTCCGGTCTTAATGCTTACTGTCGATGATTCTCAAAAGCACAGGATTGCGGCGTTCGACACCGGAATAGACGACTATATCGCCAAGCCCTTTAATGCTGAAGAGCTTCTGGCAAGGGCCAAATCCCATTTGAGACGTACGCATGAGCTGAAGCGGGCTCAAAAAAAACAGCGCAAGCCAAAAATCAAGAATATACTGGTGACAGGTGGGGCGGGCTTTATCGGCTCGCATTTGGCAAGGGCGCTCGCCAAGGCAAAATACAATGTCCATATCATCGATGATTTTTCCACCGGCAGGATGGAGAATATCGACGATATTTTGAAAAAGAAAAACGTGCATCTGACAACCGGCTCCATTACCGATGAGGTCATCTTGAGTAAGGCAATAGAACAGGCTGACATGGTCTATCATCTGGCTGCTACCGTAGGGGTGAAGCATGTGGTTGATAGCGCTTTGGATACTATCGTTTACGACACGTTAGGCACATTGCTGGTATTGAAATATGCATCTTCAAAAGGCATAAAAGTCCTTCTCACCTCCACGTCAGAGGTTTACGGAAAAACGAAAGAGATTCCGTTCAGAGAGGATAGTGATATCATCATAGGCCCACCACATATCCACAGGTGGAGTTACGCCTGCTCGAAACTTTTGGATGAATTTCTGTCCATCGCATATTTTCGGGAAAGAAACCTCCAGGTGATCATCGTCAGGCTGTTTAACGTGGTAGGGCCGGGTCAAGTGGGCCATTACGGCATGGTGCTTCCCCGTTTTTTCAAGAGCGCATACCGCAATAAACCGATACATATCTACGGCACAGGGAAACAGAGCAGATGCTTCACGTACATCGATGATGCGATCACGTTGCTCATGCGCATTGCCAAGTCCGAAAAGGCAAGCGGCGAGGTCATCAACCTAGGCAGCGCCGAAGAAATTTCCATCCTGGAGCTGGCAAATAAAGTCAAAAAAATCACAGGGAGTTCGTCTAAGCTCGTATTTGAAGACTACAACAAATTCTATGGGAGATTCTTTCAGGACGTAAAAAGGCGGGTGCCAGAGACGACAAGGTTAAAAAAGATAGTCGGGGCCATGCCCATGATTGGCCTCGATGAAATTTTAAGGCGGATGAAACGCTTCTTCGATGAGCATCCTGAAGAATTGCAGAGGATCTGAATATATGAAACTGTTAGAAAAAATCGCTTCAAAGAAAGCTACGGTGGGCATAATCGGGCTTGGCTATGTGGGGTTGCCGACGATTGGTGATTTTCTTCAGGCTGGTTTCAGGGTGATCGGATTTGATGAGGATGTTTCCAGAGTCGAATCACTCATGGCCGGCAAAAGCTACATAAAACATATCCACTCTTCGTTGATACAAAAATGGCTTGCCGGAAATAAATTTCATGCCACTGCGGAATTTGCAGAGTTGAGCGAGGTGGATGTGAAGATCATCTGTGTGCCCACTCCCATAAATGAAAACCAGGAGCCCGAACTATCGTGTATTTTAAATGCTGTAAGACAAATTGCCAAATACCTTCAAAAGGGACAGCTCATAATTCTCGAATCCACCACTTATCCAGGCACGACGGACGAAAATGTAAGAGCCATTCTTGAAGAGACGGGGCTCAAGGTGGGCAAAGACTATTATCTCGGCTATTCACCAGAGAGGCAGGATCCCAACAACACGGAATTCACGTCAAGGTCCATCCCAAAGATCGTTTCAGGATACACACAAGAGTGCTTTGGTGCGGTAATAGCTCTCTACGATGCGGTATCCATACCGACGGTACCGGTTTCCTCCACAAGAGTCGCGGAGGCTGCCAAGCTGCTCGAAAATATCTACAGGTCGGTGAACATCGCTTTAGTAAATGAATTGAAGATGCTCTTCGATAGAATGGAAATAGATATATGGGAGGTCATCGAAGCAGCCAAGACAAAGCCTTTCGGATTTCAGGCGTTCTATCCGGGGCCAGGGCTTGGGGGGCACTGCATTCCCGTGGATCCCTATTATCTTACCTGGAAGGCGCATGAATACGATTTTCACACCGGCGTCATCGAGTCGGCAGGCGACGTCAATAAGGCAATGCCTCACTACATCGAGAAAAAAATATTCGAAGTTTTAAATGGATTAGGGAAAGCGATCAAAGGATCAAAAATTATCATCTTGGGGATTGCATATAAGAAAGACATTGATGATCCCAGGGAGTCTCCTGCTTTTCCGATTATGGACCTCTTGCTGAAGAATGGTGCCAAAGTCAGCTATAACGATCCTTATATACCGGTCTCCAAGGGCAGCATACAATTCAGTCATATCAACATGCATTCAGTAAAGCTCACAGAAGAGATCATAACCGGCGCCGACCTGATTCTTTTGATCACCGATCATTCAGATTATGATTATGCCTTGATAGAGAGACATGCAAAATGCATCGTGGACACGAGAAATGCGTTCGAAAGGCAGGGTATCAGGAGCAAGAAGATATACAAGGCGTAAAACCTGTTGGTTGATATGCGTTTAAAAAAAGTCGCAATTCTAGTCATCATACTGCTCTCCGGCATTCCCTTATCTGCCTCTGCGGCAGGCTCTGACGTTGAAGTCAGGAAGGACGTCCTAAAAGATCAGTCCAAGGCTGAAGAGTCTGCAAAAGAGCGGGTTTTTGTTTCATCTTTTTTTGACTATGGCACTGTCGAGCTCCCTTCTGGTGGACAGACGTGGACTGCGCTTATGGCGAGGGCTGCCTATCTGCACAAGGGCCTTCAGCTGCCATATTTTGAGTTTTCCCGTTATTCACGGGGTGGAAATATCGATTACACTTATGACCTGGGCGGTTATTATAAGATCAAGCGCTGCTACCTTAATGTCGAAACCGGAGCCGGAAGCAGCGTCGATTACATATATAAATACAAATTCGTCGGCGAGTTTAGCCATCCCATATACAAAACCTTCTATTTGAGGGAGAGGTACAAATTTCTGTTATATAATAATGAAAACTTTAACATTCTCGCTCTGGCTTTGGTATATTATTTCAAAAATCATTATATTGAAGCAGAATACGATGCTGATTTTTCAAGCAAAAGAGGATATGGACAATGGGGTTCTACAAGGTTCAATTTAAATCTGTCTAAAACTGCTGATCTTTGGATAGGTGGGGTGGTAGGAGAGCGCATCTATGATGTTCTGGCGCTACCTTCTGCGGTAGATGCGTTTGGCTTTATCGTGTATGGTGGATTCCGATTCAGCCCGGTAAAAAATCTTTTTTTCAGCATGACGTTTTCATACGCTCAAGAGGACCCCAGCTTCAAGCACCGTTCCGTTGTCGCTGGCCTTTACTATAAATTCTGAGGGGGATATGTGAAAAATTCTTATGTCCTGGTTGTGGATGACGAGGTAGATGCAGCAGATCTGCTTGCCACATACCTGAGAAAATTCGACCTTGATTCAGATGCCGTCTATGGTGGAACAAAGGCGCTTGAGCACATAAAAAAGAAAAAGCCTGATTTGATTATCTTAGATCTTCTTATGCCAGATATGGATGGGTATGAATTTACAGCCAAACTTAACTCTGATGAATCCACTGCAAATATCCCGATTATAATGTTGACAGTTGATTCTACTCAAAAAGATAAGGTTAAGGCCTTGAAGATGGGGATAGATGATTATGTTATAAAGCCATATGATATAGATGAGTTGATTGCGCGAATCGAGGTTATATTAAAAAGATCAAAGGCTCATGAATTTACACCTCGTGAGGGAAGCGGTATTGGTATCAGGGAAAGAAAGCGTTTGGAGTTTTTGAAGTATTTGGAAGAAAAAAGAATCGAGAAAATCGAGCCCGAATACAATCTTCAATCCAGAAGTGGATATTGTTATAAAGTTGCGGCCTACTTCTTTAATGCCAGCGATTTTTCAGAAATAGAAGAACTGAGGCATCTCACGGACAATCATGTCTTGAAACCGGAGTTCTTTGATAAGATACTGGTATGCCCCTTTTGTTTACATCACGATATTAATATTCGCGAGACTTGCCCTACCGATCACAGCGCTGACATTAGTGTCCACGATGCTTTTCATCACTATCGCTGCGGTTATGTTGGAACGGAAGATGAATATCTTCAAGGAATCAGGCATGTTTGTCCCAAGTGTTTTCAAGAGCTCAGACACGTTGGCGTTGATTATGACAGGCCAGGTAAAATTTATGTTTCCAATACAACAAAAGAAAAATTCACCGACCCTGTTGTCTACTGTCAGTGCAGGAACTGCAAAAAATCATTTAATGTAGATGATGCAGTGAGACAGAATATTTATGCCTATGTCGTAACGGACAGGGCCTTAGATGTGATTGCAGAAGGTGCGTTTACGCCGATCAGCCTCGAGCAGGAGTTGATAGACCAAGATGTAAACATATATAATTTGAAATATTTCAGGACAAAGCTTGCTGAAGAAGTAGGCCGTTGCAAGACCTTTAATAGGCACCTTTCCATCATCCTTGTTGGAATCATCAATTTCGATTCTCTAATTTTAAACTACGGTGAAGCCGTTACTAAACGGAAATTGCAGGAATTGGCGTTGATGCTCAAACAGAGCTTGCGTGAAGTTGATATTCCAGCTCGCTACGATAAAAACGATTTTATAACTCTCCTTCCTGAAGCGGAAAGGGAAAAGGCTGAATCGATCATCCGCGAGCTTAAAGAAGAGATACCGGATGGGCTTGAGGTCGGTTTTAAGATTGTCTCGTTCCCCAAAGATGCAGACACAGAGGCAAGCCTTATTGAAACACTGATAAATAGCAGATACATATAACAATGAAGTTGAGAAATATTAAAATCGTAGATCTGGAATTACTGTCAGATTTTAGGGTAGGGGGGCCTTCCCAAAAGAAACTGTCAGCTGTGTCCGTGCTGGCAATTGTCCTGCTATCGCTTGCGATATTATCTTACATATATTTTGTATTTTTTGAGAGAGATCTTTCTTGGTTGTTCATTTCAATAAATGAATACATAACGTACTGTATCGCAAATGTCATGGCCAGACCAACTTGGCAGAAGTTTCTCCTTTTTGCTCCTGCATTGATGTTTGATACAGTCAGATATTATCTCTCAAATACGATCATCTTTTTTATAGATATCTTTCGGGGAGGCGCATCTTATGAAGATGGAGGACCGGATTTCTATCCATTTGTGAGCATAATATTGCCTGCTTATAATGAAGGTCCAAGGATTAGGGGCACCATCAATTCATTGCTTGCAAGCGATTATAAAAACTTCGAGATTATAGTCGTCGACGACTGTTCGACTGACACGACGCCAGCGATCTGCAGAGAATTTGAGCGGAGAGGGTTGATAAAGTTTATCCGCAAAGAAATCAGAGGTGGCAAGCCGTCGTCGCTGAATTATGGTTTTCAATTCACCAAAGGCGAACTCATTTTCCATTTTGATGCAGAGGTTGCAGTTCTTCCCAATACAATCAGCGAGGCTATAAAGCCGTTTAAAGATCCAAAGATCGGAGCTGTCAGCGGCAACCTCAAAGTGCACAATGATAAAAAAAGCCTCGCAAGTCGACTTCAAGCCGCTGAATATGGAATGGTAATCAGCCTGCAGAGGAGGTGGCTATCAGCCACACGTACGCTGCAGATAGCGTCGGGCGCATTTGGTGTGTTCAGGCGTGAGGCGATTGAGATGTCAAAGGGGGCTGATCCGGAGCATGGCGATGACTTGGACATTACTCTCAAAGTCAAAAAGCTCGGTTACAGGGTCGTTTTTGCGCCCAGGGCTATTGCATTAACCAACGTCCCCGAAAGTTTTTGGGTTCTATTCCAGCAAAGGGTGCGCTGGGACAAGTGCTATGTAAGGATAAGCTTTAGGAAACACAGAAACATCTCTGATATTTCTAAGTTTAGATTCGCAGATTTTCTTATATATGTGTTGGATATCGTCTTTAACCTGTTATTGATGTTGGTCTTCCCAATTTACATTGTGCTCGTCGCAATTTTTGTGCCACATTTATTTTTGTTCATTATCGTCATTACCTATCTTTTCTACGTTATTATGAATATGTGGCAGTTTATTATGGTAGTTTTACTTTCAGATACGCGCTCAAGAGATTGGGTTTTTGTACTGTATGCACCGCTTTATTTTGCATATAGTGTTTTTTTGTGGGTAGCTAGAATGTTAGCATATACTATAGAGTTGTTGAGGCTAAAATTTATGAAGAGCGGGTTTTTGCCTGAAAAAATCTGGGATAGCATGCCCAAATACTAAATCTAATTGAATGGAGGAATAATAATCATGATCGTAGACGACATATCAATGGCAAGACACAGGATGGGGGGAATTCTCACCATCATTCGTGAAAGTCTTTCCATGGTCTTAAGGGACATGGAGAGTCAAGGTAATACAGACCATGTAAAGGTGCTGAGCAGAGCGAATAAAAATGTCGATAGGCTGATTAGGCTAGCAAACAATTATTTTTTGATTCAGATGCTTGAGGCGGGAATAATCGACGTCAATTCGAAAGTTGACGATCTGAATAAAGTTGCGCAAGTCATCTGTACCAATTTAAGCACAGTGGCTAGCCAAAAAGAGACTGAAATTGTATTGAAGTTGGATGATAAATTGCCGAAAACAAAATTTGACTCCGAACTTATGGGTATAGTTATCGAAAACTTAGTAAGTAATGCAATTGATTTTACCGATAATGGCACGATTGTCGTCACAATATTTTCTGATGATGAATCGATTCGGCTATCGGTAGCGGATACAGGTTGCGGTATTGACGAGAGCGAGGTCTCGAAACTCTTTCATCGATTTGAAAAATTATCGAACAATAGTGAAAGAGGAAGGACAGGCGACGGCATGGGGTTGGCTGTATCTAAAGAGATCATGACAAAGCTAGGTGGCGGGATCTGGTTAGAATCGACTTCGGACAAGGGCTCGACGTTCGTCATCTCTCTGCCCATCCGTGTCGATTGACCCTAGTTTTTTTCTTTTGCGAGTTTCCTTTTTGACGCGGGATCAGTGGAGCACAAGGGATTGTCTGCGCGAATACTCCATAAGCTATCAATATTTTATGGTTTTTCCATAACGAGCGGCAACCGCTGATTATCATTAACTCTTGTCTTTCAAAATCCTTTAAGCTAATTTCCCGCATCACTTTAGGGCGTTTAGCTCAGCGGAAGAGCACTGTCTTCACACGGCAGGGGTCACAGGTTCAAATCCTGTAACGCCCACATAAAAACAGGTGATAGGGATAAGGGAATAGGGCAATAAACTAAGAGATGCGCCTATAGCTCAGAGGATTAGAGCGTCTGCCTCCGGAGCAGAAGGTCGCAGGTTCGATCCCTGCTAGGCGCGCAACGATTTTCCGTCAGGAAAATCGTCCTCTAATGCCAATGCCATTTTCCAGTGCGAATTGGAGTTCCGTGCTTTATCGGAGTCGGAAAATCGAGCATTAGCATTAGAAAATAGCATTAGAGGTGATCTGCCGAAGCAGATCCCTCCAATGCCAATGCGATTATCTAATGCGGGGATTTAAACATGCCATTTCCATTTGAGCATCTTGATGTATATAAGAAATCCTTAGATTTTGTTGAATCAATTGAGTCCTTGACCAACGACTTGAAGGGCAAAGCATCCTACAGCATTATTGACCAACTTTCACGCGCAGCATTATCGATTCCCTTGAACATCGCCGAGGGCAATGGCCGCTGGCATAAAGGTGAGAAACGACAATTTTTCTGGATTGCACGTGGGTCTGTATTTGAATGCGTTCCGATTTTGCAAGTTCTTCACAGAAAATCTTTGATCAATGAACAGCAATATGCTGGTTATTATGAACGGCTCGATATCATCGCCAAGATGCTCACGAATTTGGTGAAATCTGTGGAGGAGTTGAAAAGATGATGAAATATCGCTCATTCGGAAATACCGGCCTCAAGTTTTTCCCTCTTGGCCTTGGCACGATCTGGTTTGGTCGCCAATGGCCGCCGAACAATACTTCATATAAATCTCCCTCATTCAAAGAAATTTCCGAACATCTCATGCTGGCTTATAAAACAATGGGCAATCACGAGGGGATGGTCATGATTGACACCGCTGCCGCATATGGGGATAGCGAAGTACATATTGGAGAGTTTTTGAGAGAAAACCCGGCAAACGCGGCAAGGTTCTTCATAGCTACAAAATGGGGGGAAGATTTTGATGTGGGAAGCGGTAGCTCCACTGTGGATCATTCTGCAGAAAATCTGCATCAATCTTTTGAGCGCAGTGTGAAGCGCCTGGGAAGGGTGGATTTGCTTTACCTTCATAAGGCGAATACTGCCGTTCTCAGAGATGCTACGATTATTCGGGAAATGGTGAAGATCAAGGAAACTGCTCGGGTACAATTGCTGGGAACGTCGATTTCTGATGCGCTGATATTGAGGGATGCTACCGAAAAGGACTTCCTTACCCCTTTTGATGTCATTCAAATGCCAGCGTCAGTCTTCATGGAAGAACGCGGTATCGTCCAGTCCCTTTGTGAAGCCGGAAAAGCTATTGTGCTGAACTCTCCAATTCGTAAATTAATCGGATCAGATCCGAAATTCTGCTACGCTGAATTGCTGGCTCGACCAGAAGTTTCTATGATTTTAACAGGCACGAGAACACATTTGAAAGAAACGGTTGGATACCTTGATGAAAAATGACCGAAACACAGGTTCGACGTCCTGAAGGATGGGCGCGCATAAAAACAGGGAATAGGGGTTGGGGAACATTGTACGTTCGCAACGTTCTTTGACGCTTGAGACAAACCGCGTTTGGCCCATTCTATGATATCTGTGGGGCACTAGCTCAGTTGGGAGAGCGATGCGTTGTCACTTCGTTCTGACAATCAAGGCTATTTGTTCTGAGCAAAGCTCAGAACTTTATTATAGCTTTTGTATGTTGTCGCTTCGCTCTGACGATTAAGGTCATTTGTATCCACGCTAATGCGTGGATACTTGATTAGATTCTTTGTTCGTTCGCAACGTCGGGGTCGAGGGTTCGAACGTACAGAGGCTATAATAAAGTGACCCCGCTTAGGCGGGGGAACAAATAGCCTTGATCGTCAGAACGAAGTGACAATCCCTTGTACGGTTTAAAATTTGACGATTGAATCACAGACGCGGGATCAGTGGGGCACTAGCTCAGCTGGGAGAGCACCACGTTCGCAACGTGGGGGTCGAGGGTTCGAATCCCTTGTGCTCCACTGATCCCGCGTCTTCTTATGTAGAATCTACGAACAGGGCGCGAGTAGCGCGGAGGGAAATCCCTTGTGCTCCACTGGTCCAATCAAAATTCAGGTGCCGAAATATGTCCCATTGTTTTCTTGTCGAGGGTTTGAACATACAAGTGCTATAATGAATGACCCAGCTTCAGCGGGGGAACAAATAGCCTTTGATATTGCTTACGCTCTCTGCGATTTGTGCACTACATAAGGGGGAGGGCAGAAGGGGTAGATCCCTGGTCCCTGTCCCGGGAATTCCCGATTTCCTTTCGTTCGGGGTCATGCCGCAGGGATCGAGCAGGAGGGTGCCATGGCGAGATCAGCATTTCGGCGTTTAACCGTCGGCGTTGTGTTGTATATCATCTCCTTTTCGCTCTTCGGATGCGGTGGGTCCGGCAGCGCGGCAGGCACTGCGCAGAGCGTCGCCGACTTTGAGCGTTTTGAGGAAACGACGCTCAATGCCTCGACGCTATTCACCACGAAGAGCGAGGGAACAGTTGCCCAGGTGGCGGGCGTTCAGGTCGCCGTTGGTTCTATGAACCAGACGCTCGACGTCACGTTTGTCGACGAAAACGAACAGGTCCTGGCAGGGCCGATCACGCTTGCGCTCGAGAGCGGATCGAATAACGACATCCTTCTCTTCAGTGCGACGGGTGTCGATGCTTTCGGCTACGAGGGCTTGACGCTCAAGGCCTTCGCTGGTTTCTCTGATGCCGAGCGGCCGGTGTTCTATGTGGGTTTCGGGCCGCAAGGATTCTTCGTCGATGCGCAGGCGGGAGCTTTCTCGACTTCGGCCGCCCGCGCGTTCAAGTCCAACAACGATGTCACGCGGCAGCGGCGGTTGGATTTTTTAAACTACTGGACGAACCTCGAGAACAACGCGGAACTCACAGACATCGAGCGCTTCGCGTCTCTGGTGCAATATATTGTGACGGTCAACGCTACCAATGTGGATACGCGCGACGACGCTGTGGACTACATCCTGGACGACATGGTCGACCTGTTCGTCGGCGGCGGCTTTCAGGATCTCAAGGGATGGCTCATGGCGAATACTGAGCCGGTTCTGGATTCAGGCAGCGCGAACGAACACATCTCGGATCCTGCTCCATACACCGGTTTCAGTCCATTGCTGCAGAAGGGCGAGGGGTGATTTCGGCACTTCGCCTGCAACGCCTCGATGGACCGGTGGGCGCAATACATCGATGACAGCGTGACCTTCTGGGCAGCAGTTGCTCAGGGCGGAGACTGGAACCCCTGGAATGACCCTACGGGCGACATCAACGCCGACTTGATCACGAATGCCCTCGGGATCGATTTTTACAACTACCTTGTAGAACTCGCGAGCGCCGGCACGCTGACCCAGGGTAACGTGCGGCAGTGGATCATCGACAACTTCGGCAATCACCCGCCCGAACTCGTAACCTTCACCGCGACGGCCCGGACATCCGACATCAACGATTACACCATTGCGGCCACCGATTGGGACCAGGAGGCGTTGACCTACAGTTGGCGGTTGGAGGGCGATGCTGCCGATTGCGGGACTACCGCGAGCGCAGGCGACCTCTTCAGCTGGGATCACACAGGTTGCTGCCCCATTATGATGTCGAACACGAACGTGATCGTCGAAGTCTCCGACGGGACGTGGATCGTGAGCTACACCCATCCTGCGACGCAGATGGGAGAGTTCACCGATTTTTGAGACAGGTTCGGCACACGTGAAGTCCTCAAAATCTTCAGCTTATGGCGGCTTTTTGTTTTAATGGATTTTAGAAAAACTTCTATGAGCATGCTAAAAAATAGAGGCTGTGCTGTTATGGTATCGTCTATGTCTAATCCAAGATTCATTTAGAACCAAGTTCGGCCTTACGCTGCTCGATTAGCCCCTTTATGGCAGGGCCATAGTTTTTAAGAGTGTGCATCACTGCTGATATCTCTTTTTCGTCCTTTTTGAATATTATCACAACTGCATCCTGATTTTTGCCGCGTAGCTCGCTTATTACCAAGCGGGTTTCAAGTTGCTTTGTAGCCATACCAAATACGGTTACAGGATACTCCCACATGCCTGCAGGAACTGTTGGCAGCTTTCCATCCTGAACAGCCGATCTCGCTTCTTTATTTATGAGAACCTTCTCTATAGCTGTATACGGCGTGCTGAATATTGTAATTTCTTTCAGATTTTTCTTTCCAGCCTTATCTGTTGCGCTGGCCTTGTATGTGGCTACCACATCGCTTTCGTTAAGATAGAGCGTTCCGCGGCGATCGAAATGGTAGCCATGAATTCCAGCAACAACAGTCGTGTTATCAAAGACCGCAGGAATTGAATCAGGAGCCTCTCGCGGTGGCCTGGACGGCCCCTTAACTGCAAATGCTGTTGCGGGAATAAGGATAAGGATGATCAATGTGATTATTTTCTTCATCTTTCCTCCTTATAGATGTCTTAAATCATGATCGTAGCTATTTTTGCACAGGAGGCAATGCATTTCTTATACGACAAGGTAAATCCTCTCTTGTCCACTGCTTCATAATTCATTAGTGTGAGGGATCAAGGTGTATTGATCCCTCATGAAGACCCCAAGAAAGGAGCAAGCTATGAAAAGAATATTCGTAGGAACAGTAGTTTCTATAGCAATGTTTTTGTTCGTTGCGACAGGATGTACGGCCAAGCCTAGCCTTAAGATCACAACTAAGAGCGTGGGCCCTGGAGAGGAGATCACTGTAGAGTATAAGACGCCTAAGGGTTACAAAGAAAACGCGTGGATCGGAATTATACCTTCGAATATCGAACACGGCAGCGAAGCCACAAACGACAAGCACGATGTAGCCTACACTTATCTCAAGGGATCCACATCTGGCACGTTTACCTTTAAGGCGCCTATAAAGCCTGGTTCCTATGATTTTAGAATGCACGATACAGATGCAGGCGGCACTGAGGTAGCATCGGTAACCTTTAGGGTTGAGGAAAAGAAAACTGAGCAAGCATCTGAGCTCACTGCGTCTGCAGGCGGCATAGGTTTAGACGATGCAGTCATGGTGGAATGGAAGGGCAGCTGGTGGCCGGCAAAGGTAATTGCCATAGGCAAGGGCAAGGCACCTTATAAGATCCACTATGACGGCTATAGCAGCTCATGGGATGAATGGGTAGGCGATGCCAGGATAAAGAAGAAGTAGCCTCAATGAAGAGTGATTTCTTTCGCATTAAAGTAAAAACATATGACGGGCACAAGGGCGCCCAGAGGCCTGTGTCCTTTGTATGGAAGGAGCGCTCAATCGAATGCACAAAGATTTTGGATCAATGGTATGGCGAGGATTACGAGTACTTCAAAATAGAGGCAGACGACAGCCGTACCTACAGTTTGCGATATGATAGAAAGGCGAATAGCTGGGAGCTGTCCGCCTTTAAAACCTAGTTTATTGATTAATGCGACATATAAGCATGAAGATGATGAAAGCGATGAAACAAACGAAATTTTATAGCCCCAAAAGCGTCCGATTATTACGCTCAGGTTTTGGTTTCGTTTAGAATATCATGAAAAACTTTCACAAAATTTTCGTGAAGGGAATTGTCAAACTCCTTAAGCCATTTTTTTATATAGCCTTCATCAAATGAAGTGTTTTTAAGCAGTATTGTTTTTATATCTTCAAGATCGCGCGGTCTGCCTGCAATTATTTTATGTATAATTACGTCCTCTAGTGAGGCGAATTTGACTGGCACATCATCAAACATTACGGTTTTTGCTCGTTCAATTGCCTGCTTTTCATAAGGAGAGAATGAAAAAATGAGATCAACCCTGATGCCAGTCGATTCTTGAAGTGCCGGAAGAACCATTGTTTTTTTAACGAAATCTTCGGGGTTTGAAACTAATATCTTCAGGTTGAGCGAATTCACCATTTCCATGACTTCATTTTGCAAATCCAGACCCACTCCAAGTGTTATATCAATATCTTTGGTGAGCCGCGGCTCTCCGTAAAGTAAGACTGCCTGCCCCCCTATGAGCATATAGGGGATGGTGATTGAATCCAGAGCATGAGCGAGCTTTTTAAGCAGCTCTTGAAACATGGTTGATGACCTTTGCGATTCTTATGTCGACAGAAAGTCCTTCGAGAGGATCCTTCATGGGGAGGGCGCCAAGGGCTCGCGCTTCATCATAGAGAGCGTCGATAAGCCGAAATTTTTGTTCTATATCGAGTCGCTCTCGCCTGAGCTCCTCAATTTCAAATTCTTGCCATTCCTTTTTAATAATCATAACTTATTCTAACATTCCAATGCTTAAAGGACAAGTGACTTTATTCCTTGAGCTTTTTGCGGAGGGCCTGGATGCCAAGTTTTACTTGGGCGATTGAGGTACTACTTTTATAGGCAGCGCGAAACGCCATCTCCCCAACTCACTCATATCTCAACGCTTCGACAGGGTCGAGCTGCGATGCTTTCTTGGCCGGCCACATGCCGAAAAACAGACCTACGATGATCGAAAACGCGGTCGCAAGCACTACGGAGAATACGGTTATGCGCACTGCCCAGCCGGCGAAGATCGACAAGCTCGTGGCGGCGATGCTGCCGATGAGCACTCCCAAAAGGCCGCCTACAAGGGTCATCACGATGGATTCGGTCAAAAACTGCGCGAGTATATCTATCCTTCGCGCGCCGATCGCCTTTCGCAAACCGATCTCCCTCGTGCGTTCGGTCACAGACACGAGCATTATGTTCATAATGCCGATGCCGCCGACCACAAGCGAAATTGCAGCGATGATCCCCAAGAGCGTGCCCATGGTCTGCATGGTGCTGCTGAGCATCTCCTGTATCTCGCTCATGTCACGTATGTGAAAGGTGTCTTCGTCTTTATACAGTTTGTGCTTTTTCTTGATGATCCCTTCTATCTCGCGCTGGGCTTCGCTCATGTATGCGGGATCAGCGACCTCCACATACATGCCATCCAGATAATCCTTTCCGAACAGGCGATACATCGCAGTGGTCACCGGAATATAGACCGTATCGTCCTGATCGCGCGGCCCGAACGATCCCTTTTCTGGCGCTATGCCGATCACTTTGAAATTTATGCGGTTGAGCTTTATCGTCCTGCCGATGGGATTTGTATTTCCAAAAAGCTTTGAAAGAACCGTGGTCCCGAGGATCACCACCTTTGCGCGCTTGTTTATCTCGTCTTGGGTAAACCACCTGCCTACTGAAGGCTGGGCAGCGCGTATCTCGGCGTAATTATAACCCACCCCCTCAATGCTCGTATTCCAGTTTTCGTTTTGATAAACCGCCTGCGCGCTTCCGCCAACGGTGCCGGTCACCCTTTGGATGAGCGGCTCAAGGGATTTTATGCTTTCCACATCGTTGAAGGTAAATCTGGTCACCGTATCCGCGCCGCTGGCTACACCATGCTGTTTGGACGAACCGCCTCTCACCGAGAGCAGATTGGAGCCCAGCGTCTTAAGCCTCTCTGCTATGGATTCCTTGGCGCCCGATCCCAAGGCGAGCATGGCGATCACCGCAGCAACTCCAACTAGTATGCCCAGCATGGAAAGAAACGAACGCACTCTGTTTGATAAAATAGTATTAATTGCCTGCTTGAAATAACCCAGCACCTCAGCCTTATTGAGCGATGATCTTTTGGTAAGAAGTATATCCTTGATCGTCCTGCGGCTTTCCTCTGACGGAGCGATATCCCTTCTGCGTTCATCTGAGATAATTTTTCCATCTCGAATGGTGATGATCCTGTTTGCGTACTTTGCGATTTCAGGTTCGTGCGTGACCATGATTATGGTCTTGCCCTGCTCGTTGAGCTTCTTCAAAACCTCCATGATCTCGTGGCCGCTTTTGGAATCGAGGTTGCCTGTGGGCTCGTCGGCAAACAGAATCATGGGGTCGTTGATGAGCGCGCGAGCAATAGCCACCCTCTGCTGCTCGCCGCCAGATAATTCGTTAGGCCGATGGTCTGCACGCTGAGTAAGCCCGACAATGCGAAGCTTTTGCATGGCATCTCTGTGCACGCTGCCAGAGTCGCCGCTGTATATGGATGGAAGATAGACGTTGTCTAGTGCAGATATCCTTCGAAGAAGATGAAACTGCTGAAACACAAAGCCTGCAAGCTGGTTTCTTAAGTTTGCAAGCTCGTTGTCGGTAAGCTGGCTCGCGTTTTTATCATAGACGATATAGTCGCCGCTGTCCGGACGATCCAGAAAACCGAGTATATGCAGAAGGGTTGATTTTCCTGAACCTGACGGCCCCATGATCGCGATAAACTCGCCAGGCTCTACCATGAGCGACACATCGCTTAAGGCCCTTACCTTAACTTTGCCCATGCAATATGTCTTTGATATGTTTTCAAGCCGTATCATTTTTTGGACTTATCGTCTTTTCCTCTGAACGATGGAAAAAAAGGACTGTCTCCGTTTTTCTTTTTGGGCACCGCATAAGAGCGCTTACTCGCATAAATCGTGTCGACATCTGAGATGCCGGATACCACCTCGGCAAATCCGTTGCTTTCAATACCTACGATGATCTGTTTTTTCTTCACAGCTCCGTCAGAAGGATCCTTCATCCAAACAAACGTTTTCTGCTTCTCATGTATCACAGCATCAGAAGGTATGAGGAGTGCGTCCTTAACTTCCTGTACAAACACTTCGACGTTTGCGCTCATGCCGGAGCGAAACACATCAGGGATCTCGCGCGGGAGGATATCCACTTTGTATATGGTCACGTTGCTTACCACCTGGGATTCGTAGGATATATGGTCGACTAAAGCATCTATCTTTATCTCAGGGTAGGCATCCAGGCCGATTATGGCACGCTGCCCCACCTTTAGCTCGCCGATGTCGGTCTCATCCACATCCCCCTCAACGATGAGGCGGTCTGAGAGGACAAGCACTGCATCACTGGCGGTCACCGTCTGCCCTGGTTCAACATCGCGAACGATAACCACGCCGTCGATGGGAGCGATGAGCGGCGTTTCCTTATACGCCTGTTTCCAATACTTGAATTCCTTTTCGCCTTTGAGTCTGGCCGCATCGATGAGAGTGGCGCGCTCGGTCGAACTCATAAGCGCAAGCACATCTCCTATCTTTACTTCCTGCCCTTCATTCACCAATATTTTTTCGATGCGACCGTTGATAGGCGGTTTGATCTCCAAACGGTTCTGAGGCTTGACAGTTCCGATCGTGGATACGGTGAGGGCAAGATCCCCGCGAGATGGTTTGATTGGCACGAGCTTGCCATCCGAATCGCCTCGCCCGGCTATCCTAAAAAATATGAACGCTAGCACTACACTAGCGATGATAATCGTTAGAGCCAGTTTGACTTTTTTATTCATGCTATAATGCCTCCCCCCGCGCCCTTACCCATTCGGCCTCTGCAATCATCATCTCCGCTGCAGCTTCTACATAAGCTTTTTGAGATCTGACGTAATTATCTTCGATGATAATCCAGTTATCAAAAATAAGCAGGCCATTTGCATATTGAGCTCTTCCGATCTTTGCGCGAATCTCGTTAGCTGTGAGATATTTTTTTTGGACCTCATAGTACTCCTCAGCATCTTTCAGTCTCTGCCATGCGCCCTCAAGGATTGAGAGCACCAGATCGTATTCGCTGGTTTCGCTGGAGGTCACCTCCAGAAGCCTGGCTGCTGCCTTGTCTGTGTTGGCGATGCGGCGTCCGCCTTCGAATACTGGCAACGATGCGCCTACGCCCACCGACCACCCGTCATCGCTCGAAAAACCACCTGACCTTACCCTGCCTGCTTCAGCGGTTAGCTTGAGCGTGGGAAAGAACTCTGATTTTGCAGATCTCAGGCTGTATTTTGCCGCACCCTTTTCCGAAGCAACCCTCTTTACATCCGGATGATTGTCCGCAATCGCCCTCAGGTCTGGTTTTCCTTTCATGGGGTACTGAAGCGCAAAGCTGCCCTTTACCCTGATGGGTGTATCGTCATTCCAGCCCAGCTCCTTTCTCAATGCATACTGGGCCACAGAGATATCGCGCTTAGCTTTGCGATGATCATACTCGGCTTGCGCCAGATCGGCCTCTGCAAGCAAAAGCGAGCCCTGATGCTCGCGCCCTGATTCGTACCTCAACTGTATCATGTCCAGGTTCTGTTTTCTCCTGGCAATGATGCCCTGGGTTATCGGAACCAGGTCCTGGGCCTTTAGCAGATCGGCAAAGGCCTTTCTCAGATTGTAGCGGATCTCTGAAGACGTTGCCGTGTAGGTATGTTGGGACGCGCTTATATCCTCCTCAGCTGATTTAAAATCATTGTATGTTTTGAATCCATCAAACAGAAGCTGCTCTCCTTTTGCCGAATATGTGTTGTTGTTTTTCTCGTTGTTGCCGGAAAACGTGTTTGTCTTGTTTGCGCTCGCATCCACGCTTATCTGCGGAAGCATGGGGCTTGTCGCAACCCACTTCTGCGCCTTGCGCTGGTTTACGACCTGAAGCGATGCTGCGAGCTGGGGGTTCTGCTTTGCTGCCTCCCTGACGCACTCATTCCAATCTAGAACCAGCGTTTTCCCGGCTAAGGCTGCAGGGCAGGATAGCAAAAACAATGCAATAATAATGAAGGCACACGTGTGTTTCATATTAGTTTCCAACATCCCTCATTATTAAAGTTACCCAATGGATGCAATTAATAATCTGATTTTTATGACGTATGCGAAGGTGCTTTATTCAGAAAGGGTTTTGCGTAAGGTTTGGACGCCCTGTTTTACTTGGGCGATTGAGGTGCCGCCGGGATTGTTTCGCTTTTCAACTGCGGATTCTGCAGACAGAGATCTCATAAAACCCACATCGATTTCAGGTAGAATGGATTTTATGGTTTCGCTATCGAGCGTGTGCACTTGAACGCCTTTGCTCTCAGCAATCTCCACCATCTGCGCCACTTTCTTGTAAGCATCCCGAAATGCCATGCCCTGGGAAGTCAGGTGATCTGCTATTTCGGTTGCGAGTATATGGCCAGTGCTTAAAAGCTCTTGTGCGCGCGTTTCGTTGAGTTTTATTCCCTCAATAAAAGGAACCATTATCTCAAGGCAAGATGTTAGCTCTGTCTTGGCACCAACAAATGTTTTCTTAAGCTCGTGAAGATCTGATCCATAACTTGTGGGAACTGATTTTACGAGAAAATGTGCTTCACTTGCTGCTGCAATGATTCGCGATGCCTTTGCCCGAGTGATCTCTGCCACATCTGGGTTTCGCTTGTTGGGCATGATCGAGCTTCCGGTAGAATAATTTTTTGGCAACACGACTAAACCCACAGGTGTTGAAGACCAATAGATAACATCCTCGCACAACCTTCCAAGATGAATAGCGATGGATGCAAATGCATCAAGGGATTCGATCATAAAGTCGCGGTCGCCTACTGCGTCATAGCTATTATTAGGAGCTGACTCAAAGCCAAGCTTATTTGCAAGTGTCACCAAATCCAGTTTGAGCGATGTGCCTGAAAAAGCAGCAGAGCCAAGGGGCAAATATTCGAGACACGCCTTCTGTGTATTCTTGAGTCTCTTTATGTCTCTACCAAATGCCCAAGCATGGGAAGCCAGCACATGGCCAAAACTTATGGGCTGGCCATGTTGCATGTGCGTTGTGCCAGGCACGATTACAGATGCATATTTTTCAGCCAAATCGCACAGCGCGCTTGCGAGACTGCGAGTTTGGCCTGATGCTTCTTTTGCCACATCATTTGTATAAAGGCGCAAGGTCGTGGCGATGAGATCGTTTCTCGACCTGCCCACATGTATCTTTTTTCCCAAATCACCAGCACGTTCCGTGATGAACCTCTCCAGATTCATGTGAATGTCTTCATCCTCTATGCGCCATTCAAATGAACCTTTCTGAATCATCCCCAAAGCTTCTTGCAAAAGCGAATTAGCTTTGTGGCCTTCCTCTTTTGGGAGGTAATTACCTTGTACAAGTGCGTCCACCCATGCGCATTGTACGCGAATTTCATAAGGAGCGAGCAATTTATCGACCTCAATGCCGCTGGTAAAATTATAAAGATCAGCGCCTCCGCTATTATTGCGTTTTGTATTAAGTACATTCATTTCACTGATTCCTGTTTACTGATAACTGATTACTGGTCACTTTTTCCTCTTCCCTGCCTGCCATTGTCTAAAGCTCAGTGTGCGGCAGAAGCCGTGCGCTGCGCCGTTTAGATCAAACTCATCCTTTTCAAAGCTCACAAGATCCTGGCCATAGAGAGAATAAGAAGAGTGTCTGCCTGTGATCAATATGCGTCCGTTGACCAGCTTCATGCTTATCTTGCCAGTGAGCACATCCGCGGCTTTTTCAAAAAACGCATCGATTGCAGCCCTTGCATCTGAATGCCACATGCCGTCGTAAACCAGATCAGCATATTCCCTGCCCAAATTAGAAGCAATGTTTAACATAGAGCGGTCCCAGCACAAATGCTTTAGCACACGGCAGGCATGATGCAGAAGCGTTCCGCCAGGCGTTTCATATACCCCGCGGCATTTGATGCCGTTGGTGCGCTCCTCAATCAAATCAGCCACGCCTATTCCGTGCTCGCCGCCGATCTCGTTTAATTTTTCAAGTAGCGCAGCAGGCGTAAGGTTTTGGCCGTTTACCGCCACAGGAATTCCCTTTTTGAACTCTATGGTCAGATCAGCAGGCTCACGTGAGCTCTCAGAAGGGGACTTGGTCCATTCATATATTTCCTTTGGATCAAACTCCTTTTCCACCTGCTCTAAAATATCGCCTTCGCATGAGCGATGCAGCAGGTTTACATCAACGCTGAACCGGCTTTCCTCATTCTTAACATCAAAACCTTTGCCAGTAAGATAACCCACCAGATCAGTGCGTCCTTTAAAATCCCAGATCTTCCATGGAGCTATGATTTTAATATCTGGAACCAGATAAGCCCATGCCAGCTCAAAGCGAATCTGATCATTGCCTTTGCCAGTTGCGCCGTGCGCGATTGCGAACGCGCCCTTTTCCTTAGCAAGCGTTGCGACGCGCTCTGCGATGAGCGGGCGGCCTAAAGCCGTGCCCAACAGATAATCATCTTGATAGATGGCTCCAGCACGTATGGCAGGAAACACATAATCCTTTGTTAGCGTTTCTTTGAGATCCTCAAAGATGAATTCTGTTGCGCCAAGTTCTTTGGCGCGCCTGGCAAGCCATCCCTTATCAGGCGCGTTTCCCAGATCTGAGCAGTATGCGATTACATCTGCATCATATTCATCGATGAGCCATGGGATAATGGCTGATGTGTCCAAACCGCCTGAATATGCGAGCACGATCTTTTTCTTTTCCATTTATTTTCCCTCCAATGATTATGCAACCTGTTGAAATAATATGCCCGTATATGCATATATATTCGACATTATCAAGAAATAGTTGCTAATTATTTCATTATGTGCATAAAAATGCACATACGGAGACATTATGGATTCGCTTAAGAGAAAAGAGCTTCATTCAGTTTTAAGACGCCTTTTGGCATCAGGCTTTGCTGGAACCCAAGAGGATATCTGCAACGTGCTTGAGAAGCATGGGTTTGATGTGAATCAGTCCACGGTTTCAAGGCTCTTAAGAAGGTTAGAAGCAGTGAAATCAACGGAGGGCGGCAAGGTGGTTTATCGCCTGCCTGAGCGCAGAACATCTTCTGACCTATCAGGATCTTTAGATAGCCTTGTCATCGAAATAGCCTCGAACGAAGCCATGGTCGTGATAAGAACCATTCCTGGGTCTGCGATGTTTGTAGGGCACTTTCTCGACGCAGCAAATATGCAGAAGATTTTAGGCACAGTAGCAGGGGATGACACGATATTCATCACGCCCAAGTCGATAAAGGAAATAAAAGCGCTTGAAGACGAGATCAGGGAGATGGTTAAGAGCACGTAAAAATGTGGATCAGTTATTTTCTAAACCTAAAAACATCTCGATCCAAATATCTCTTTGCTCCACATTACTTTCATCAATTCGAAGAAGCCTGCGAACGATTCCCCAATATAGTGGCGATTCTCCATCTGTTCGCAGAATTCTGTGCAGCATTTCATTCAGGTGCCATTGGGGATCTTTTAAGTCTATGTGTTCTTCACTTAACTCTTTACCATAATTCATTTCAATGAGGGCCTTGCCTCGTTTCTCAAACATCCTCACCATCTTGGCAGCATGTTGCACATGGTCCCAATCCATATCGTGCGATCTGCTATAGGTGCCACCCATCAGCGAGTCGAGCAATACAACAGAGTGAAGCATTGCTTGGCGCTTCTTAGCCTTTTCATGCGTGCGAAAAGAAAGGCCACCTATTTTGTATGAGGTTTGTTCAGAGATGTTGCGAAATTTATGTGAGCAATTTGCTCCTTTGGGAAAATGGGCTTTTATATGTTCTATTGCTTGCTCACGCGATTCAAAAGCCTCCCCCTTGTAAAAAAATCTGGTAACTTCTTGAATCTGATATCTGTCAGAGCTGGTCAAGGCCCAAAGCGTGTCATTAACCCTTCTTGCAGTTATTGAATTGGGGCTGCCAATTGAATTGCGGATACCAAGCTCAACCATTCCTTGCACCCAAAGATTAGGTTCAAAGCAGCAGTCTGCGCGTCTGTTCTTTGCCCTTACAAATGCGCCGTGGTTGATGCCTTGTTGAAATTGGGTTTCGCTTATTCCAATTGTGACCATATGCTGCACAAGAGCATACACTGGCTTAGGCATAGCATCAGTAAACAGAGGTGAAGCGGCAATGGTGAGTGCTGTACCAGTTGTTAATACAGGGCTTGTCATACGATGAACTCCTTTCAAGTGTCGGTTTTTCTAAAAAGTATTGAACTCAGATAGAACATGCCGCCGCGCGAGACTTTTGCGCCTGGCATCTGCGTTACTTCTGTGCGCACATCTAAAACTTCATAACCTTTAAACTCAGACGATTTAATTGCCTCGTTTATTTTAGTTTCGAGGTCATATGGGCTTGTGGCTTCAACGATTTTTACTTTGTATTTCATAATATGATCAATTGTGTCATTGCGAGGAGTGAAGCGACGAAGCAATCTTCTTCGATGGGGATTGCTTCGCTTTCGCTCGCAATGACATGCGTTTAACGCTCAATCCTCTCTATCCCATTCATATAGGGAGCCAAAGCTTTTGGCACCAAGATGCTCCCGTCCTTTTGCTGATAATTCTCAAGTATGGCTATGAGCGCGCGGCTTATGGCTATGGCAGTGCCGTTTAACATGTGCACGAAAATAGGTTTCTTTTCGTTCTGTCGACGAAAGCGTATGCCCAAACGCCGCGCCTGATAATCGGTACAGTTGGATGTGGAGGTTACTTCGCCATATGCTCCGGCCTCGCCCCTGCCTGGCATCCATGCTTCAAGATCGTATTTGCGATATGCCGGGCCGCCCATGTCGCCGGTGCAGATATCCATAGCGCGGTAAGGTATCTCAAGCCCTTGAAATAGTTTTTCTTCAAGCTTTAGAAACTCATCGTGCATCGTCTCTGAAGCCTCTGGTGTCGTAAACGCAAACATCTCCACTTTTGTGAATTGATGCACGCGATATAGGCCCTTTGACTCTTTGCCAGCTGCGCCCGCCTCAGTGCGAAAACAGTGAGACACGCCCACGTATTTGAGAGGCAGTTCATCTTCATCCATTATCGTCTGCGACATCATGCCGCCAAGTGTGATCTCAGCCGTAGCTATGAGGCACAGATCAGAATTCTCTACAGAGTAGATTTGAGTCTCTTCACCGCGAGGATTAAACCCTATGCCGTCTAATATCTCTGATCTTGCCAGATCAGGCGTCATTATGGGTGTGAATCCCTCTTTTTGCAGCGTGTGAAGCGCGTAAGTTATAAGCGCCTGTTCTAAAAGCACGGCCTCGTTTTTAAGATAGTAAAACTTCTGGCCAACGACCTTTGCGCCCATTTCAAAATCTATGAGGTCTAGCTTTTCGCCAAGCTCCAGATGATCAAGCGCCTTGAAATTAAACGCGGTGGGCTTGCCCCATTTTCTGATCTCGCGGTTTCCCTCTTCTGTAGAAGCTACAGGAGAGTCAGGATGTGTCATGTTGGGGATTTGCCTGACGAGCAAATCGAACTCAGCTTCGATGGTGCGCAGTTTTTCTTCTGCCTCCTGTGCCCAGTTTTTTAACTCTTTGCCTCTCTCTATTAGCTTCTGCCTTGCATCAGGCTCAATCTTGCTTTTCATGCTGGCAGCAACGTCGTTTTGCTCCTTGCGAATTTCTTCTAACGAGGCGATGGTCTTGCGGCGCTGGTTATCGAGCTCACTGAACCTTTCAAGGTTTACCGAGATATTTCTGTTAGCACAGTTGACCTTTATTGCATCCAGGTTTTCGCGTATGAATTTTATATCAAGCATAATAAAAACAGGCCTATCTCTTGATCTCCATATCTATGAGCTCTTTGAATGACTCGTAAGGTCTGGCGCCAGTGAGCATGATGCCATTTATGAAAAACACTGGCGTTCCAGAAACTCCTGCCTTGGCGCCTTTCTCGATCATCTTCTCAACGGTTGCTGTGTGCGCGCCAGAATCCAGACATTGGTTAAACTTGTTAGTATCGAAATTTAGTTGCTTTGCATACTTTTTTAGATCGTCTGGTTCGAGTTTTGACTGATTTTCAAACAGCTTTCTATTGTATTCATAATACTTACCCTGATCACCTGCGCATCGCGCTGCTTCGTGTGCCTTTTTTGCTTCGCGATGAAATGAGAGAGGAAAATCTAAGAATACGTACCTCAGCTTGCCCTTGTATTCATCTACAAGGCGCCAGATTGTGGGGCGAACCCTCTTACAGAACGAACATTGGTAATCGGCAAATTCTACTAGTATTACTTCAGCGTCATCTTCTCCAATAGCAGGCACATCGCCCAACTCGATATTCACTCGCGGTGGGCTGAGCTTCATTTCAACTTGAGCATTTTCTATAAGCATGGACAGCAGCTCGGCTCTTGCTTGAGCCTTGCGGTTCTGCTTGAGATATTCGGCAATCTGTCCCTTTACCTCATCAAAGGGTTTGGTAATTGCACCCTCTCTTGCGTCGTAGAGCGCTTTGGCTTCCTCATCAGTGGGTTCAGCAGATTTTACGTCTATTTCCTCATACATGAATTTATCTACGTTTATGCCCTTTTTCTTTGCTGCATTGGCGATGAGTTTTTCTTCGACAAGGCTGTCCAATACCCGTTTCTTTATCTGATAGATCTCAGTGTCTATCCTGGCCAGCTGGTCCTTTGCAGCGCTGTTTAAGTTTTCCATGGTTATGTTTTCGCCATCTACAACAGCAGCTATGCCCCCTTCAGCATCGCATGGATTACAGGGTTTATTGCTGCATGCACACAGCACAGCTGCAATTGCTACGCATACAAGACCAATCACAAACCGCTTCATGAAACCCCCTTGGTTAAATTCCAAATTCCAAGCTCCAAATTCCAAACCCCAAAATCCAAACAAATGCTTGAAATTGCTGCGCAACCTATCACTTCCAGTGATCAGTGACAAGTGATCAGTGACCAGTAATCATAGATTCGAGTCCAGAGCAACCCTGACGTTTGTTTGTATGTTTACTGATCACTGGTTACTGGTTTCACAGCTTGACAGCACATTCCTCCCAATATAACACCCGCATGCAAGTTTATATCATAATCATCTAATTCAGAAAGGGGTGAGGTATGGAAAAGAAGCGCTGGCTTGTGGTTGTAGGAGCTTTACTAATGCAACTCTGTCTAGGCGCGATCTACGCGTGGGGAGCATTTACCAAGGCGTTGCAGGATCCAAATGGCGCCTTTGCATTTTCTGCCACACAAGCGCAGGCAATCTTCTCGGCCGGGCTAGCAACGTTTGCGATTGTGATGATATTAGCCGGACGTTGGCAGGATAGAATCGGGCCCAGAAAGGTAGCACTCGCAGGTGCTGTGCTTTTGGGACTAGGCTATGTACTAGCTGGCCTCGTAGGTGGGACCAGTTTCTGGGCACTTCTTTTCTTCATCGGCATAGTCGGTGGTGCAGGAATTGGGCTTGGCTATGTATGCCCGATCGCCGCATGCGTGAAGTGGTTTCCTGATCTCAAGGGCTTTGTGACAGGTCTTGCTGTAGCTGGATTTGGCGCTGGCGCCTTCATTTTCGTCAAGCTCGCTGGCACCTGGGGCGGGTTTATTACAAATTACGGCGTAAATGGCACGTTCACCGCATTCGGAATCATCTTCTTTATCTCAGTCGTCATAGGCGCTCTTCTTTTGTCTAACCCACCTGCTGGATGGAAACCTGCTGGATGGAATCCTCCTGCTGCGCATGCGACGGCTCCAAAGGCAGAGGATTTCAGCCAAGGTGAAACTATTCGCACAAGCCAATTCTGGATGTTGTGGCTTGCATTTGTTTTTTCTGCAGGTTCTGGACTCATGGTTATCGGTTGCCTTAAGAATTTTGGCGAGCTCGTAAGCGGACTAACCGCGGCTACTGCTGCCTCAGCGCTAGGTCTTCTGGCTCTGTTCAATGGCCTGGGACGCATCGTCTGGGGTACGGTGTCACAGAAGCTTGGCGCGCGTAAATCCATAGCGGTTATGACTTTTTTCCAGGCAATCATGCTAGTTGGCATCTTAAAGATCGGCATGACTGAATTTGGCCTGGTGTTTGCGGCTTGCTGGATCGGGTTCAATTTTGGAGGAAACTTCGCCCTGTTCCCGCTCGCCACTGCAGAATCGTTTGGCACAAAGAACTTGGGCGCCAACTACGGAGCTATGTTCACATCCTATGGCGTTGGTGGAATACTCATGCCCATATTGGCAGGAAGGCTTTGGGATATGTTCGGTTCATACACATGGGCCTTTATCATTGCTGCGATAATATGCATATTTGCGACGATTCTGGCTTGGGTAGTGAAGCCGCCGCACCATGTGGCAGCTGCGGCTTGTGAGCCCAGACTACAGACGCAAGAATAAGTTTGAGATGCAAATAATAAGTAAAAATGGGAAGCGAGCGCGTTTTGCTTCCCATTTTTCATTTTATTTACAGTACATTGCAGGCGTTGAAAATTATAGCGCAACAAATTGCGCAATCTGCCGATAACTAATTTGGACCGGGGGTTAGGTGATAAGACGACTTTTAATAACAGCTGTATGCCTATCTTTATTCTGCATAGTAACGCAAGCTTACGCGCAGACAAAGATAGATCCTTATCTGGACTTCACACCCAAAGGCGCTCCATTTAAAGCGCTATCCATAAGCAAAATTCCAAATACCGAAGCGGACGCTTCTTTTGTAGAAGTTTTCATCAAAACATATGATCTGGAGCAGACCAAAAGTGTTGTGGCTTTAGCTGGCGGAAAGGTTCATACCGCCTTTGGCCAAATTGTTACAGCAAGTGTTCCTAGGGAAGAGCTGGATACCATTGGGCAGTCTGATCATGTGATCTTCATAGAGGCAGCAAAGCCGATCAATCTATCAAATGATGTGGCTGCTGATGAAATCAATTTAACTGAAGTGCATGCAGGCACTGATCTTCCTCAAGCATACTCTGGAAAGGGTATAGTTGTCGGAATAATCGATACGGGCATCGATTACAGCCATGATGATTTTACAGACGGCGAGGGAAATACCCGCATACTTGCGATATGGGATCAGAGCAAGAGCATGGGCAAGGGGCCTTTGGAGATTGGCAATACCTATGGCACAGAGTGCAATGCAGAATCCATTTCCGATGGATTATGTCCTCTTACGGATTTTGACGGGCACGGCACTCACGTGGCCGGCATAGCTGCTGGCAGGGATGAGAAATATGGGGGCGTGGCACCAGATGCAAATATCATTGCTGTCAAATACGATGCAAAGTTGGATCTCGAATCAGGCTATGCTGATACAATTTTTTCCACAAAGATATGTCAGGCAGCATATTACATATTTGCCAAAGCAGAAAAGTTAGGCATGCCGGCGGTCGTGAATTTGAGCCTTGGCACGCATTTGGGATCGCATGATGGAACTTCGCTCTTTGAGGAGTGCTTGGCTGCACTTGTGGGCGAGGCAGGAAAAGCTTTGGTCGCCGCTGGCGGCAATGAGTACTCAGGCGAATATGATTATACGGGAATCCACACTGGGTTTAAGTTATCCCAATCCGAAGCTGCAACAAACTTCGTCATACGAAACGCCAGCTCGGATGGAGTCTACTACATCGACATATGGGGCACGCCAGAAAGCGAGCTGCATGTAGGATTAGCCATTCACGATGGCGAGCCGATTGGTTTGCCAAAAGAATATTCTGAACTCACCGATCCTGGCAGCATAAATTCAGGTTCATTTGAGAACGGGAAAATTGATTATGTGATAAGCGCTACGGAAACAAAATCTGTTCTCAATGACAAACCGCATGTCGGAGTTCGCATCGTGGTTGATCCTAAGTTAGATGACATAGGAAATTTCAGCTTTGATCTTGTAGTAAAGGGAAAAGGCAACTTTGATGCATGGCTGTTTCCAGACAAGCCAGCCAGAACCATACAGTTTAGTTCTATTTCAAAAGCGCAGAGCGATGGTCTGTGGCAGTATGTTGCAGGCGATAGAATTAAAAATATTGCCATTCCAGCTACATCGCCTGAGGTAATATCGGTCGTAGGCTATGCCACCCGCAACAGGTGGACGACTGGAGCGTTAACATGGTTATTTAACGGCCAGTTGCTTGATGAGATTTTAAACTTTTCAAGCTCTGGTCCAACAGCTGATCCTGATTTCACCGGTCAAAAGCCTGAAATAGCAGCGCCAGGCGGCATGATAGCTTCTACAAAATCCTCTCATGCCCAGATAGGCTCTGAAGTTACCATAAACGAAGGCGAACATTTCCTGCAAGCAGGTACGAGCATGGCTGCGCCGTTTGTGTCTGGAACTATAGCTCTTATGTTTGAGTTAAATCCCAATTTTACTCAGGGTGATGTACGCGACTTTCTCATAAATAGTGCATATGCAGACACGTATGTGGGGAATGTGCCAAATGATAGATGGGGATATGGAAAGCTCGATACATTCCGTGCAATGGAATTTGCAATGAATGGAACGGCATCAGGGTATTTTGAGTCAAACAATCCCATCGGAGCTCCAATTCAGTCTGAATCAGCAGGCCACTCGAGCTGCCAGCTCATAAGCGCTGAGAAGGGCGTTCTCTTGAACGCAGAAGTATTTGTGTTAATGCTTGTTGTGCTTGTGCTTGGATTGGTTGCGCGCAACCCCCGGTTCATTTGCGCATAAAACTATTCAGGCACGCAAAGAAAAGCCGATCCTCTTGAGGACCGGCTTTTTATATTTGTCATTGCGAGGACGAAGTCCGAAGCAATTTCCTCAATCCAAGGAGATCGCCACGCCCTGCACCGTATGGTGCAGGGCTCGCGATGACACCTCTTATTTAAATATCATAATAAAGACTAAACTCCATAGGAACAGGTCTTAGCCGCAAAGGTTTTACCTCTTCCTCCATCTTATATTCTATCCACTTGTCGATCACGTCCTGCGTAAACACATCTCCCTTGAGCAGAAACTCGTGATCGTCCCTGAGGGCTTTTATCGCCTCATCAAGCGATGCAGGAGCATGACCTACGTCGCGCAATTCTTCGGGCGATAGCTTATAGATATTCTTATCGAGCGGTGAGCCTGGATCGATGCGATTCTGTATGCCATCAAGGCCTGCCATAAGGATGGCTGCAAATGCCATATAGCCGTTGCAGGATGGGTCAGGCGTTCTAAACTCAATTCTTTTGGTCTTTGGGTCGGATGAGTACATGGGTATACGCAC
Source organism: Pseudomonadota bacterium (assembly GCA_043822785.1). GTDB lineage: Bacteria > UBA10199 > UBA10199 > 2-02-FULL-44-16 > JAAZCA01 > JBDRBN01. The sequence goes on from JBDRBN010000046.1 coordinate 43,344, forward strand.
TGCGGCCGAGCGGTTGCGGCTGGAATATGCCAAGTTGATAGGTGCTTCAAAGCCAGGCACTAGCCTGCGATATGAGTTGGTAGTGGGATTGCAGAATGCACAAAGCGCCCTGGCGTGTTTGAGGATGCCGCCAATAAAAAAGAGCGCTGTTTCGGACAAGCCACCATATCGGTCGCCAGCAAATAGTGGATCATTGCCTTTCCAAAGGGAGACGTGGACATGCATGCCACTGCCGTTATCATCGAACAGGGGTTTGGGCATAAATGTTACGGTCTTGTTATGACGCCTGGCAACATTCTTGACGATATATTTAAACCAAAGGAGTTTATCGCCTGCTTCTACCAGAGGAGCGAATCGCATGTCGATCTCGGCTTGCCCTGCTGTTGCCACCTCGTGATGCTGGCATTCTACCTTGATGCCAACTTTTTCCATCTCTAGCACCATCTCGGTGCGCAGATCGTGTTGGCTATCAGTAGGTGATACAGGAAAATACCCTTCTTTGTAGCGCGGTTTGTACCCTAGATTTTGACTTAGCTCAGATCCGCTGTTCCAGCGGCCCTCAGTTGAGTCGATACGATAGTATCCCTCATTCACTGTCTGATCAAAAGCTATGTGATCGAAGATGAAGAACTCGGCTTCTGGTCCAAAGTAAGCAGTATCTGCTATACCAGTAGAGCGTAGATAATTTTCTGCCTTTTGTGCGATGTGGCGAGGATCTCTCGAGTAGGGTTCTTTAGTGATGGGATCTACAATATTGCAGATAAGAGAGAGAGTTTTTTCCTTCATGAACGGATCCATTACAGCTGTGAGAGGATCGGGTAGGATGAGCATGTCTGAGGCATGAATTGGCTGCCAACCTCTGATGGATGAACCATCAAAGCCAAAGCCATTATCAAAGGCAGCTTCATCAAGTTCTGAGACAGGAACTGAGAAGTGCTGCCATACTCCCGGAAAATCAACGAATTTGAAATCTACCATCCTTGAATTATTTTGTTCTACCATGCCGAGCGCCTTAGAAATAGCCATATACCCTCCCTTTAGGATGTTTGGTTGCCTACCTGATTTTGGTGAAAAAAAAAAGGGTTACAGCGCTGCGTCGCCGGTTTCGCCGGTGCGTATGCGAACTACATCGTCGACACTTGTGATGAAGATCTTGCCATCGCCAATTCTACCTGTGTGGGTTCGCTTTTGAATAACCGATACTACATCCGCTACCTTCTCTTCAGCGACGACCAGCTCGATCTTTATCTTTGGAAGAAAATCCACGACGTACTCGGCACCTCTGTAAATTTCGGTGTGGCCTTTTTGACGGCCAAAGCCTTTAACCTCTGTAACTGTCATACCCTGGACGCCCAGCTCTTGTATGGCTTCTCTTACGTCATCCAGCTTGAAAGGCTTGATTATTGCTTCGATCTTCTTCACGATTGCGGGCCCATAGCATGCAGGCTTTTTCGTGTCCATCCATTTTTAAAAAAAACACTACTTTTGGTCGGGGTGAGAGGATTCTCCCTTCGGCTTACGCCTGCGGGATTTCCTCAGCCACCCACCTTCGGTCAGAACCTAAAATGATGCCTTTGCTGGCAAAGAAATAAAATGAAATGAGCATCACATTGGTCGGGGTGAGAGGATTCGAACCTCCGACCTCACGGTCCCGAACCGTGCGCTCTAAACCAGGCTGAGCTACACCCCGTAAAAAATGCTTCGCATTTTTCGTAATTCGTTTTTCGTTCTTAATATCTTCCCAATGCAGTCTAAACCAGGTTGCTTGCCTAACAAGCATCTAAGAATGTCGCAGGTCTAGTGAAAAAGGGTGGGGGTGTCAACGTCATTGAAATATGCCAGCAACGTCAGTAAACACTGATACGACTTGTTTTCAAACAGTTTATGTAATAGAAACATGCGCATGGCAACGTCAGCCCGCACATCCCGCACAAGAAAGAAGTCTGCAAAGAGCGCCCCTAAGAAGAAGAGAGAAAGGGCTACCATACCTTACGAGGGGACAACCTCACCTCTTGATCCGCTCGATCTCATAAAACAAGTGCTTAGGTCTCAGGATATGCTTTTTTTGAGCCGCCAAGTTGCATATCATATAGCCTCAGAAGCAGAGCTTCCAGATGCATGGGCGAATACTGATCAGGTAAGGCTTGTGCTATCAAAGCTCATGGAGCACATTGTGAAGAGGTCGCCCAGGCGCAGCAATATATCTATCAACCTTAAGGAGTTTTCGCTCAGATGCGGACCTGGTGTGGAGTTTAAGATCATCAGCACTGATCGCCTTCTTGAGAAGATGGATAGGAGCGCCTTTATGGCAAGTCTCTTCACTGCAAATATTGATAGTGAGAGCGGGGTCTCGCTGACAGAATGCAGGGAGTCCATTTTGCGGCAACGCGGAAGATTTTGGGTGGATCTGCCAAAGACCAATCAACCTGTTTATCATGTAGTTCTTCCCACGTCCGAAGAAGTTGCGAATGTCGAACGAGCTGAACATTATACCTTTAAATACGATATCTTAATCAGCAACTTCGCTGCAGTAAGAAAGCGCTTTGGAATATGCAAGAGCCAATCGCTTGTCGAACAGATCGAACACTATGTGCGATCACTAGTGCGATATCCTATGGATATGGTGATGTCCGTTGGCGAGGAGGGCATCATAACTACTATTTATGAGACCGAAGGCGGAATAGCTGAATCTGTTGCTAGCCGTATATCACAGCGGCTGGGCAGAGAAATTTTTCGTATCGGAAAAAACACGGTGGAACTCACCTTCAAGTATCACCTTTCCGCATTAAAGGTAACTCCAGCAAATCATCGTAAAGCAGCACATAAGAGGAGCTTCTAATCCAATGGGATGGATAGACATTGCCGATGGCCTTTGGGGATTGCGCTTTTGGATGCTACCTTTTCTGGGTGCGCTTTATCTCATTCCTATACTTAGAGTCATAGGATATCCCCTGCAATATGGCGGTAGGATATTTATGCGCATAAACCGCTTGTTCGGCCAGTGGGAACACCTCATAATGTTGCCGAGGGATACGCTTATCACCTTATATCTCGTGGGCGCCATCATATGGCATGCCTTTGTGCCTGCAACATCCATGAGCGAATGGATGCACGCCGCCGCAGCGCTGGCTGCAGCACTTCTGATAGGCACAGGTGCAATGCAGAGATCATTTCGGCGCCGTGGTCATATGGCGCTTGTAGAATTTGCCCGTCGCAACCCATCGATTCATCCGCAAGAGTTTTTCGATTACCTTCTCTGCTGCTCTGGAATCATAAGACAAGTATTACCTAAGCTACCCTATCGCACCATTGACCACACTGATATGGATTTTCGAAATGGCAGACAGGGAGCTTGGGTTGGAAAAGGGGCGAAGCTAAATGGCCTATGGAGCACTGCATGGCTTGCACGCTTGCTGACCATGGCAAGCAAAGACATGGGCGCTTTGGAGCTCAGTGAGGCAGGAGGAGCGCTAGCTCTTGTGTGGTCCTCTCGCATTGCCCAGGTCGCTCGCGCACGCGTCACTGTGGAAGGCCGCGAAAAAATACTTCCAGGAAAAGGCGCTGAGATATATCTCTTTACGCATATGAGTTTTCTGGATTTCGCCTTGGCGCCGCTAGCGCTTGTTGAGAGCCCGTATGCTCCCATTTTCCTGTTAGCCAAAGATCACTTCCGCGACAATCCCATATACTATCGCATACTGGGCATAGGTCGCGCAGCCCAAGCTCTAGGCATGATCTTTGTAGAAAGAAAAAAGAAAAGCGAACTAAATAGAGCAAAGGAAATAGTACACGAGGCTTCAGAAAAACTCGTAACCAAAGGCGCAGGGCTTGCCATATATCCACAGGGCTCTCGCGCTGCGCCATGTATAGACCGAGAAGGAAGGCGGTTGAACTCGGGCTATTATACGGTAGGTTCGCGCGATAGAATTAAGAGGGATGGGGGACATCTGAAAAAGGGCGCAGCTCACATCGCGGCTGAGGCTGCCCTGATGCTTGCAGAGAAAGGATCTGATATAGAAGTGAGGCTAATACCTGTTGCTATAACTGGAACCGGAATTGCCTGTCCGCGTGGCACCTCTAATATACTTTCAAATGTTCACATGAGTTTGCGTATAGGCGAGACCATAGTCATACATCCGTCAGGCCTTGAGCTGATCGCATCGCCAGAGGATAGCAGGCCTACAAATCAAAAGGAAGATGCCTATTTCGATTTTATCCACAAACTTCATAGCCGAATAGACGTATCCTTGAAAACAATCGCTCGCGTTCACGCTACGCTTGAGAGAAGATTTTTCGAGGACATAAGGGATATGCTCGATGCTATCCAGCATGAAGAGATAGCGGTTGCTATAAAACCGTGGAGAGGAGAAGATTGCCTCTTCTATGCCATTCTTGATACGATCTATGCGTGTCCGCCAGCAAGGTGGCGCGCTCTACATGGAGAGCTCATTCATTTGCTCCTCAACTTTGCACCTCGCTCAGAGCTCCTCGCCTTCAAGGCCCGCATAGCTGATGAAATACCCCTTTAAAGCAAATACCAAACTCCAAATACCAAACTCCAAATAAATTCCAATCTCCAATGACCAATGACCAAAACATCGAATCAATGGGTTATGTTTGGAATTTTGTTTTTGGAATTTGGAGCTTGTTTGGTATTTGGTGCTTGGAATTTGGGATTTCTAATTGAGGTGTTTATTGACGTATTGCTGGACGGTTTTGTGGCTGAGTGAAAAGATGTTTGTAAACTGGATGCCTACTCTTGTGTGATCGTTTGAATCCTCTATATGTGTGATCTGTCCGCGCATCGAGACATCTCGTTCTTTCTCGTTTAAATCGAAGATGACTTCTACGGATGCATCGTTTGATATGGATGATTGTTCTACACAAAGATACATACCACCACAGCTGATGTTGAGCATGGTGGCTGGAATGAACTTTCCCCTGTGCCTTAGAATGACAGGCATGTTAACTGAAAGACGGCCATATCGTCGCTTTTCTAACATACCGATCTCCTATTATCTTCATAGGTTATATGCTTGCAACACTTTTCATCCTATATATCGGCATGCTTCTGAAAAAGTTGTGCGATTTATGTTAACATTGGCATTTCATTCAGAATGAGGCTAAACTGCAACGCCATGACTGAAAAGATAGCAATAATAGGTGCGGGATCATGGGGCACGGCTCTTGCAAAGCTTCTGGCTGAGAAGGGCATGGATGTGCTCATCTGGGCTTATGAAGACGAAGTGGTCAAAGGTATCAATGCCTCCCATCAGAATCCCTTTTATCTTGCCGATATTACGCTTCCTCCCCGTGTTCGGGCCACTTCTGACCCGGCAATGGCCTTGAGTGAAAGGGATTATGTGGTATCAGTGGTTCCATCGTTTGCTTTGAGAGTGGTGTGGCAAAATCATGGTGCTTATCTGGAAAAAAATTCGATACTAGTAAGCTGCACAAAGGGTTTTGAAGAAAACAGCCTAAAACTCATGAGCCAGGTTCTTGACGATTGCCTGCCAGACCATCCTATAAATCATAGAGCTGTTCTTTCGGGTCCAAGTTTTGCAAAAGAAGTGGCCATGGGCCTGCCGACATCAGTGGTGATCGCTGGTAAGGATAGAAATATTATCAAGAAGCTACAAAACCTATTTCGCACCGACTTTTTTCTTACATTTACAAACGATGACATGATCGGAGTTGAGGTGGGAGGCGCTGTCAAAAACGTGATCGCCATAGCAGCTGGCCTTTCAGATGGCCTTTCTCTTGGCCACAATACGCGCGCTAGTATAATAACTAGGGGCCTTTACGAAATCATAAAAATAGGAAATGCTTTGGGTGCATCACCTCTTACATTTGCAGGGCTTTCAGGAATTGGCGATCTTGTGCTCACATGCACTGCTTCAGAGTCACGCAATTACACAGTTGGCTTTGAGCTCGGAAAAGGAAAAAGCCTTGCCTCTATCACGAAGGGCATGAGGATGGTAGCAGAGGGCATACCTACTACGCATGCGGTAAACGAGCTTGCAAAGAAGCATCGCATAAACGTGCCCATATGCAATGCCATGTATAGAATACTTTTTGAAAACCTCTCTCCAAGGCAGGCGGTGACAGAGCTTTGCAAGATGGAGCTAAAAGATGAGCTTGGATCTATTTTGAAAAGAGGGTAATACTAAATAGGATATTTGCTATGACTAGAAAGTTCGATCTTAAATTCTCTATAGATGAAGACGCTCTTATAAGAGGGCTTTTGGATTCTAAAGGAAAGCGCGTCGAAATAATTGCGTTTGGAATTGTGTATACTGGAAAGCTCGAAAGCGTGGACCCTGACAACGGCACTCTCACCATAGTGGATGATGAAGATAAAGCGATGCTTGAGATAGAGCGGGTTGAATCACTTTCAATACTTGAATCATGATGCAGCGTTTTTCCATTATTGTCTTGATCGTACTCTTTGCGGCTGGCGTTTGCATGCAAGCAAGAGCAGCCGATGATGAGCCTGATCCTGGTTTATCGTCTCCCTTTACGCTCATCATCCTCGGCACAAGAAGCGCATCAGATATCGAGCTCATTCGAAAAAATATAAAAAGTCTCGCATACATAAAAGGCTTTAGCCCCTCACAAGTAAGTCAAAGGCATCTAGAATTCACTGGCTCCTTTGTTGGCTCTGAGGAGACTTTTCTTGCAGATATAGAAAGCCTTTCAGCTGACCGATTTGAAGTGAACAGTAAAGACGATAGGGAAAGGGGGCTCGTCGTAACCCTCAGGAAGATCCAGCCTGTACCTGTTGAGTAATGTTTTTCATCTGCGCTTTATATGCGGTGCGCATCTTCACAAATGTAGGAAATAGGCTTTTGTCGCGAAAATCTGGAAATGCCCACGGAAATGCCTCCCAACCTTTGTTGTACCATAAAAGCATGTCAGCATAAGCGCCTGGTGCAATGGCGATCTTATGGCCGCCATGCTTTCCTGAGATGAGCACTACCTTGTTTGCATCAATATACCCGGGATCGATATTGACTCTACGTTTGTTTCCATCCTTAAAGCGAGATTCTACCTCAATGCCATATGTTTTATAATCCTTAGCTTCCTCAGGATGGGCGAGTTTTTCAAATGCGACAAAGCAGCGCTTAAGGCATGTGCCCATCTCCTCTTCATAATAGCGTGTGTGATCAAATAAAAGCCATTCGCTTACAATGTCGGTGCCTCCAAAGTGATTGGCGAGTGCATCTAGAATGCGGTCGAGCTCATCGATGTGCGACGTAAGTATGCCTGCTATGGGCTTTATTAAATCATGCATCATGCACCTCTGCTTTTAAGCGCATCCTGAGCTGCACTCACGATGCGCATATCTATACCAAAAGCTTTTTCAATCTCTCTTGAAAAGTTTCTGCCTATTCGATCCTGCGCTCTTTTGGTTTTGTCTGTAAATCTGACGACTCCATCTCTCATGAAAAGCTGGCCCGTGCCAGTTTGCCTGGATACACATAGATGCCTCATCATGGCCCACTCAAATGAATCAATCCATCTGCTGCGAAAATGTATAGCGCTTACAGGCTCATCGCGCAGCCTGTATCTGATTCGCGTTTTTCCTTTGCGCTCTGTTATGAGCAGGAGCTGTTTGCTCGTGCCCAGCCTCATAAGCCGCAGCATGCCTGTTGGGCTGTGTTGCACTGAATCGCCAAAAGTAGGAATTACTAGCGGTTCTTCCATAAGATAGCCTGGGTCGACTAAAAAACGCATGTTGCTAAGTGGCACTATGATGGCGCAATGAGTATCTGGACCGTAGGACCGATCGCAAAAAACAGGCCAAGAATCATATCCTGCAAAAAAAAGAACCTGCTGAAAGAAATATGTGAGTGAAAAGCACGTTCCTCCAGCGCCCATGTCAATATGTTCTTCTAAAATTACATCAGGGGTCCGTAGCCTTTTTTCAGGGTCAGCTGTCTTGGTTGCCCTGATGACCTTTGTGAGGTTTTCATAAGGGAGCCTGTTAAACGCACGCGTAAGCTTGCAAAGAAACGCATGATCAGGCTTAGCAGGAGGCAACCCCACCAGCTTAAGAAAATCCCGAGCAACGTCTGAATAACTAATCTCAGCCATAATGAGGTGCATAGCTGCTAACCAATTTATGTTCAAGTATGATGTTAATCTCCAATAAAGCGAGACACGCGAGAAAGGCGAGACACGCGAGAAACGCCAGCAACACGTTTCTCGCCTTTCTCGCCTAGTTAAATTTGGCGCTTGGAATTTCATTTTCTCTAGGCATTATGACCCTATGCCGCATCGAGTAGCCCTCATAAAACAGACTAGCTACGAGCAAAAATCGCTCGAAGCATCCATTCGTCGCGCAGTTGAGCTTACAGGATTCGATCTTTCGAGCGCACGAGGTAAATGCGTGCTTCTCAAACCCAACCTGCTGGGCGCCTATCCCCCATCCATGGGCGTCACAACTCATCCGCACTTTGTCGCTGCAGTAGGTTGCATCTTCAAACAAGCCGGTGCGCACGTTTCAGTTGGCGATAGCCCAAACGGCGTACATTCTATACAGAAAACCTGGGAAGTGACTGGTATGCGTGAGGTATGCCGCATACATGGATTTGCCGAAGCTCCATTTGAGGCTTCGGGCAGCGTGGAAAGAGCCGGCTTAAGGATCGCTAAGGCGCTAGCCCAAGCTGATATGATAATAAATCTACCCAAGTTCAAGACGCATGGGCTAACGGTCTTAACCCTTGCGGTAAAAAATCTCTTTGGCTGCATAAACGGCATGCAGAAATCTAGCATACATCGAGCACATCCTGATGCATACGATTTTTCAGAGCAAGTGGTGCGCATAGCTGATTGCGTGTGTCCCCATTTCAACATCATTGATGGAATAGTAGCCATGGAGGGAGATGGACCATCAGGCGGAAATCTGATTGAGCTAGGAGTCATAGCAGCAGGACAGAATATGCATTTTGTGGACGCTATCTGCTGCAAGCTGATTGGCCTTTCTCCAAAACATCTGGATACGCTAGCAGCTGCATTACAGCTTAAGCTGTTAAACGATGTGGAGGACATCTTAGTTGTGGGCGACAGCATGGATGAATTGCGCCCTCCTTGCTTTAAGTTGCCTTCAACCTATACACATGGCATGCGAGACTGGTGGATATCCAAGCTAGTCATGCGCATCATATGGCACAACATGAGTGCCCAACCTGTGATAGATGAAAATCTGTGTAAACGATGTAATTTGTGCGTGAATGCGTGTCCTGTTTTGGCGATCGATGAAGGCGAACAGGATTTTGCCCCTAAGATTAATAGCGAGCAATGCATACAATGCTTTTGCTGCCATGAAGTCTGTCCACACAGGGCAATACAGCTTAGACGCAGCCCGTTACTTAAAATATGGCAATGGTTTGCTGATAGGAGGATAAGACTATGAAACATAAACTCATAGCAGTAATCGGTGCTGCAGACGCTAGTGCAGAAGATCTTAAAACAGCTGAAGAGCTGGGAAGGCAGATCGCCTTGAGGGGATGGACGCTCATCACAGGGGGGCTCTCGGGCGTAATGGAAGCTGCCTCCAAAGGCGCATCAGAAGCAGGCGGAACGGTTGTCGGGATATTGCCCCACGCAGATGCCGCACATGCCAATCCGCACGTAGGCATACCCATCGCCACAAACATGGGCCATGCCAGAAACATGGTCATCGTGCACAGCGCAAGTGCTGTGATAGCTGTGGGTGGCAGTTACGGCACGCTCTCGGAGATCGCCGTAGCGCTCAAGTTGGACAAGCCGGTTTTTGTATTGAACAGCTGGGATATAGACGGCACGGAGTCCGTAGAAAATGCCGAGGCCGCAATCGAGGCATGCGAGAACTTACTATGAAACTTCTGCTCATAGTACCATGCAAGAACAAGAAGGAACGCGAGTTCTTCGATTTTCGCTTTGTTGCCAAATTCATCGGGATGAAGCGCGGGTTCTGGGGCATACCCCTGGCCGTTCCCACGGTTGCTGCTATCACGCCTTCTGATGTGGAAGTGGAGATAGTTGATGAAAACATAGAGGAGATCGACTTTAATAAGCCATGCGATTTGATAGGCATAACGGTCATGAGCCTTCAGGCTATTCGTGCCTATCAAATTGCAGATGAGTTTCGCAGGCGCAAAAGGCCGGTGGTTTTAGGCGGGGTGCACGCGTCGATGCTTCCCCAAGAGGCTTTGGAGCATGCTGATAGCGTATTTGTAGGAGAGGCAGAGGGCCGCTGGTACAAAGTGATAGAAGATTTCAAAAGAGGCGAATTAAAAAAGATCTACACGCCTGATCCTGACGAGGGAAGACCTCATCTGGGGGCATCGCCTGGTCCTAGGCGCGATCTGCAGAAAAATCATTATTACGTGGCCAACATGCTGCAGACCTCGCGCGGTTGCCCGTTTGATTGCGATTTCTGTTCGGTTCAGGATTTTTTGGGATCAAAGATGCGGTACAAGGCTCCTGCACAAGTCGAAGATGAAATCCACGACATCTACAGATACGCTGTTCACGACAATTACATGAAACAGCTATTCATAACCGACGACAATCTGGTGGGTAACAGAAAGCGCATCATGGAGATGCTAAGAGACGCCCTCATACCCATGAACCAGAAATTCGACATCAGCGGTTGGACCTGCCAATGCTCTGTAAACGTTGCCAAAGACCTTGAGTTGCTTGCCATGATGAAAGATGCAGGGTGCCAGCACATATTCATAGGGTTTGAAAGCCTCTCGGCAGATAGTCTTAAAACGCTCTCAAAGGCTATAAATAATGTAGATCAGTATAGCGAAGCCATTAGCTCCATTCGAAGCTTTGGCATCGATGTGATAGGCTCGTTTATCCTTGGAAACGATTGCGATGATACGTCTTCGTTTTCTAGGCTTGCTGATTTCATCCACGACAACGCGCTGCTCGATAATCTGATTAACATTCTCGTGCCATTTCCAGGAACCAAGCTGTTTGAGCGCATGAAGGCTGAGGGCAGGATATTACACTATGATTGGTCCAAATACGATTTGGGACATGTAGTCTTTAAACCAAAGCGCATGAGCGTGCGAGAGCTGGAGGAGGGATACATCTGGGTTCACCAAGAGGTTTATGCACTCAAGAATCTATATCCAAAACTCAGATACCGTATTTGGAAACCAGGCAAGAATCGAATGAGCACAAGCTTAAAGCTTAAGTTCACAGCAAGGCTTATGAGCTTGCTTTCACCAACAGACTGGGATCGAAACAGATTTATCTTCAGGGTGATCCCAGACGTATTTAATTCCAACCTCGACATGCAGTTGTCGAATATCGTCAACTGCATGGATCACCAGGATTTTGCCAGGAAATTAGAAGCCCGCAGAAAGAGCTTACACCTCTTGACCTCATGACAGACATAAAAAAACCGGCGGATATTCCGCCGGTTTTTTTGTATCTATACACTAACTAGAGAGATCCTTCGACGAAGTTTACCCTGAGCGACCGACAGGGAGTCGAAGGGCTCAGGATGATGAATCGAAAAATCTCGACCCATCATTTCGTGTTGAGGCGATTTCTCTTCACGTATGCCCAAAGCTTCTTTGTCATCTGGCTTGGTGCTATGGGTGTGCGGCCAAGAACTTGCTCTAGAGTATGTGCGCAGCCGCGGAAGTTTACTGTGTAGCCACCAAATGCCTTCTTGCCCTTCTTTGACTTTTTCTTCTTTACGACCTTCTTCTTTTTCCTCTTAACTGTCTTTTTCTTCTTCACTACCTTTTTCTTTTTCTTCTTTGCCATAATCCCTCCTGTGCTGGATGCGCTATTTTCACTATAGGTCGCGCATCACAAATTGATTGTTAACCACTACAGTTGGTAGCATTTCTTATAGCAAATTTTGACCATAATTAAAAACAAAAAATCAGATTATATCTAGCCACTCGCTATGCAGTGTATTCTTGCCTCGTACAGCATCAAAGAAGGCATTCTGAAGCTGTTTTGTGATAGGGCCAGGAGCGCCTGAGCCAACTTTTCTATTATCAACTTCGCGCACTGGGGTGATTTCGGCAGCTGTACCGCTGAGAAACACCTCATCGCATATATAGAGAAAATCTCGAGTAAACTTCTGCTCTCGCAAGGGTAAATCCATATCATTAGCAAGGGCGATGACTGTATCTCGGGTAACGCCTGGCAGAATGGGAGAGGTCATAGGAGGTGTTAATATTATACCATCGCGAACTGCAAATATGTTCTCGCCGCTTCCCTCTGCCACATATCCATGCGTATCTAGCATAATAGCTTCGTCATAGCCCATGCTCAAGGCCTCGCGCTTAGCCAAAATACTTGTTACATATTGGCCGATGATCTTTCCTTGAACCATGCCTATGTTTACATGATGCCGGTTGAAAGAAGATACTTTGGCACGAATTCCCTTTTCTAAAGCACCGGCTCCTAGATATTCACCCCACGTCCATGCGGCGATAGCTGCTTTTGTGGGATTTATTGCTGAAAGCCCCATCTCACCCTCTGCGCTGTACATGATCGGTCGCACATAGCATTCATCAAAACCATTCACCCTTACGGTTTCAATACAGGCATTCACGAGCTGTTTTTCTGTGAAAGGCGATTCCATAGAGAGGATCTTAAGCCCGTCGAATAGTCTTCGTATATGGAGCTTAAGCCTGAATATGGCTGAGCCGTCTTTTGCTAGCTTGTAGCAGCGCATGCCCTCGAACACGCCTAGGCCATAATGTAGAGCATTTGTTAGGATATGGACTTTGGCATCTTTCCAATCCACAAATTTGCCATCCATCCAGACCATTTTAGCGTGCTTGACCAGCATAGCGCCTCCTCAAGATTGATTTGCAAAAACTAGACTATGGCAGCATAAGGGGCAACCGTAAAATGACAAACCTAAGTTGATGCAATTTTTTGTAGTTTTTTAGCAACTTTCCAGGCGGTATGCCGATATGTGAGGCAAGATCAAGACTATGAATCAGATAGGCAAAAAACAAACAGCAGCCTTGGCTTCGATTTATCGCTTAGACGATCGATGGAGAAGTGCGCTTCAGCCATTTCACCAGGCAAAAGGACCTGTAAGCTTTGATACATTCGAAGGCGGCATTAATGCTTTTGAAGACTTTCTGCGAACTGATGGAAGAACTAGCGGCCTTTATCTTGCCATGATCTCCGGGGTTGCAACAAAGGAAGTTATAGAAGCTGCTTATAGGCAGGCAGTTCTCAATCAGGGACTAGATTGGGTTTCAGAGGTAAGTGCGATAAGCGATCCAAACATATATCTGAGCGCATGGTATGCATTCATGGAAGATTTTTTTAAGAGGGCAGGCGAGTTAATACCCCAGCTTGAGCTTAGGCTGGCTAGAGAAAAAGAGCCTGACCCTGTGGAAGAGGATCCTCTGATTAGACATCCGAAGGAATTTATTAGACTATTGCAAATGCTGAGGAGTGCTCTTGATATGCCCAATAGCACTTTTAGGAGTAGCAAGGTTCTTAGAGATAGCTGGGAATATCAAATGGTTTCCGGTCAGATCGCTAAGCTCAACAATGCGAATCAGCTTGTAACTATACCACTGGATATAGAAGAAGGTTGCTTAAGATACTTGGATATCCTTTATGCTATTAATGCCTTGTATTGCCTCGTTGACCCCATAGATCATATCAGAACAGTATATGAGTATGGCCATACTAGCGAATGGCTTAAAACCAGCGTCCAGGGGAGCGTGCCTGAACGATTAACCTTTCAAAGCGGTGCTGTGCTGCGCAGGGTGATCGACGAGATCGTGCACAAGGCAGGTGCTGCTGTTGCTTTGCATGCCCAAGCCCCTCATGAGATCGCATTTCAGTTTGAAGGCAACAGGATGAACGTGAGTGACATAAGCGAAAGGGGTGCTTTTGCCGCATTTGCTGATGGACGGCCAGAGCGGGAAATGCTCGTGAGCCTTGCAGGGCAGCTTAGCCCTGGCGGGCAGGTTCAGTTCGCAAATAATGGGGCTTTGATGATATCTGCCATCCATATCACAATGCCGCTTGCAGGCATGAGTATGCGCGCGATTTTCTAAGGATTTTCCACTCCTAAGGCCTTGAAATATATACCCAATTATTTAAATCGATCAAAAAACAATCTCCCACGCAACATTTGCAAAATTCTGCCGATAATAAAGATGAGAATATACGGGAGACAATTATGACAATCTGCGGAATCAAGGGTAAAGCCTGCAGCACCTGGGATGAGTACCCGGTGTGCGATGAGTCACAACACATAAACTCTCAGCAAGTATTCATGATGAAAGATCCTAAGCTGGGATGGCTTCCAGCCATCCCTGAAATGTTTGGAGCAGGTCAGGAAGCATCAAAGCTCCCCATGTTAAGGCCAGACACTTTTAGGGCGCCTGTCATAATGGGTGAAGGCGAAAACAAGATAGATGAAATTAAGGTGTTGCTGGAATCGCCTCTGGGTCAGACCTGGTTAACATCGATGCAAAAGCAGGGCATGTGCCGCTCTCCATTTTTACCTTACAAGTGGTTTGCCTTTGAGAAGCTCGTGGAACCCGCTGTTTATCTAACTTTCTATAATAGGAAAATAGAGCAGAGCCAGGACTTTTTGAAATTTGAAAGCGCAGGCTTTGAACTTACCGTGCCCGAGATGATGGCGCTTGCAAGGTGTAAGGAACTAAAATTCGATAGAGAGACTCTTAAGATCAAGGAGGGATCAGCGCCAAAAATAGTTGGGGAAGACCCAGATGGAAACTTTAAATACGATCAATCTGTCAAAGGAACCTATTTATTTACCAAGATGCCTGACAGACTTAAAAGTGATGAGGGCACGGGCATTATCGATGTCTTAGAGAATGACGATGTTAAAATACCAGGCCTTAGCGATGAACGTCGCAAAGAGCTGATAGATCATCTTGAGGGGATATATAAAGAGGCAAATATACAGAGGGATTTTATCAGTTTGAGCACAGTGATGTCGGTGGTGGGCGGTGTATCTGGCCTGCTCGTGTCGGTTTATTTTGGCAAGATGGTAGGGGAAGACATAATAAAGCGAATCCGTGGCCGAGTCATAACCACGCGCTTTGATCAGGTCATAGACAAGCGTCTTAAGATGGATCCCAACTATGACGTCAAGGGTCGAGGTGTGGAGGCAAAAGTCGCATGGGAGATGGCAAGCCAGCGCAGCGGATACATCAATTTAATTTTTGACGCGCCCACTGGCGAGGGTAAGGATGTCATAGTAGAGAAGATGACAATCATGAAGCAGAAGGGCGATGCAGCAGTGCCTGAACGATTCCGCAACGCTTCTGTCATGAAGATCAATGCTGCCGAGTTTCAGGCTGGCACCATGTACAGGGGTAATGTGGCTGACAAGGTAGCGGAGATCGCGCGTGAAGCAAGAAAAGGACCGGTCATATTCTACATCTCGGAGATCGATCTGGTGTTCTTAAGCGGCGGTACGACGAGTGGCGACACAGAATCGCCAGGCAAACTCATTCTTGATTTGGTGGATGATCCTGCGATCAAGCATAATCTTTTGCTCATAGGTACGACTAGCCGTGGGAAGGCAATGCTTGAGAGGTACCCAGATTTGCAACGCAGGTTCAACTGGCCCAAAGTTCGTAGCTTTACGCTTGAAGAAAAGATCGATGTGCTCGATGGACCAAAGGCCAGAGAGCTCGAAAAGCTTTATGATGTTAAGATTTTTCGCGAGATGATCGATGCTGCAGCTCGCATGGCAGAGCACTATTATCGGCCAACGCAATATGCCCTTGTTGGCACGGTGCCTCCACAGTTTTCAGCTATAACCGCAGTATTGGAAAAAGCAATTCAGACTGCCAACAAGGCTGGGTATAGCGCGCTCACATTTGAGCACATCGCTGCTGCAACAGGCGAGCTTTGCGCCATGAGTATCGATCCTACACTGCAGAATGAGTTGTTAACAGAACCACTGGAACAAGTAGTGGCTGAAGCACAGGCAACGATGGCTTCTTCTTCCGCTATTGCAGGCAAGCCTGATCGTGCAGTGCGTGCCATGGACTTTGGTGCCCAGATGCTCTTTGGTTCAGCGAGCGAGATTTTAGAAAAGCTAAGAGCTAATCCCGAGCTTCGAAGAATGGGATTTGCGAGAACCGGAGGGCTACCTGAGCACGTGCAGATGGAATATGCAGCAGCGATAGACGAATTATTGGACAATCTTCCAGAAGATGCACGTCGTGAGTTTGTGGATCCAGCAACAAAAGCATTTATTCCAGATGCACTGCCTCGTCTTGTCAAATTGACAGCTGGCATGGGAATGCAAAGCAGACGCATCGATATGGTTAGGCAGCGCGCTGAAGCGCGAGACACCACAAAGGCCGATGATGCCACGGACGCCACGCGGCGCGGGCGTACTCTGCCGCGTCCAGATGGGCGCAGAGGTGGAAACGGCAATGGCGGCCCGCATGGGATTAAGTGATCTACCCCACCTTCACCCTCCCCTCACAGAGACTGTGTCGCAATAGGGGAGGGTTCAAAGTTCTTTGACAAAAAAATATGAGAGGGCAGTGGAAAGCAATGCTTCAATATATTAATGATATGCTATAGTTTTTTTCCGAAAGGAGCAAGGTTATG